>NZ_CP087112.1:3331677-3634557 GCF_025643255.1 Halomonas sp. 7T | reverse complement strand
GTGCGCAGTAACGATCTAAATTTTGGCTTTGATGTCGAGTTCCAAGTGGAGTCTTATCTACGCTATCAAGGCGATACTTTCTCCACCGCCTTTGACGCCAATACCTACCTGTTAATGACCAAGGCACTGGATTACTTTGACCCTGCGGCTACCCATGCAGGCGACCTAGCCAGCGCGCTAGCCCCCGCACAGTGCCCTTTTTTGATTGTGAGCTTTACCACCGACTGGCGCTTTCCACCCTCTCGCTCCCGCGAACTCGTCGACGCTTTAACCCGTGCAGGCAAGGCAGTGAGCTATGCCAATATCGAGTCTCCTCATGGGCACGATGCGTTTTTGCTACCCGAACCGCGTTATCACGCCCTGTTCAGCGCGTTTATGGGTCGCGTTGCCCATGAGCTAGCGATCCATGACACCGCTGAAGAGGAGACACCGTAATGCGCGCTGATTTAGAACTGATTTACGACTGGGTACCCCAAGGGGCTCATGTTTTAGATTTAGCTTGTGGCGATGGGCAGCTGCTGGAACGCTTGGCCAAAGAAAAAAACGTCTCAGGATACGGGTTAGAGATTGATCCAAACGGCATTACTCAGTGCGTCGCGCGCGGCGTTAACGTGATTGAGCATAACCTTGATGACGGCCTGGGTAGTTTCTGCGATAACAGCTATGATCAAGTCATCATGACCCAAGCGCTACAAGCGCTGCGCCGCCCCGATAAAATGCTTGATGAAATGCTGCGAGTAGCAGAAGAGGGCATTATTACGTTTCCTAACTTTGCCTATTGGCGCCACCGTGTTCATCTTGGCTTGCGCGGCTATATGCCGGTCTCTAAATCGCTGCCTCACGCGTGGTACGACACCCCCAACATCCACCTCTCAACGTTTAACGATTTTGAGCATCTCTGTCGCGAGAAAGGACTCATGATTGTTGACCGCGCGGTGGGCGTTGGCGACCATCGAGGTCACTGGACATCCAAATGGTGGCCCAATTTATTTGGTGAAATTGCTATTTTCAGGGTACGTCGCCGCTAACGCGGTCCAGATACAACAAGAGGAGTTTGCCATGTTACGCCGCTTACTACTCAGCGTTAGCTTAGCTGCAACGCTCATGATCACTGCCAGCGCTAACGCTGAGCAATTCGTGCAGGTGGGTGACTACGAAATCCACTACAGTGCGGTTAGCACTCGTTTTCTGACACCGGAGGTGGCTCAGGCGAACAACATTCCACGCAGCGCTAACCGCGGGCTGGTTAATGTTAGCGTACGTGAGCGCAAGGAAGATGGCAGCACGCGCCCTGTAAACGCGAGCATACAGGGCTATGTCAGCGGCCTTACCGGCTCTCAGGAGTCGCTGAGCTTTCGCACGGTGCATGACGGAGATGCAACCTATCACCTGGCGCCGTTTACCATGCAGCACGACGAAGCCATGCGCTTTGATCTCGACGTGCGCTATGACCGAAATGCCGCGCCTGAATCGGTCAATTTTATTCAGCGCTTCTATATCGAGCGCTAAGCGCTAAGTTAGCGCTGCATTCATCTCTTACAGCCGAACCGGTAGCCGCCGCGTCAAGCAGACGGCAACCGGTTTACCAGCACGCCACTGCGGCGTAATCCCGTAAGCCAGCACCTCTACCCCTGCCTTTACTGCTTCTGCTAATGCTGCTGCATACACAGGGTCGATATGGGCAGCTGGCGCTACATCGGCAATTCCCTCATGGGCGACGCAAAACAGCAGCACTGCCCGTTCACCCTGCTCAGCAAGCGCCGTTAACGTATGCAAATGCTTGGTGCCGCGCACGCTAACCGAGTCAGGAAAGTAGCCGTGCCCATCGGTTTCTTTCAGCGTGACCTGCTTCACTTCTACATAAACCGTGCCTTTTACGGGATCGTCCAGACGAAAATCGAGCCGGGCATCATCAACGGTCACTTCCCGCTTTAGCGTTTGATAGCCCGCCAGTGGCGTAATACCGCCCGCCTCAATCGCCGCTTCTACAATGCGGTTCGCCCGCCCGGTATGCACTGATGCTAGCGCCTGCGTGCCATCTGGTTGGGGCAGCTCAATCCACTCCCAGGTCCAGGCGAGCTTGCGCTTCGGGTTGTCGCTGGGCGACAGCCATACCCGGCAGCCGGGCACGTTCACCGCTTTCATTGAGCCGGTATTAGGGCAGTGGGCGACCACCTCTTGACCACTCTCCAAACGTACATCCGCTAAAAAGCGCTTATAGCGGCGCAGCAGCACACCCGACTCCAGGCTTTCATACGTCATCATAACCGGGCTACAAATCGGGCAATGCGCGCCACGGCTTCTTCTAACCGCGCCACGTCATTGGTGAAGGCGATGCGCACATGGTGCTCGCCGCCTGTCACGGCAAAATCAATCCCAGGAGTGATCGCCACATTCTCCTCGACCAATAGACGCTCGCAAAACGCTTGGCTGTCTTGGCTGTAGCGGGAGATGTCTAGCCATAGGTAAAACGCCCCCTGAGGAGGAAGGTCGGGGGCTAGGCCCAGCTGCGCCAAGCCATCCAGCAGCACTTGTCGGCGCTGTTTTAGTGTTACTCGCCGTGTTTCGAGAATGTCTCGGCACTCAGGCGTAAAGGCGGCCAGTGCAGCATGCTGGGAGGGCGTCGTCGCCGCTAAAAAGACGTTTTGTGCAAGCCGGGTGAGCGGCTCTACCGCATGCTCCGGCGCTACGAGCCAGCCCAGGCGCCAGCCGGTCATGCCAAAGTATTTTGAAAAGCTATTAACCACAAAGGCTTGGTCGGAAAGCGATGTTGCCGATAGCGGCGCATCATCATAATTGAGGCCTTGGTAAATCTCATCAACAATCACCTCACCGCCTCTGGCAGCAACGGTGTTGAACACTGCCGTTAGCGCCTCAGCGCTTAACGTGTGCCCAGTAGGGTTCGACGGGGACGCTAGCATGGCTAAGCTTGTTTGCGCCTGCCAGTGCTGCTCAATCAAGGGCGCCGTTAATTGCCAACCACTTTGCCGCCCAACCGGTATGGCATCAATCTCAGCGCCCGCTAAGGCCATAAAATGGCGGTTACAGGGATAGTTAGGATCCGCCATCAGCACCCGATCACCGCTCTCTACCAGCAGCTGGCTGGCTAACAGCAGCGCCCCAGAGGCCCCTGGGGTTACCAGAATGCGCGACGGGTCGACAGACGCATTGAAGTGTTCGGCATAGTGGCCTGCAATCGCTTCGCGCAGCGGCGCTAAACCTGCGGCGGACGTATAGCGCGTTTTGCCCGCCGCCAACGCCTGCTGCCCCGCCGCCACAATAGGCTCAGGCGTCGCAAAGTCAGGTTCACCCACTTCTAGATGAATCACATCATAGCCTTGAGCCTCTCGGGCCTGAGCCATTTCTAATAAGTGCATCACCCGAAAGGGCGCGACATGACTCACACGGGAATTCCAGGCCATAGTGGCTCCTTCACCTTATGTCCATAAAAACGCAGTTATAAAGGCCCAGTAGAGAAGCACGGGCGGCGCCAAATAAGCTGTAAGACCTTAGTCTAAATACCACCATTACGCTTGCAACACGCCACATTTTCAGCTAAACAAGCATCCCTTTGGCGTGAGATCTTGACACACGTTCATGGTCGATCAGCAGTCACATACGTAAGGGGCACTCCCATGCCAGTAGCGGAAAAGAAACCGGAAGCGTCCAAGTCCTTCACCCCGTATGAGCCGGCACCGGGTGAAGAGTATATGAATGAGAAGCAGCTTGCGCACTTTCGACAGCTGCTCCTGGATTGGAAACAGGATCTCATGGAAGAGGTGGATCGTACTGTGCGCCACCTGCAAGAAGACGCAAACAACTATGCCGACCCCGCTGACCGAGCGACGCAAGAAGAAGGCTTTAGCCTTGAACTGCGTACGCGAGATCGCGAGCGCAAGTTGCTGAAAAAAATTAACGAAACCATCGAGAAAATCGATGAAGATGACTACGGCTTCTGTGAAGCGTGCGGTGTCGAAATCGGCATTCGTCGCCTTGAAGCACGCCCCACGGCAACGCTGTGTGTCGATTGTAAAACCCTGGCAGAGCTCAAAGAAAAACAGCTCGGCGGTTAATGTCGTTAGCGGCAACGTAGTAGACGCAACAACAAAGCCGGGCACCTTCAGGGTGCCCGTTTTTGTTGGTCAATTCATTGCAACTGTTATTGGCGCCCATGTCACAAACCGATTGCTACCGGGGACGCTTTGCCCCCACGCCATCAGGCCCCCTTCACTTTGGCTCGTTGGTTGCAGCGTTAGGCAGTTATCTGGATGCCCGCGCGGCGGGAGGAACGTGGCTGGTACGCATTGAGGATATCGATCCACCTCGCTGCCCCAAGGGCGCAGATAGCACCATTTTGCGCCAGCTTGAAAGGTTTGGCCTATATTGGGACGAGCAGGTCGTGTGGCAACACACACGCCATGCGGCTTATCAGCAGGCGTTAGACTGCCTCATTGCACGGGGCCTAGCCTACCCCTGCAGCTGCTCACGAAAGCAGTGGCAAGACTTCACGATTTATCCCGGCTGGTGCCGCAACGGGCAGCGTGAGGCTAACAAGCCCGTCGCTTGGCGATTACGCAGCGACTTAGCCAAACGCCCTATTACATGGCAAGACCGCCTGTTTGGCCGCCAGCAGCTCGACCCTGCCACCTTCGGCGACGTGGTCTTAAAGCGTAAAGATAACCTGTGGGCCTACCAGCTTGCCGTGGTGGTAGACGATGCCGAGCAGAGCATTAGCGATGTGGTTAGAGGCTACGACCTACTCGATAACACTCCCTGGCAAGGCCAGCTACAAACAGCACTTGGCTTACCTACGCCGCGCTATCTCCACCTACCGCTGATGGTAACGGATGATGGCCAAAAGCTCTCCAAGCAGAACATGGCCCCTGCGTTGGCAGAAAGTGTTGAGGGTGTTCGTCACCAGTTATTTCACGCACTGCAGGCCCTTGACCAAGCCCCACCCATAGAGCTAGCGCAGGAGGCTCCTGAGGTGCAATTACGCTGGGCAATAGCGCACTGGTCGATTGAGCAGTTAACGCCGTTTCACCACCGTGCACTACCCCCGGAGTACTGATATGTACGTTTACCGCATCATGCTATTTCTTGTGTTTGGCGGCTACCTGCTCTCGCCACTGCTCATGGACGGCTGGGGCGACCCCGGCATCGCCTGGTACAGACCGTTTGCTATCTGGGGCGGCCTGATTGCGCTAACGCTTTGGCTAGAGCAAAAAAGGAAGTTAGATGAGCGTTGAGTTACTCGGTGTACTGTTTTTAGGCCTTGGTTACCTTGCACTACTGTTTTGCTGCGGTTTGGCGGTAGAGCGCGGCTGGGTTCCGGTGCGTATTACACGCCACCCTGTCATCTACACCCAAGCCCTGGGCGTGTACGCCAGTGCTTGGGCCATTTACGGCAGTGTTGAGTTCGCCTCCAAAGCTGGCTTTGGCTATTTGGCCTACTACCTGGGCGCCGCAGGGGCTTTTTTGCTTGCGCCTGTGCTACTCGTACCTATTCAGCGCATTACGCGCACTTACCAGCTCTCCTCACTGGCGGACCTCTTTGCGTTTCGTTTTCGTTCACGCTGGGTCGGCACCATTGTCACATTGCTTAGCCTTCTTACCGTTATGCCGCTGCTGGGTATTCAGGTACAAACGCTAAGCGATGCAATACACCTGCTCACCGGCAGCCGCTATAGCGCTGCGGTTGCCTTGCTATTTTGCGCGGTAACGGCGGGCTGTGCGGTACTGTTCGGCGCGCGCCATAGCCATCGGCACCGCCACGACACACTGCTTAGCGTGATTGCCTTTGAATCGGTCATTAAGCTATTAGCCATGCTTGGGCTCGGCGCCATTGCGCTATGGTGGGTGTTTGATGGCCCGCAAGATTTACAGCAGTGGTTAGAAGGCCCCGGCGCAGCGGCTCAAGCCGCTACTCCGCAGCTAGAGGCGCCTCAATGGCGCACGTTGTTACTGCTGTTTTTTGCTGCCGCCTTTATGATGCCGCACCTATTTCAAATCACGTTCGCCGAAAGCCTTTCTCGTCATACGCTGCTTCAGGCGAGCTGGACACTCCCCCTTTTTTTACTGCTAATGGCACTGCCAGTGCCGCTCATTTGGTGGGCGGCGCAGGCCACCAATGAGGCGGTTCCGATGGCGGCGTATGCCGCCTATTTCATGACAGAGCACTGGTGGGTGGGGGCGCTGGCGTTCATTGGCGGCTTGGCGGCTGCCAGCGGCACCATGATGATGATTGCGCTGGCGCTTTCCGGCATGCTGCTCAATCATGTCATCCTCGTTGCGCGCCCTCCCGAAGCACAAAATGACCTGTATGGCTGGCTGCTTTGGCTAAGGCGGGGCTTAGTGGTCGCCGTTATTTTCAGTGGCTGGCTATTTGCTGAAAGCGTTGGTCGTTATCACTCTCTGACGAACCTTGGACTCGCCGCTTTTATCGGTATGGCACAATGCTTGCCCGGCATGCTCGCGCTGCTTTACTGGCCTGGCGCAAATCGGAAAGGCATGGTGGCAGGGCTAATTGGTGGTAGCACTATCTGGCTGGTGGGCATTTGGCTACCGCTGCTTTTTGATTTCTCGGTAACCACGCAAGACTTCATACCCTCCATACCAGCCGACTCGCCACACTGGTATAACATCACGCTGGTCTCCCTTGCCGTTAATATTATGCTGCTGATTTTGGTATCGCTATTTACCCGTACGTCAGAGGGAGAGCGTTCAGCAGCTGAAGCGTGTTCGGTAGATGCCGTCATACGCTCTAAGCGCCTACCGCTAGAAGCTGCAACAGCCGGTGATTTTACCGTGCATCTTGCCCAAGCGCTTGGTGATGAAGCGGCTGAACGTGAAGTTGAGCGTGCTTTAAAGGCGCTGAACTTCACCCCTCAAGAACGGCGTCCTTACGCGCTACGCCGCCTACGCGACCGTATTCAAGCGAATCTTTCAGGCCTCATGGGGCCTTCCGTTGCCAGAGACATCGTTGATCGCTATCTCCCCTACCGCCACAACGATGCTCCGCTTACCGACGACATCCACTTCGTTGAAAGCCGACTGGAAGCCTATCGATCGCGCTTAACGGGGCTGGCCCGTGAGCTGGATGGCTTACGCCGCCACCACCGCCAAACGCTTGCTAAATTGCCCGTCGGGCTATGCGTCCTGGGTGACGATGACGAGTTACTCATGTGGAACCAGGCACTCTCTCAGCTCTCGGGCATTAGTGGCGACAGCGTCATTGGGTCGAGCCGTAACAGCTTACCAGCGCCTTGGCCTAGCCTGCTGGGCAGTGTACGTAACGCCCCCCATACACCGCTTTACAAGCAGGCAGTCTCCTTGCATGGCAAAGATTACTTCCTGACCCTGCACCAAGCGGTACTCAGTGGCCACGACAGCCGCGGCGGCAGCGTGATATTGGTGGAGGATCACACCGAAATGAAGTGGCTCGAAGATGAGCTGGTTCACGCGGCCCGGCTCGCTTCTATTGGACAGCTGGCAGCAGGCGTGGCCCATGAAATCGGCAACCCGATTACCGGTATTTCATCGCTGGCACAAAACCTGCGCTACGATACCGACGACCCCGCGCTGCTGGAAACCGCAGATCAAATTCAACAGCTTACCCAGCGGGTTACTAAAATCGTCAACTCGCTGGTAGGCTTTGCTCACGGTGGCCGCCATACCGTGCCACTACCGGCCTCCCCCGCAGTGCTTAAGACTATTAGTGAAGACGCCTTGCACTTGATCCATTTAGCCCGCTCGGGCGAGGATGTCATCTACACAAACGATTGCCCTGGCGATATCGTGGTACGTGGCGATGATCAACGCTTAACCCAAGTAATGGTCAATTTATTGAGTAACGCACGGGACGCCTGTCAGCCACACGGCCATATCCATATACAGGCTGGCATAGAAGCCAACCATGCCTGGTGGCGCGTCAGCGATGATGGCCATGGCATTGCGCCAAGCGTTAAAGACCGCCTGTTCGAACCCTTTACAACGACCAAGCCTGCGGGCGAAGGCACCGGGCTTGGACTATCGTTGGCGTATCAAATTATTAACGAGCATCAAGGCAAGATAGACGTGGCATCGCCACCTCCCGGCCAGTCACAAGGCACTGCCATTACCCTTTGGCTACCGCTCTACCAACAGGATGATCTTTCACCCCATGCCTCGGATACTGATTGTTGAAGATGAAGCGATTATTCGCAGCGCTCTAAAACGCTTACTCGACCGCCATGGCTATACCGTGAGCGAGGCCGCCAGCGCTGAAGAAGCCATTACTCAGCCGCTGAACGAATTCGATCTCATCATCAGCGACCTGCGCCTTCCGGGGGAGCCAGGCACGTCGCTGATCACGGCGGCAGCGCCTGCGCCGGTGCTGATTATGACCAGCTACGCCAGCATGCGCTCAGCTGTAGAGGCCTTAAAGCAGGGGGCTGTGGACTACGTTGCAAAGCCGTTTGATCATACGGAGATGCTCGAAACTGTCGAACGTATCCTGCATAAGCAGTCGATGCAGCAAAGCACGCCGCCGGATATCACTGACGACGGTGGTGGACGTCAAACCATGATTGGCAGCTGCGCCGCCATGCAGCAGGTTTACACCCGCATCCGTAAAACCGCCCCCGCCGACGTGACCGTGCTGATCCAGGGGGAATCGGGTACCGGCAAAGAACTGGTCGCCCGCGCCATTCATCAACAAAGCAAACGCGCCAAAGCCCCGCTTATCTGTGTTAACTGCGCTGCAATCCCTGAAACGCTGATTGAATCGGAACTGTTTGGCCATGAAAAAGGCGCCTTTACCGGTGCAAGCGCCGCCCGCACAGGTTTAGTAGAAGCCGCCGACGGAGGCACGCTGTTTCTGGATGAAATTGGTGAGCTGCCGTTGGATGCCCAAGCACGCCTGCTGCGCGTACTGCAAGAAGGGGAAATTCGTAAAATTGGCTCTGTCGAAACCCGCCATGTGGATGTGCGTCTTATCGCCGCCACCCACCGGGACTTACGCGCCCTCTCAAAAAGCGGCGAGTTTCGCCTCGATCTGTACTACCGCCTCAACGTGATGCAGATCGAACTACCGCCCCTAAGAGAGCGCGAAGAGGACGTCCTAACCATTGCCGACATTTTGTTAGACAAAGCGTGTAAACGCCATGAACGCCAGGGGCTACGGCTATCGCGTGCCGCGCGCCAAGACCTACAAGACTATCCTTGGCCAGGCAATGTACGTGAGTTGGAAAACGCCCTGGAGCGGGGCGTGATTCTCGCTGAAGGCCACCTGATTCACCCGGATGATCTTGGCCTAGGGCCTGTCACTAACCGCCCTACCCCGCTCGCTGCTCCTCCAGCTCCCTTAAGTAACGAGAGCCAAGCGCCTATTGAAGAGGACGACCTCTCCCTAGAAGATTATTTTCAGCACTTTGTGCTTGAACACCAGGATCAGATGAGTGAAACAGAGCTGGCTCAAAAACTGGGTATCAGTCGTAAAAATCTCTGGGAGCGTCGCCAGCGACTAGGCATACCCCGCAAGAAAACCGCCCGCCGACCCAATTAAGCAGCGCTAAGAGCGGCAGTCACTGCGCGCCTAAGACCAATGTCTAATACACTGATTTTAATAAGAAACATCCAAAACCCGTTACCTCAACACTGTTACCTTCCCACACAACCCACGTTAAAAAACGCTGCAAAACGGGTAACACTTTCTACTGCCATTAGTTCCCTGGCACCCCATAAAAATGCCAAGCCTATGAAATTTATGATATATCCAACAAATGGCACGGCGAGTGCAATATTACTGAGTAAGAAAAACAAACTGGGCAACGCGGTCAGTCGCTAACAAAAACAACAGGACACCGCCCACATCTGAGCCAAAACAAAAACAACAGGGCCAGATAGAGATAACAGCACTAACAAAAACAACAGGCTTGAGTCTCACAACTTGCTTGCGCTAAGCAAACGATAGATAGAACAAGCGCAGCGAACAACAATAACAACAGTTAGCAAGTGCCCAAATGGACGCGACGTACAACGAGTTACCTGCATACCAACAAGAATAACAGCAGGTCGTGTGTACACCCCGGAGCCAACAATAATAAGCCGGGTAGACAAAGTTCGCGGTTGGATTATTGTTTTGAATACGAGGCGGTCGGAATCAATCGGTTTCTTACGCCTACCGACTGCGGTGCGTATTCAGGGCGATGTGCCATCATGAAGAAAAACAGCAGCATGGACGCTGATTGTCTGCTTTATAGGGGAGGCTTACTTAGCCTCCCCTTTCTGCGTTTAAAGGCTTTAGCATCTACCAAACCCACCATAGACGCTTTGCAAGCCTTATGGGGTCGGCTACACTCAGCAGCTTACCGCTTACAATACGGTCATTTTTTAATACCCTGCGAGTCGATATCGCCGCATGTTCAAAGGATTTACCCGTTTCTTACATAGCCCGGGAGAGCAATTGAAATCCCTGCTCGATTCCCCAGAGAGCGCCGTAGCGCCTCTCAGCCCCCGCATTATTCCGCGCTCCGAGCACCCTGTTTCTCGTCAGCAGATAAGCGATGCTGCGTTAAAAGTTCTCTATCGTCTTAACAGCGCTGGATTCGATGCATTTCTAGTCGGCGGCTGCATTCGCGATGCCCTGCTCGGCAAAATGCCAAAAGACTTTGACGTTGCGACGAACGCCACGCCAGAACAAGTGCGCGACCTGTTCCGCAACTCCCGCATGATCGGTCGACGCTTTCGCATTGTGCACGTGCGCTTTGGACGAGAAGTCATTGAAGTGACCACGTTTCGCGGCAAACCCCAGGACGAGCACGGTGACCATATCGCCCAGCAGTCTGATGCAGGCTTGCTGCTGCGTGATAACGTATGGGGCAATATTGAAGAGGACGCCCTACGCCGCGACTTCACCGTCAATGCGCTGTACTACAACATCGCCGACTTCACCATTCACGACTTTGCCAATGGCGTGCGGGATATTGAATCACGTACGCTCCGGCTCATTGGCGACCCGGCAACGCGTTACCGGGAAGACCCCGTACGCATGCTGAGGGCCGTGCGTTTTGCCGCCAAGCTCGATTTCACCATCGACCCGGCAACTGAAGAGCCGATGTTTGACCTAGCACCGCTGCTGCTACAGATTCCGCCAGCTCGTCTGTTTGATGAGGTGCTGAAGCTGTTTATGTCAGGGCATGGCTTAGTCACCTTCCGACTCCTCAGCTATTACAATCTGTTTGGCATGCTCTTCCCTGAAGCGGAAGAAGCCATGGCAGACGCGGCCTGGGCGGAAGAGCTCATCGAACAGGCGCTGGCCAATACCGACAAGCGTATTGCGGAAGACCGGCCGGTTACGCCAGCCTTCCTACTCGCCGCATTTTTATGGGCACCGGTGGCCCATCGTCAGGCGGAGCTGGAGCGCGACGGCATGCCTGCGATTCCTGCGTTGCAAACTGCCTCCCAAGAAGTGGTTTCTCGTCAGCTTCAGCACATCTCAATTCCCAAGCGTTTTGGGATGCCAATGCGTGAAATTTGGGAACTCCAGGCCCGCCTGCCCATGCGCCGGGGCAAACGCGCTTTTCAGACCCGCGAGCACCCGCGCTTCCGTGCCGCTTACGATTTGCTGTTACTGCGCGAACAGGCGGGCGAAATACCGCGTGGCCTGGGCGACTGGTGGACCGCATTTCAGCAGGGTGATGAGCACGAACAGCGTCGCTTGCTACAAAAGGTCGGCAGCGACCCGGCAAGCCAAGGCGACCGTCGCCGTAAAAAACGCCGCAAGCCGCGCAAAACCGACCCATGAGCGTCATGATGCACTGCGCTTATATTGGCTTAGGTAGCAACCTGGAAAGCCCGGTCGCACAAGTACGCCAAGCCCTTGACGAGCTTGGTGGCCTGCCGCTCAGCACGCTAGTGGCACAATCATCGTTATATGCAACGCCTCCTGTAGGGCCGCAAGACCAGCCCGATTTTATTAATGCTGTGGCGGTCATCAAAACAGCGCTATCCCCACTGGCGCTGCTCGACCAGCTACAAGCGTTGGAACAGCGCCACCGTCGCCAGCGCTTGCGTCATTGGGGGCCTCGCACCCTGGACTTAGACCTACTTCTTTATGGGCAGCAAACGATTGAGCGCCCACGCCTAAAGGTCCCCCACCCATATATGCACGAACGCGCCTTTGTGCTCGTGCCGTTAGCGGAAGTTGCCAGTGCTGTTGGCAAACAACCGCTTATGCTGCATCAACAGACGCTGGCCCACTGGCTTACCCAGATAGATCACACTGCGATAAAACGCTTATCTAACGCCGATGCCCGTTAGGGTGTCACCGTCAGTGCTACCGTCTGACACAAATCTCGACACCAAGCCCCCATTCAGGTAACAATTACCGGTTACGCCACTTCACGTCTGCAAGGATGCAGCGTTAATAACGGCCGGCTTCCTTAGCGAGGCAATCGGCCCCACGTAGAAAACGAGAGCACGCCATGAAAACCGTCACCCTGAGCACACTGCAGGCGTACAAACGCGCCGGCGAAACGTTCAGCTGCCTGACCGCTTACGATGCCTCCTTTGCCCATGCGGCTAGCGAAGCAGGCATTGATGTCTTACTAGTGGGCGATTCCCTAGGCATGGTCTTACAAGGGCACAGCAGCACGCTACCCGTTACCATCGACGATATTTGCTACCACACCCGCTGTGCGGCGCGAGGCAAAGGGCACAGCCTACTCATGGTCGATTTGCCGTTTATGAGCAATGCCACCACTGAACGCCTACTAGAAGACGGCGCGGCACTAATGCGTGCCGGAGCAGAGCTGGTAAAAGTCGAGGGCGAAGCATGGATGGCTGAAGGCATCCGCGAGCTCACCCGTCGCGGCGTACCGGTGTGCGCTCACTTAGGCCTAACGCCACAAACGGTTTACCAGCTAGGCGGCTATAAAGTGCAAGGCCGCGAAGCCGAGCAGGCTGAGCAAATTATCAACGATGCCAAAGTACTGGTTGAAGCAGGCGCCTCGGTGATCCTGCTGGAGTGCGTACCGGCAAGCTTAGGCAAAGCGGTTACCGAGGCCCTGGACGTACCGGTTATTGGCATTGGCGCAGGTCCCGACACCGATGGGCAAATTCTGGTCATGCACGATGTGCTGGGCGTTACCCACGGTCGCACACCACGCTTTGTGAAAAACTTTATGGTTGACGCGGATAGCATTCAGAACGCTTTTCAGGACTACCATGAAGCGGTCAAAACGCGCGCCTTTCCCGCACCGGAGCACTGTTTTTAAGCGGTGTTTTCACTTTTGTAGCCTGTGAACGACGAAACTTCTCTTATGCGTACTTTACGAGACATCAACGAACTACGTAGCGCTCTAGGCGAGCACCGCTTAGACGGCCAACGCATTGCACTGGTGCCCACCATGGGCAACCTGCATGAAGGCCACCTGGCGCTCGTTGCTCAGGCTCGCCAACATGCTGATATTGTAGTGGCCAGCCTGTTTGTGAATCCCATGCAGTTTGGTCCCGGTGAAGACCTGGATGCCTACCCGCGCACGTTTGAAGCGGATCACGCACAGTTAAGCGATGCAGGCTGCGATATTTTGTTCGCTCCAACCGTCAACGCGCTCTACCCAAACGGCCTGACGGCCCAAACCAAAGTACACGTCCCAGACGTAGGTGAAGGCCTATGCGGTGGTTCACGACCCGGGCATTTCGACGGTGTTTCCACTGTCGTGAGCATGCTGTTTAACTTAGTACAGCCAGACATTGCCTGCTTTGGCGAGAAGGATTACCAGCAGCTAGCAGTGATTCGTAAGCTGGTGAGCGACCTGCATATGCCCATTGAGATTATCGGCGTGCCTATTGTGCGTGCTGAAGACGGTCTGGCGCTCTCTTCACGCAATGGCTACCTAAATGCACAAGAGCGCACCACGGCACCCCTGCTCTACCGCACGCTCTGCTCACTGCGTGACGCGCTGGAGCGCGGCGAATCCATCGAACAGGTACTACAACGGGGCAAAACGACCCTGTATGATGCCGGCTTTACGCCTGATTACCTCGAGCTGCGCGATACCGCCCTTGGCCCTGTGTCCGCTGCTACACGCCAAGCGGTACTACTTGCCGCCGCAACACTTGGCCCTGCACGACTTATCGACAACCTCAGTGTGCAGCTGCCAAGCACGACGACTATTTAGGAGTTACCATGCATACCATTATGCTCAAAGCCAAGCTGCATATGGCTCGCGTTACTCACGCGGTACTCAACTACGAAGGCTCCTGCGCGATCGATGGCGAGCTTCTCGATATGGCGGGGATTCGCGAGAACGAGCAGATTCAGATTTATAATGTAGAAAACGGCGAGCGCTTCACGACTTATGCTATTCGCGGTGAAGAAGGCTCAAGGCTGATTTCTATTAACGGCGCGGCTGCGCACTTAGCGGCCCCGGGGCATCGTATTATTATCTGCAGCTATGCTCACTACTCCGACGCTGAGCTGGAAAACCACCAGCCCGCACTGGTGTATCTACAAGAAGGCAATCACGTTAGCCATACCAGCAACGCCATTCCTGTGCAGTTAGCTTAAACAGAATCGCTGAGTCAGCGCACTTATTAACGGGCCGTTTATCGGCCCGTTTTTATTTACCCAAAATTGCGTATTGCCGCAATGCACAACCTTCCCCTATGCTGAAGAGACGGCTGAGAGATACGGCTAGCAGAGTACGCCTATCAGGCAACTGGTTTCAGGGTGTCTGTTAATTACTCCAGGAGTCATTTTATGCAAGAAGTAGTCATTGTTGCGGCACGCCGCACCGCTGTGGGCGCTTTCGGTGGGTCCCTCGCAGGTATTCCTGCGAGCGACTTGGGCGCCTTAGTGATCAAAGATATTCTCGCCTCCACCGGCGTTTCTCCGGATCAAGTTGACGAAGTACTGCTGGGCCAGGTACTTACCGCAGGTGTCGGCCAAAACCCCGCGCGACAAGCGGTGATTAAAGCAGGCCTGCCTGAATCTGTTCCCGCGATGACGATTAATAAAGTCTGCGGCTCTGGCTTGAAAGCGCTTCATCTAGCCACCCAGGCGATTCGCTGTGGCGATGCCGAGCTTATTCTGGCCGGCGGCCAGGAGAACATGTCCGCGTCGCCCCACGTGTTACCCAACTCCCGTAACGGCCAGCGCATGGGTGATTGGAAGGCGATCGACACCATGGTTCACGATGGCCTGTGGGACGCCTTTAACAACTACCACATGGGCATTACCGCTGAGAACCTGGCTGAGAAATACAGCATCACCCGCGAAGCCATGGACGAGTTCGCTGCAGCGTCTCAGCAAAAAGCGGCGGCCGCCATCAAAGAGGGTAAGTTCAAAGGGCAAATCGTGCCGGTGGAAATTCCCCAGCGCAAAGGCGACCCGGTGGTGTTTGATACCGACGAGAATCCGCGCGAAGTCTCTGCCGAAAAGCTCGGCGGCATGCGCCCCGCGTTTAAAAAAGATGGCACCGTGACTGCCGGTAACGCCTCGTCGCTCAACGATGGTGCCGCCGTCGTTATGCTCTGCTCCGCTGAAAAAGCCAAAGCACTTGGCCTGGAGCCACTGGCGCGCATTGCTGCCTACTCTAATGCTGGCGTTGATCCCGCCATCATGGGTATCGGCCCTGCACCGGCTACTCGCCGCTGCTTAGAAAAAGCCGGCTGGAGCCTGGACGACCTGGATCTAGTTGAAGCCAACGAAGCCTTTGCCGCCCAGGCACTGTCGGTGAACAAAGAGCTTGGCTGGGATGTGAGCAAAGTGAACGTTAACGGCGGCGCGATTGCCCTGGGTCACCCGATCGGCGCCTCCGGCTGTCGCGTGCTGGTCACGCTATTGCATGAGATGATCGCGCGTGATGCTAAAAAAGGCCTCGCGACGCTATGCATCGGCGGCGGCCAAGGTGTTGCGTTGGCGATTGAACGTCCTTAACGCCTAAGCCTCACTGGACAAATCACAAGCTCTAGTGCTAATGAAAAAGCCCTCGTCCGTTCAAAACGACCAGGGCTTTTTTAATGATTAAATGTTTAGTTTCGCGAAATAATGCGGCTATAAATCAGCGCGTTTTTACGCCGACCACGCTGCTTGGCGTCCTCAGCACTAACAATGCTCCCACTAAGAACAGGCCAGAAGCCATCCACATAGCGATGGGTAAGCTAGTGCCATCCACTATCTGTCCACCGACCATGGCCCCAAGACCAATCGACATATTAAACGTAAAAGCCATTAGCGCAGTGGCCGCTTCGGTGTTTGGCGCTGTGCGTATGATCCAGGTCTGAATACTGACCGAGACGCTGCCAAATACCGCGCCCCACACCATCAGCAACATAACGCCGCTGCTCGGTTGAACGCCCAGTAGTGGGAACGCAGCCACGACGATAAGCAGCAGGCTAGGAATAGCCAGCACGGCACGGTAAGGGTGCCGCCCGGCAAATATGCCCGCCGCAATATTACCCAGGATACCCGCCGCCCCGTAAAGCAGCAGTAAGCTGCCCACATGGCGCTGTGAAACACCACTAATCTCCTGCAAAATAGGGCTAATAAACGTATAAGCCGCAAAGTGCCCCACCACCACAAAAGCGGTCGTTAATACGGCAACGCGCACCCCTCGGTTACTCAGCTGCTTGGCGAGCACGCGAAGACGCACAGGCTCTCGTGGCGGTAAAGGTGGCAGCCAACACCACAGCGCAATCGCCGTTAATAAACTAAAGCCCCCTAACGCCCCAAAGGCCACTCGCCAGTTGCTGTAGTCCCCCAGCAGCGTGCCTAACGGCACACCAAGCACCGATGCTGCCGCAACACCACCAAAAATCATCGTCATCGCTTTGGGTACCTTTGCTTCAGGCACTAAGCGAGGTGCGATACCGCCTGCAACGGCCCAAAAGCCACCAATACTTAGCCCCACCAGCACACGGGCGGCCAGTAGCTGACCAAAACTGCTAGCAAATGCCGAGAGTAAGCTGCCTATTACCATCACAATCATGAGTACCGTAAGCATGATGCGTCGATCTAAGCGCCCCACAGCGACGGGTAGTAAAGGCGCTGAAAACGCAGCAACCACGCCAGGCACCGTGACCATTAACCCCGCCATGCCCGGCGTCACCCCCATTGAAGACGACACTTGAGAAAGCAGCCCAATGGGCAGCTGCTCCGCCGTCACCAATAGAAAAATGCCGATCATCACGGCGACCACCGCCCACCAGCGCGGCGCTTGTTCCTGCTCCATCTCTGTCTCTTCTCTTTTTTACACGGCTTATAAAACACTGCGAATACCGCAGCCAACACATAAGGAGGGGGGACTATACCCGTAACACAAGTGAAATAGCATACCTGCTGCTGCCTTACTCTTATAAGTCTTGACTAATATTAATGTGATTAATGGCCTGCCTCCCCACAAACCGGGGGACGAACGCTAACAAGCAGCAAAAATGACCGATTTACAGTGGCTAAAACGTTGAGGCAAGCGACAACTCGCCTAGCAGGTTTGTTTTAACCCTTAGTGACTACTGGTATCTTCTATTAACCTTCATTGTCATGAGAAAAATAATGTCTACGCAGCAAGCACCCACGTTTCGTTTAGTGACCCGCAGCGATTTTGATGGTTTGGTATGCGGCGCACTGCTCAAGCACCTCAACCTTATTGATGACATCACCTTCGTACATCCCAAAGATATGCAGGATGGCAAGATTGATATCAATGCCAACGATATCACTACCAATTTACCCTACGTACCCGACTGCCACTTGGCCTTCGACCACCATTTAAGCGAAACCGTGCGTAATGTGGAGCGGGCAGACAACCACATCATTAACGCCGATGCGCCATCCGCTGCTCGCGTGGTCTGGGAGTATTACGGCGGCCATGATGCCTTCCCCGCGCGCTGGGACGATATGATGGAGGCCGTGGATAAGGGTGACTCGGCCCAGTTCAATAAGGATGAGATTCTCAACCCCCAAGGCTGGGTACTGCTTAACTTCATCATGGATGCACGCACGGGCTTGGGTCGTTTCCGTGATTTTCGTATTTCGAACTATCAGCTAATGATGAAGCTGATTGACTACTGCCGCGAACACACCATCGATGAAATCCTGGCGTTGGATGACGTGCACGAACGGACAACCCTTTACCGTGAGCATGAGCAGTTAGCCAAGGAGCAAATCAAACGCTGTGCGAAGGTGCATGGCAACGTGGTCGTGCTAGATCTACGTAACGAAGAGACCATCTACGCTACCAACCGCTTTGTGATTTATGCCATGTACCCCGAGTGCAATATCTCTATTCACGTTATGTGGGGGCTTAAACAGCAGAATACAGTGCTGGCAATCGGCAAATCGATTCTCAACCGCTCAAGCAACACCAACGTTGGCGAGCTGTGTTTAAGCTACGGCGGCGGCGGCCATCTTAATGCCGGCACCTGCCAAATCGAGAACGATCATGCCGAAAGCACACTTTCTGAGATTATTGAGCGTATTAATGCCGATGGGTAGCGTGCCTTTTAAGGCGAACGGGTTTTAAAGGCTATTTCTTCGACCTCTGTCTTCGCCCCCCCCCCGTCTTCGCCCCCCCCCGTCTTCGCCCTTAATCAATAAATACATTGATTGGGGCGAAGAGCAAACCATGGGTAATAACGCCTAATAACCCATCACGCTGGGTAGCCAGGTGGCCAGCCCTGGCACCGCGATCAACAGCAAAATGGTGGCAATAATCGGCAGTAAGAAAGGCACGATCGCCCTGACGACTTGGCCGTAGCGCAACCGAGTAATGCCCACCATCAGAAATAGCACCGTGCCAAACGGCGGTGTTATTACCCCTACCGAGAGCGTGATCACCATCACGATGCCGAAGTGGACGGGGTCTAACCCGGCACTTAGCGCGGCAGGCACTACAATGGGGGTGAAAATCAGAATGCTTTCAATTACCGACATAAAGCAGCCGATCAGCAGGAAGAACAGCGCAAAGCAGAGCAGTAGTGCAAACATAGGCATATCAATGCTGGCAACCTGTCCTGCCAATGCCTGGGGAATCCCCATACGCACGAGTATCCAACCATAAAAGCTGGAAACGGCAATAATCAGCAGAATCACCGCGCTAAACATCAAGGTGCGGCGGAAAGCGCTGTAAAGATCTCGCCAGTTCAAATCACGGTAGATCAGCCCGCCTAAAATGACCGCGTAGAGCGAGGCAATCGCGCCAGCTTCTGTGGGCGTAAAGAAGCCACCCCAAATACCCCCGACAATAATCGCCGGCATCATTAATGGCAGGATGGCGCGCTTACCGGTGCGCGCGACTTCGCAGGCATCGAAGGGTGTGGGCTTAGGCATGACGACCTTGCCAGTCGCACCCAGCAGCACGGTCATCCCCATCAGCAGCAACGCCATCAAAATCCCCGGCAGTAGCCCCGCCATAAACAGTCCGCCAATGCTCACATTGGCCAGCCAGCCGTAAACTACGAGCGCAATACTGGGCGGTAGAATCGGCCCGATCACGCTGGAGGCCGCCGTCACACCGGTGGAATAATCCAGTGCATAGCCACGCTCTTTCATGGCTTTGATTTCGATGCTACCCAGCCCGGCAGCATCAGCCACCGCAGTGCCGGACATCGTCGCAAAGATAGAACTGGCCACCACGTTAGCGTGACCAAGTCCGCCCTTGGTAAAGCCCACCAGAGCGGTCGCAAAATCAAAAATCCGCGTGGTGGTAGAACCAATGTTCATAATATTGGCGGCCAAAATAAACAGCGGTATCGCCAGCAGCGTAAAGTTATTGAGCGTCTGCACCATTCGAAGCGAAAGCAGTTCAACGGGCAACCCACCATTACCGGTGACCGTGAGTGCAATAAACGAGGTAACGCCGATGGAGACCACCACAGGCAAACCAATGGCCATTAGAACTAATAGGCCGCCGACAAAAATCACGAGTTCGGTCATGACCTGGTTAACTCCTCTTCACTCGGCGCTTCCAGCCAAGCCACGGGGCCCCGCAGGGTTTGCCACACGGCGATTAGCGCCATGACCGCAAAGCTGAAAAACACCCCGTAGTAGAGGTAGCTAAAGCTAATACTCAACGAGACCGTTTTATTGTTGGCACTCATGTCTGACATGATCCATGCACCCCAGGCTGCGAGCACAAAAAAACCGCAGGAAATGAGCGCGGTGAGCCGGTATTGAACATTTTTACCTAGCCCTGAAAGTTTGTGGCTAAACAAATCCACTACCAGATGTTCGCTACGCACCCAGGCCGATATTGACCCAAAGCCAATAGCATAGATGGCCAGCATAGAGGCCACTTCTTCCGTCCAGGGCATGCCTACCCCCAGTAAGTCGCGAGCAATAACGGCGGATACTATTAACAGCAGGATGGCCGCCACTAACGCCACGCCAACCCCGTCACAAAGGCGAGTGACCCCGCGCAGTGCATAGAAAGCGATTCGATCTGCCCCCTTACTGGGTGCAACAGAGTCTTCCACAGCAGGACTCCTTACTTTGAGGTCTTTTTTTAAAAACAACGACGGCCCAATAGGCCGCCGTTGTTCATCCAAAACGCGTGTTACTCGCTCTGGTTGCCCAGCGCATCTTCACGAACACCATCGGCCATTTCGGCCATCACACGGTCAATGGCTGGCAAAGCGGCTTCGCGGAAGGCGTCGATATCCGGCTCGATAATCGTCATACCTTCATCTTGCAGCGCTTCCAGGTAGTACTCATCCAGCTCACGCTCCCGCTCCGTGCCATGCTCGCGGGCGACATGAATAGCTTCCTCGATCAACGCCTGATCGTCCGCTTCAAGGCCTTCCCACCAACGCGAGCTTGCCACCCAGTTCCACGGAAACTGCACATGGCTGGTCATAATAATATGATCCTGCACTTCCCAAAGGCGGCGGGTATAAGGCGAAGAGAGGGAATTTTCGTGGCCATCCACCTGACGGGTTTGCATGGCCAGATAAATTTCCGGCGCGGGCACGTTCACCACTTGGGCGCCAATCTCCTCCCAGACTTCCAGCCATACCGGCAGGGAAGGCAAGCGCAGACGGAAGCCCTGCAAGTCTTCCGGTGTGTTAATCGCCTTGTTCGCCGTCATATGGCGTGGGCCACGGTGCTGGGTGCCGAAGTATTTGAGGCCGCCCTGGCTTTCTGCCTGTTCAATCAGCGCCTGACCAGAGGGGCTTTCCATATAGGCATCGACTTCGTCCCAGGTTGCAAAGACGAAGGGCACGGTAATGGCGTCATACTCCGGCGCATACTGCTGTCGCCAGTTACCGCCGGTGATAGAGAGCTGGGTTTGCCCCAGATTGAGCAGTTCCAAAATCGCGTTCTCGCCGCCCAATGAACCGGCCAGGAAGGGACGAACATCAAAGCGGCCTGGGGCCTGCTCTTCCAGGTATTCGGCAAAGCGCTCTACAGCGGCACTTTCCGAGCCGCCTTCACTCATGGTGTTGTTAACTTGAATTTCGATAGGGTTTGCTAGGACGAAGGGCGCCGCCGTTAGCATTCCAAGGGTAGCCAGCGTGGCAAACAGTTGTTTCTGCATGGGATGACACTCCACAGTTATTATTGGATGTGGCGCTTGTAATTGCTTTAGTAACGCTTGCTTGATATTGAAACAAGCATCCCAAGGGCTCAAATCGACGTTCAAGAAGGCAGGCTTCGTATAATACGATGGCTAGAAACGCCCCTATAACGCGCTATTTTGCCCAACCATTTACTGACATACGACCAAAGATGAATATCTAACGCCGCCGTAGGCTTTCTCAATAGACCATCAGGCTGCCTTCCAATAACAATTCATCTTAGGAGCATTCACCATGCACGAAGCCGCCCCCGTCGCTTTTATAACCGGCGCCACCTCAGGTATAGGCTTAGCCTGCGCCCATCGTTTTGCCCAAGCAGGCTGGGCGCTAGTGCTCACCGGCCGCCGCCAGGAGCGGCTGGACGCCCTTCAAGCCAGCCTTGAAAAGCATGTGCCAGTGCACACTGCCCAGTTAGACGTGAGCGACCCACACGCCGTTGCAAGTGTTATTGCCGCTCTGCCTGAGCGCTTCCAGCACGTGCATACCTTAATCAATAACGCGGGGCTTGCGTTGGGTAAAGGCCCGGCGCAAAACGCCGAGCTTGATGACTGGTACCGCATGATTGATACCAATGTGAAGGGCTTAGTGACAGTGACTCGCCATTTACTTGACCAGTTAATAGCAGCTGGACCTGGATCAACGGTGATTAATTTGGGCTCAATCGCCGCCCATACGCCCTACCCCGGCGGCCATGTTTACGGCGCTACCAAAGCGTTTGTGGAGCAGTTTAGCTACAACCTGCGCTGCGATGTTAGCCCTCAAGGCGTAAGGGTGACCGATTTAGCCCCCGGCATGACGGCCAGCGAATTTACCCTAGTGCGCATGAAAGGCGACAGCAGCGCCGCCGATGACTATTACGAAGGAGCCCAGCCGCTACAGCCCGAAGACATTGCCGAGCAGGCGCTGCATGTGGCCTCACTCCCACCCCACGTTAATATCACTCGCTTAGAGGTTATGCCGCTTTGCCAACAGTGGTCAGCGCCTACGATACTGCGGGACTAACCTGGGGTTGTCCTTCAATGAGATGGTCAACCAAGTGCCGAGCCGTAACAGGCAGTGACGCATAGCGGCGCATACCAATCACCAGCTCGCGCATAGCCCAGGGATCGCTAAGCGGGATGCTTTTGAGCTGTAAATCGCCGAGATCGCGATAAATGGTTTGCTCAGGCAGCACGCCAACACCCATACCGTGGTGAATCATGCGGCAAATGGCGTCAAAGCTGCGCACCTGAATACGCATGCGCAGCGCTTTGCTCGCCAAGTTGGCCTGTTCATTCAACAGTGATTGCAGCGAGGTATCCTGCTGCAGGCCAATAAAATCGAAGGCGAGCGCTTCGCTAAAGGCGATGCTTTCTCGCTCAGCCAAGGGATGATCGAGGGGTGTCATGAGGACTAATCGGTCATGGCGATAGGAGAGCTGCTGAAGGTCCGGTGCCGCCACGTGGCCGGCGAAAATGCCGATATCGGTTAATCCATCACGCACGGCGGCAATGATTTCACTGCTGACCCGTTCTTGCAGATCAATTTTGATTTCAGGGTAAAGACGCGAAAAAGCACTGAGATCCTGAGGTAGAAACGCAATGATGGCCGAGGTATTGGAGTGGATACGCACATGACCGCGCACGCCTTCGCCGTATTCGCTTAACTCGGCGTGGAGCCGCTCGATGTTATCCAGAATACGCCGAGCATGGTGCAAAAAGGCTTGCCCGGCGGGGGTTAATTCTACGCCACGGGGGCGGCGGTAAAGCAGCGTAGTACCGACCAGTGCTTCCAGGTCGCTAATCCGCTTGCTCACTGCGGCGAGTGCCAAGTGTTCACGCTCGGCGGCGGCTGTCAGGCGGCCTTCATCCGCCACAGAAATAAACAGCTTGAGAGTGACAAAATCGAAGCGGCGCATGAAACGGACTCCCTGAAAGCAAGCTCACTATGGTAGCTAATACCTTCGCCACCGACGAACCCTTTGTTACCGATTGCCTAATTGTCGCCCTTGAACCACTCACGCATGCTGATGATTAATGATGATAACGATAAGTAGAGGAAAGCCTGAATGAATGCTTCCGAAGCGCGCCAGCTTCCGTTACAAGGCTTAAAAGTACTTGAGCTCGGCCAACTGATTGCGGGACCCTTCGCCACCAAACTGCTGGGTGAATTTGGTGCCGATGTGATTAAAATCGAACCGCCCGGCACCGGCGACCCACTTCGCAAATGGCGAATGATCGAAGAGGGCACGTCGCTCTGGTGGCATGTGCAAACCCGCAACAAGCGTTCGGTGGCGCTGGATTTGCGCAGCGAAGAGGGCCAAGAGCTGGTACGCAAGCTCGCCGCCGAGGCAGACGTGGTGGTGGAGAACTTTCGCCCCGGCACGCTAGACCATTGGGGGCTGGGTTGGGAGGTGCTCTCCAAACTCAACCCACGGCTGATCATGGTACATATTTCTGGCTACGGGCAAACCGGGCCTTACCGCGACAAACCCGGTTTCGGCGTGATTGGCGAAGCCATGGGCGGGCTGCGTTACCTCACCGGTCAGCCGGGTGAACCCTCCGTGCGCGTGGGAGTCAGCATCGGCGACTCGCTTTCCGCGCTGTATGCCGTTATTGGTACGCTGTTAGCACTTCAGGAGCGCAACCGCAGCGGCCTGGGGCAAGAAATCGACGTAGCACTCTATGAGTCGGTGTTTGCAATGATGGAGAGCCTGCTGCCGGAGTTCGATGCCAGCGGCCAGGTGCGCGAACCCAGCGGCAGCGCCCTGCCCGGTATTACGCCTTCCAACGCTTACCGCTGCCAGGGCGGTGATTACGTGCTGATTGCCGGTAATGGCGATAGCATCTTCAAGCGCTTAATGGGTGTGATTGGCCGTGAAGATCTCGCCAACGACCCGGCGCTGGCCCATAACGATGGGCGCAGCCAGCAAGCCGAGCTGATTGATGCCGCCATCCAGGCATGGACCGAAGAGCGCTCTCGCGATGCTATTTTACAGGTGCTCGATGACGCCCGCGTGCCCGCAGGCTTTCCCTATACCGCTGAAGATATTGCCTTTGATCCTCACTACCTAGCGCGGGAAATGATTCAAACCTATACCCGCCCCAACGGCGAACCGCTCAAAGTACCCGGCGTGCTGCCTAAGCTTAGCGCCACCCCTGGGCGACTCGGAAACGGTGGCCCAAAGCTCGGTCAACATACCGACGACGTATTGGATGAGCTGGGAATCGACCACGAAACCCGCGCCAAACTGCGCCAAGCGGGCATTATTTGAGGAACACATCATGAGCCAGCCAACGCCCTGCCCCAACCAGGTTGAGATCAACGAAGTCGCTCCCCGAGACGGCCTGCAGATTGAAGCGCGCTTTGTGCCTACAGAAGAGAAAATTCGCTGGATTGACGCGCTCTCCACCACTGGCCTACGGCGTATTGAAGCCACATCGTTTACGTCGCCTAAAGCCATCCCCAGCCTGCGCGATGCCGCTGAGGTGGTAAACGGCATTCAGCGCCGAGAAGGCGTCGATATCACCGTGCTGGTACCCAACGTCAAAGGCACCGAGCGGGCGCTGGCCTGCCAAGTGGATGAGATCAATCTGGTGATGTCCGCCAGCAATAGTCACGGGCTGGCCAACCTGCGCATGACGCCGGAGCAGTCCCTTGAGCAATTTGCGGCGATCTTAGACGTCTGCAACCGCTTGGAAGCGACTCAGGGTAGCAGCGTGTTTATCAACGCCTCACTTTCGACGGCCTTTGGCTGCCCGTTTGAAGGCGAAGTGCCCGACGCGCGGGTGATGGAACTGGTTGAGCAACTAATCGGCCTTGGCATCCAGGGCATCACGCTATGCGACACCACCGGCATGGCCAACCCCGCCCAGGTCAAACACCTCTGCGAAGCGGTGCTTGAGCGCTGGCCAGAAACGCCGTTTACGTTGCACTTCCACAACACGCGCGGCATGGGCTTAGCCAACGCGCTGGCGGCGTGGCAGGCGGGCATTACCCGCTTCGACGCCTCGCTAGGTGGGCTAGGCGGCTGCCCCTTCGCCCCCGGTGCTAGCGGCAATGTATGCACCGAGGACTTAGTGCATATGTTTGAGGCCATGGGCGTGGCTACCGGCGTCGATTTGGATGTGCTGCTTGAAGTTGCCACCACCCTCCCCGACCTTATCGGCCACGACGTGCCGGGGCAGGTGGTAAAAGCCGGGAAAGCGACCCGGCGTTATGCGATGCCAGACATTCATGCCTAAATGTTAATGCCCAGCAGGCGCTAACTCGGCCCAACCACATGCTTCACTTCCAGGTAAGCACTTAACCCCCAAGGGCCGAGTTCACGGCCAATACCGCTGCGCTTGAAGCCGCCCCAGCCGGTCTCGGGTAGCACTAATTGCTCGCTGTTGTACCAAATGCTGCCGGCTTTGAGCTTTCGGCAGATGCGTTTTGCCCGCTCTGGGTCGCCGCTAATCACCGTTGCCGCTAGGCCATAGACACTATCGTTGGCGAGTTTAATCGCCTCGGCTTCGCTGGCCACACTGCGCCCACAAAGTACTGGGCCAAAAATCTCCTCTATCCATAAGCCACTCTCTAGCGGCACGTCACGATAAAGCGTGGGCGCGAGGAAGTAGCCCTGGGCGGGCAGCGTGCGGTGTTTGCTGTCGCGCACGACGGTAAGACCTTCCTGTTCGGCAAGGTCTAAATAGCGCTGCACTGCATCGCGCTGCTTGGCACTGGTCAGCGGGCCCAAGTCGGTGCCTTCAGCAAGCGGGTCGCCTAGCGTTAGCGCATCCATCCGCTCGGCAAGGGCAGTATAGAGTGCTTCTGCTACGTCTTCGTGCACCAATAACCGCGAAGTCGCAGAGCAAATTTGCCCAGCATTGAAGTAGATACCGGCCATTACCCAGTCAGCGGCCTGGGCAGGGTCAGCGTCTTCCATGACTAGAATGGGTGACTTGCCGCCTAACTCTAGCGACACACTGGCCGTACGAGCGGCAGCAGCCTGCATTACCGCTTCGCCAACGCGGTTACTGCCCGTGAAGGAGATCTTATCCACGCAGGGGTGATTGGTCAGCGGCGCACCGATGCCCTCACCGTCGCCATTCAGCAGGTTGAGCACGCCAGCGGGCAGGCCGATATCTAGAGCAATCTCGGCTAGCACTAACTCGGGCAACGGCGTCACTTCCGAGGGCTTGAGCACCGCGGTACAACCCGCCGCCAATGCAGGTGCCAGCTTCCAAGCGCTGGTCACCAGCGGAAAATTCCACGGAGCAATCAACCCTACCACGCCGACCGGGTCGTGGTAGCAGCGGGCCTCTACGCCCTCCATTTCCACACTGACGAGCTGGCCTTGGCGATCATCTAGCGCTTTGGCCTGCCCTGCGTAGTAGCGGTAGCAAGCAATCGCATCGTCTAGATCAATGCCCGCTTCAGCGAGCGGCTTACCGTTATTGGTCGCGGAAAGCTTGATCAGCGCATCCCGGCGGGCTTCCAGGCCATCAGCAAACCCATTGAGGTACCCAGCGCGCGCGGCACCGCCCAGCGCTTGCCAAGCGGGCTGCGCCTGCTGGGCAGCTTTTACCGCGGCATCGACATCGGCAGCGTCGCCCGCAGTTACCTGAGCAATGCGCTCTTCGTGATAAGGATTCATTACGTCAAGCAATCGGGTGCCTTTAGTGGCGACCCATTGGTTGTTGATGAACTGTTTATCTAACAGCGAAGCATGTTCTGCACGTGAAGAAGTAGGCACTTTGGTAACTCCTTTAAAGGTTGTGTTGGCGAAGCCAGTCATCAATAAGTTGCTTGAGATGTTGGCCGCTAAAACTAGGGAAGTGTCCGCCGTGCACGGTGCGAACCGGCAGCTCTCTCAGCCGTCGCATACTGGCGGCATAATCGGTGAGATCGCTATGCCAGAGATCTTCAATCAACGGGCCATCGTAGATCAGATCACCCGAAATCAGCGTTTGGGTCGCCGCTTCCCACAGGGCGATACCGCCGGGGGAATGCCCCGGGGTATGAATCACCTCCCACTGGCGATTGCCTAAATCAAGCACCTCACCATCCTCTAATGGGCTCACCATTTGTGGCGCGGTAATGCGGTAACGTTCATGGGAGTATGGCGCTGGGGGCAGCGCTTCGAACATATCGTCGCTGAGAAACTGCTCTGCCAGAGTTCGCGCGTTATCAGGCGATGTAAGAATCTCTGCCTCGGCGGCATGCACATGGCAGCAACCAAATTCATGGGCTGCACCGATATGATCAAAGTGCGTGTGGCTCGCTACCGCCAAAAGATGACGCTCGCTAAGCAGCGCGACGTGTTGGCGTAATGGAACGGCGCCTAAACCAAAGTCCACCACCATGCCGCGCTTGCTGCCCTGAACATGCCAGATATTGCAGCGATAAAACGGCTTAATCCACGGCTCGTCGATCAAGGTAATACCGTCCGCCATGGGGGCGGTACGGTACCACTGGTGTTCGTTAATACGCGTTAAGCTCATGCCGTCGCCTGCTTGGTGATAGCCACTTTACTGACAACGTAATAAAGACCGCCGGTGATCACAAACACGGGCAGCGAGGCCCCAAAGTCCAACGGTGCCACCCAGTTCCAGTAGTAGGCCAACAGTGCCCCCACCGCATAGCTGAGCAACGCCAGCCAGTTAAAGGCAGGAAGGCTATCGGTCTGTTGTATCAACTGAGCCGAGGTGTAGCGCTGGCGGCCCAACAGGAAATAGTCGACGATCATCAGTGAAAAGGCGGGGATAAAGACGCTGCCAATAATAAGTAGAAAATTCTGAAACTGATCGAGAATACCCGGGATCAGTGCACCGATCACGGACACGACGCCAATGATTAGCGCTGGCTTCCAAAACGGTACTTTAGGACGCACGCTCATGAAGGAAAGCGTCGCGCTGTAGACACACATGACATTCGTCGTCAGCACCGAAAAGAAAATCACCAGCGCCGCTGGCAACCCAAACCCGAAACCGCTTAGCAGGGCCGTGGGATCGTAGGTCTGCTCCATGCCTTCGGCGATGGATAGCGCCGAGACCGTTGCGCCCAGCCCCATGGCAATCAAGGTGGCCGTCACATAGCCGCCCCAGGTGCCGACAACGGCTGCCTTCAGCGTACGACAGTGCCGATTGTAATCCGCCGCGAGCGGTATCCAGGAAAAAGCGGTGGCCACAACGATATCGAAGATCACGCCACCACCCAGCACGCCTTCCGGCTCTAATTGCGTAATGCTCGGCAGGTCGTAATGACGATTAAGCGCAAACAGCACCACTGCCGATAACCCCACCATCAACAGCGCCGCGATTTTCTCGACCTTTTCGATGCCCAGGTGCCCGCGAAGCGCAATAAGCACGACTAGCGATTCACACAGCACCGTAAATAGCGCCACGTTGGAGTAGCCTGTCAGGCTTTCAACCGCGTAGTCGAGGCTCATTCCCGCCAAAAGGGCCTGAATCCAGCTCCACGCAATTAGCGCCAACAGGTTCACCCAGGCGGGGAAAAAGGCGCCCTTTTTACCGAAGGTTCCCCGCGCCAACACCATGGTGGTCATACCGGTTTGCTGGCCCATTACGCCAATCAACACCAGCGGGATAATGCCGATCGCCGAGCCTATTGCGATCAGCAGCATGGCATGCTGAAAGGTTAAGTCAGGGACTAAAAACATACCGGTAAGAATCGTGGTAACGACCACATTGGCGCCGAGCCATAGCGCAAAGGTGCCGGGCAGCCCGAGGCTGTGCTCTACGTTATCCGCTGAGAGGGTGTCCTGACCTACGACGTGATTACTTTTCATTGTTATCCCCTGTTGTTATCAGGTTTTTCTGCCAGGCAGCAGCGTCTATCTCGATCAGTAACGGCCCATTTGTTGCACGGTTGGCGAGCGCTTTAGCCAACTCGGCAGGGCTTTCTACCAACATACCGGGGCAGCCAAAGCCTTCGGCCAGGGTGAGAAAATTCGGCGCCTGAATATCCACGCCTATGCGCGCAACGCCGTTGGCATCCATATAGCGGCGAATCTCTTCGTAACCGGCGTTGTGCCAAAGCACGATGACGATTGGCAGCCGCTCTTCTACTGCCGTTGCAAGCTCAGAGAGGGTAAACATCACCCCGCCATCGCCTACCAAGGCGACCACCGGTAGATCAGGGCGACCCAGCTGAGCGCCCAGTGCCGCCGGCAGCCCATAGCCCAAGGTGCCGTAGCCCGTGGAAGCATTGAAGTAGCGCCGTGGCGCGGGTTGGCTGACCAGGTGGTTCCCGGCATACACTGGCGCGGTAGAATCACCCACCAAAATCGCCTCGGGCAGGTGTTCAGCCAGGGTGTTGTAGAGCGGCACGAAGTCACTAAAAGCAGGATCGTTTTGCAGATTTAGCGTGCTCAAGACGTCGGCAGCTCGCTCAACGCCGTTGCGCTGCAACGTGTCTGGAAAGTGAGCCAACAGCTGTTCAAGGCTGCGCCCGGCATCGCCCACCAACCCAAGCGTTGTGCGCTGGTTGCGCACCAGCTGTTCAGGGTCAAGATCGATCCGAATCAACGTGCCATGGAGATGAAAGCCGTCGTCAAACACAACGTCGTAGTCGGTCTCGCCAAGCTCGGTACCCACCGCCAGAATCACATCAGCGCTAGCCGCCAGCTCACGCACTGCGGGCAGAGCGGCATTGGCACCCAAATCCAGCGGGTGGTTGCGTCCTAGTAGCCCTTTGGCGTTGATAGTAGTCACCGTGGGCGCATCCAGTTGCTCTACCAGTGCCCTGGCGGCGTCTGGCGCTGATACGCAGCCGCCGCCCAACAGCACCAGGGGCTGCGTTGCCGCGTGTAGCAAGTGGGCGGCTTCGGCTAGCCCTTCAGGATCAGGGGCCGCGCGGTATAGCGTTGTCACCTGCCCGCTAGTCGGCACGCTAACAGGCGCATTAAACAGGTCGATGGGGATTTCAATATGCACTGGGCCTGGACGTGCACCGTTGAACATGGCAAAGGCGCGCGCCAGCACCTCGGGAAGCGTATTGGCATCCAGCAGCGTGTGGCTAAACCGCGCTACGCCGCTGATCATCTGCTGCTGGCTGGGCAGTTCGTGCAGCCGCCCTTGGCCTAAGCCCAATGTATCGCGGCGGTTCACGCTGGAGATCACCAGCATAGGTATTGAGTCCGCCAGGGCTTGGCCCATGGCGGTGGCGATATTAGTCATTCCCGGCCCGGTGATGATCAGGCACACCCCCGGTTTGCCGCTGGCGCGGGCATAGCCGTCGGCCATAAACCCTGCGCCCTGCTCATGGCGCGGGGTGACGTGCTGCACATCGCTGCCTTCCAGGCCGCGATAAAGCTCTACCGTATGCACCCCAGGAATGCCGAACAGCGCGCGGACGCCGTAGGTATCGCGCAGCAAGCGGATAAGTAGCTCAGCGCAGGTCATCGTCTGGTTACTCTTCATAAATGGCCCCTTAGAAGAAAAACGTATGGGCCATAAAGGCGATGATCGGCAGCGTAATCGCGGTGCGCAGTAAGAACACGACCGCCAGCTCCCAGAACTTGATGGGAATCTTCGACTTGAGCAGCAGCGCACCGATTTCCGACATATACACCAGCTGGGTCATGGAAAGGCAGGCAATCACAAAGCGGGTTAGCTCGCTTTCAATATTGGTCGCCAGCACCGCCGGCAGGAACATATCGGCAAAGCCCACCAGCGTCGCCGGGGCTGCCGCCTGTGCTTCAGGGATACGCAGCAGTTCCAATACCGGCACCATGGGATAAGAGAGCCAGGTAAACAGCGGGGTAAACTCGGCCAAAATCAGCGCCACAGTGCCAATGGCAAATACCAGCGGTAGCAGCGTCAGGAAAATATCAATCACGTTGAGGAGCGCAATACGTGCTAACTGGCGAGGCCCAGGCGCATTGCCTGCACGGCGTGTAGCTTGCAACAGGCTATAGCGAAACAGGCCCACATTTTCAGTACGCTCTTCGCTCAACTGACAGCCAACCGGCTCATAGTAGTCATCGGATTTACGCGACAGCGGTGGAATCCGCGAGACAATGACCGCGGCGATTAACCCAGACACAACAACGGTAAAGTAGAACGGCACGAACAGGTGGTTGAGGTTGACGAAATTGACCACCAATAGGCTGAAAGCAATGGACGCGACAGAGAAGTTGGTCGCAATCACTGAGGCTTCGCGGCCATTGTAGTAGCCCTGCTCATACTGCTGAGCGGTAATCAGAACGCCTACGGTACCCGAGCCCATCCACGAAGCGGTGGCATCGATAGCACTACGCCCGGGTAGATTAAAAATCACCCGAAACGGCTTACGCACCATGGTGCCGATAAACTCCATAAAGCCAAATTCGACCAAAAACGGCAGCAGCACTGCAGCAAAAAAGAAGAACGTCAGCAGCACCGGCGCCAAGTCATTAAGCATGACTCCACCGGTAAAGGAGGCAGTGACGAACTCAGGCCCAAACTGGAAAAAGGTCATGATGACAAAAATCGCGCCTAACACACGCATGGCTACCCAAATGGCCCCCACATCGAACATATCGTGAAAGGGGCCACTTTGTGCCCAGCGAGGTTTGGTGAGTTTGGCATATAGCGTCACCACCACCGAGAGGCAGAGAATGATCACCGCAATGGCGGGCAGCGCTGACCCTAACAGCGTTTGCAAGCCATCGGCCATCATCCCCATGCCAATATTGATAGAGTCCCCGACCTGGAAGGGAACTAAAAACAGCAATACCCCGATGATGGAGGGGATCAAAAATTTTAGTAAATGCGCGGGAGGTATCGGTGCCGTCGGGCTCGGCTGTTCCGATTTAACATTGCTATAGGACATAGGGGTCACCCATTGGAAGTGATTATTGGAGGTGGGCTGGCGGCGTTGTTAGGTCAGCGCTTTTTTTATTGGATAGCTATTTATGGGTTAACTATTCGGTCGGCGTTAATCGCTGCGCTTGACGCCCGGTAGTACACAGAGCATTTCATATAGCAGCGTGGCGCCCATTAGCGCGGTGTTACCGCTGGGGTCGTAAGGTGGTGATACCTCTACCAAGTCGCCACCCACAATGTTCAAGCCAGCGGCACCTCGCACAATTTCCAAGCCTTGAGCAGACGTCAGGCCACCCATTTCAACGGTGCCAGTACCGGGGGCAACAGAAGGGTCTAAGCCGTCAATATCAAAACTGATATACACCGGAATATCGCCCATCTGTTCACGCACTTCTTGCATCAACGGCGCTAGCGAGCGGTACCAGCACTCCTCGGCGGGCACGACGCGAAAGCCTTGATCGCGGCACCAGTCAAAATCTTCAGCGGCGTAGCCGGTACCCCGCAGGCCTATCTGCACCACCTTACCCTGGGCTAACAAGCCCTCCTCCTGGGCACGACGAAACGGCGTGCCGTGGGCAATCGGCTCGCCGAACATGTGCTCGTTCACATCAGCGTGGGCATCAATATGAATCAGCCCCACCGGGCCGTGCTTTTTGGCCATAGCGCGCAGAATCGGCAGCGTCAGCGTGTGCTCACCGCCCAGCGTTAAGGGGATACAGTTGTGCTTCAGCACGTCGTCGTAAAAGGCGGTGATGATGTCGACGCTTTTCGGCAGGTGGAAGGTATTGATGGGTACGTCGCCGATATCAGCCACTTGTAGGCTTTCAAACGGTGCCGCGCGGGTCGCCATGTTGTAGGGACGCAGCATGCGCGACTCATCGCGGATCTGACGCGGCCCAAGCCGCGTACCGGGGCGGTTTGAAGTGCCAATGTCCATGGGGATGCCAATAAATGCCGCGTCTAATCCCTTGGCGGTTTCTTGGGTAGGCAAGCGCATCATAGTGGCGGGGCCTGCGAAGCGTGGCATGGTGTTGCCACCCAGGGGCTGATTAAACTCCGACATAAACATCTCCTTGGATTTGTTGTGACGCTTTAGCGTGGTTGACGCATCTTTACTAAGACTCTGCCTTAGCCATCTCCTTTAAGCAGTGCACAGATCGTGCCAAGTCGTAGATGCCCTAAACAGGTAGGCATACCCGCCAAATGATGCAAAAATGAATCACTTTAGCGCTCATTTAATTCACCTATGCATCAATAATTCATAAATGACTCAATTCAAAACGTCAGCAACAATTGAATCAGGTGATTAGCACTGAATGAGAGAGCTAGAACGAAAGAGCTAGAACGAAAGAGCTAGAATGAGAGCATTGAGAAATACAATGAGTGAAATAGACAAGCGCGTACTGCAAACCATTGTGGCGACCGCCAACGACCACTTCTTTATCGTTAGTGGCGATGGGCAAATAGTCGATATTAGTCCTGGGGCCGAAGCGGTTTACGGCGTTTCGCGGGAAGAGCTGCTCTCCAGCAGTGTTCAGCAACTGCAAACCGCCGGCGTGCTTAAACCATCGATTACTCTGGAAGTGATGCGCACTCGTAAGCCCGCTCAGCTCATGCAAATCACCGGCACGGGTCGTCGCGTTATCGCAGAGGCCTACCCCGTATTCGTTGATGGCAAGCTGGAGCGCATTATCAGCCGCTCGCGGGATTTAACCGACCTGCAGTTATTGCAGGACGAATACGCCCTACTGCAAAAACGCTTTAGCGAACACTTAAAGCGCAGCCAAGCAGCCCCAGATGCCGAAGAGCAGGCGCTCGATGACGCCCTGGACAATTTGCAGGTGCGCAGCAGCGTGATGCGCGAAATTGCGCTGCTGCTTAAGCGCGTTGCCCCTTCAGATGCCAATGTGCTGATGCTGGGTGAATCGGGCGTGGGTAAAACCGCCTTTGCGAAACAGCTACACCGCTGGAGCCAGCGCTGTGACGGCCCTTTTATTGACGTGAACTGTGCGGCGATTCCTGAGAATTTATTTGAGTCTGAGATGTTTGGCTACCAGCCCGGCGCCTTTAGCGGTGCTGCGCGGCAGGGAAAAGCCGGGCTGTTAGAGCAGGCCGAGGGCGGCACGCTGTTTCTGGATGAAATAGGCGAGTTGCCGCTGCTAATGCAAACCAAACTGCTCAAGGTCATTCAGGATGGTAGCTTAACCCGGCTGGGTGACACCCGCTCACGCAAGGTCAATTTTCGCTTGGTGGTGGCCACTAATCAGGATTTGGGCAAACAGGTAGAGAGCGGCCTTTTTCGTTTAGATCTTTACTACCGCCTCAATGTGATCCCAGTCACCCTGCCGCCGCTGCGCGACCGCCGGGAGGATATCCCTGATCTAGTTGAAGCCTGTTTAAACCAGCTTAACCAGCGCTATGGACGACAAAAAATCCTCGACACCCGCGTTTGGTCGACACTGATGGGCAGCGAGTGGCCGGGCAATGTTCGCGAGCTAGAAAACTGGTTGGAGAGAGCCTGGCTTTCCAGTTCTACCGATCAAATCGAGGTGCCCGCCGCGCTTCCCCACACCGAGCAGCACCCCGCCAGTTTACCGAGCGCCTCGCCAGCCAAGCCGATAAAAGCACTCGAACCCAAAGAAACCCTCAAGCACTACCTAGCACGGCTGGAACGGGAAACGCTTGAAGAGCTATGCAGCTCGCTCCCCAGCACCTACGCCATCGCGGAGCGGCTGGGCATCAGCCAATCCAGTGTGGTGCGCAGGCTTCAGCGTTATGGCATTAAAGTCGCCAAGTGATCTTCTGCTTGACACAGCGGCTGTCATAAACCATCCATGTAAGTGTCATGCTAGTGCAACACCTTCAACACAAGCTGAACCAATAACAACCAACAGCCGGTGATGTGTGTGCTATGTCAAACCAATCGGGTATCCGCCTGGAACGCGTTACCAAACGTTGGGACGCGACCACTGCTGTCGATAGTATTTCCTTCGATGTCACGCCTGGGCAATTTGTCATTCTGCTCGGCCCTTCCGGCTGCGGTAAATCGACCACGTTGCGCATGATCGCAGGGTTGGAAGAGGCCAGCGACGGACGTATTCACATTGGTGAGCGCGACGTCACTCGCCTGCCGCCTGGGGATCGAGGGCTGAGCATGGTGTTTCAGTCCTACGCGCTATTTCCGCACCTAAGCGTGGCGGACAATATCGTGTTTGGCCTACGCAGCCGCAAGGTGCCCAAAGCCGAGCAGCGCCAGCGGCTGGCCAAAGTCGCCGAGCTGGTGGATCTCACCGACTACCTACACCGCAAACCTGCCCAACTTTCCGGCGGTCAGCGCCAGCGGGTGGCACTGGCCCGTTCGGTTATCTCCGAACACCCTATTTGCCTGATGGACGAGCCACTCTCCAACCTGGATGCACGGCTGCGCAGCGATATGCGCCGGGAAATCAAAGCGCTGCAAAGCCGCCTGAACATGACCGTGATCTACGTCACCCACGATCAGGTCGAGGCGATGAGTATGGGCGACCGCGTCATTCTGATGCAGCACGGCCGCATCGTGCAGGACGGCACGCCTGACGAGCTGTATAACCGCCCGGCCAGCGCCTTTGCCGCCAGCTTTATTGGTAGCCCAGCCATGAACCTACTGCCGCTGGAAGCAGGCGAGAAGGATGCCGTTATCGTCCGCGAACCGAACACACCGGTGGCCCCATTAGAGGCCGTCGGTGGACAGTTAGGCATCCGCCCGGAGGATATCGCACTAAGCACCTCCTCAACGACTGGCGTACCCGCGAGGGTGGTCAGCGATGAATACCTGGGTGCCGATACCATCGTCCACTTGGCGATCGGTGATCACACCCTGCGGGTTCGTCTCAGTGGCCGCCATAGGCTGGCTGGCCAGCAGTGTCGAATCGGCTGGCCAGCCGAGGCCGCTCATCTATTCGATGAGCACGGCCTACGCCGTGATGACCTCACCGCGTACTCATTATTACCTGCCGCTGCACTGTCAGCGGAAAGCGCTTCGCCCCACCCGCAGCTCCAACCCCAACGTTGAGGTGTTTCCCATGCGTGCCCGTATCCCCTTTGCTCTTTCTGCACTCACCGCTGGCCTGCTAAGCGCCGGTCAAGCTGCCGCCAACGACCCCACTGTACTCACCATGTACTATCCCGTTGCCGTGGGCGGTGCGCTCACCGATGTGGTCGATGGATTGGTTGAAGAGTTTGAGACCGAATACCCGGATATCGATGTAGAAGCCATCTACGCCGGTAACTACGACGACACCCGCGTGCGCGCCATGTCGGCGATGGAAGCGGGTGAAACGCCGCAGCTGTCGGTCATGTTCTCCATCGATCTGTACGAGCTGATTGAGCAGAACGCCATCGTCGCCTTTGATGACCTGGTCGAAACTGATGAAGAGCGCGAATGGCTCGATGGCTTCTACCCAGGGCTGATGGAAAATGGCCAACTGGATGGCAAAACCTACGGCATCCCCTTCCAGCGCTCCACCATCGTACTGTTCTGGAACAAAGACGCCTTTGAAGCCGCTGGCCTAGATCCCGAAACACCTCCAGAAAACTGGCAAGAGATGGCCGAGATGGCCGCTACCGTGCGCGAAGCCTCCAATGGCGAGCAGTGGGGCGTGATGGTGCCATCGACCGGCTACCCCTACTGGATGTTCCAGGCCTTTGCCTTTCAGAACGGCCACCGGCTAATGAGCGAAGATGGCACCGAGGTCTACTTCGACGACCCCGCAGCGGTTGAAGCGCTGGAGTATTGGGTATCGCTAGCCACCGAGCACAATGCCATGCCCGACGGCACCATTGAGTGGGGCACGCTGCGCCAGAACTTCCTAGAAGAGTCCACGGCCATGATGTGGCACACCACGGGCAACCTGACCGCGGTGCGCAGCGAAGCCAATTTTGATTTTGGCGTCGCTATGCTGCCGATGAAAACCCAGCGCGGCAGCCCCACCGGCGGCGGTAACTTCTACATTTTTGAAGATACGACAGAAGAAGAGCAGCGCGCAGCGATGACCTTTATCCGCTGGATGACCGCTCCCGAGCGAGCTGCCGCCTGGTCGATTGAAACCGGCTATATGGGCGTTAGCCCCGCCGCCTACGAAACCGACGCGCTGCAAGGCTATGTGGAAGAGTTCCCACCTGCCGCGGTCGCCCGCGACCAGCTTGAACACGGCACAGCAGAGCTTTCCACTTACCAGGGTGGCCGCATTCGCCGCGCCTTGGATAACGCCGTGCAAGCAGCGCTGACCGGCCAAATGACAGCGCAAGAAGCGCTTAGCCAGGCGCAGCAAGAGGCCGATAGCGTGTTACGCCGCTACGCCCGCTAATCGTTAGCCATTTTACTGTTCGCCGGGGCATGCCCCGGCTTTTCCAACGTGCGGTACTTCACTATGTCATTCACCAACCACCGCAAAATGCAGCTCTATGGCGCGCTTCTGCTACTGCCCGCTGCAGTACTGCTGACGACTTTTGCTTATTTACCGACCGTGACGACGGTCATTAACAGTCTGTTTTTACCCGGCTTTCGCGGTGCACCCACTGAATTCGTAGGCCTTGAAAATTATCAGGTGTTGTTCGATGACCCGACGTTTTGGAAAGTAGCGCGTAACAACTTAATCTACGCCGTCGGTACGATTCCTACGTCTATCGCGCTGGCTTTGGGTATGGCGCTATTCGTCAATGGCAAGCTTCGCGGTCGGGGCTTTGTGCGCATGGCCTACTTTACGCCGACGATTCTACCCATGATCGCTGCCGCCAATATCTGGATGTTTTTCTATGCGCCGCAAATTGGCCTATTCAATAAACTGCTCGGTATGCTGGGCTTTTCTGGGGTGAACTGGCTTGGCGATCCAAACCTTGCATTAAGTTCGGTGATCGTGATGTCGGTGTGGAAGGAGGCCGGCTTTTTTATGATCTTCTACTTGGCGGCGCTACAGAGTATGCCACCCGAGTTAAAAGAGGCGGCTGATTTAGAAGGCACTAGCCGCTGGAGCTTCTTTTGGCGCGTCACCTTTCCACTACTCATGCCCACCACGCTGTTTGTGCTCATCAATGCGCTGATTAACTCGGTACGGGTCGTGGATCACCTATTTATCTTGACCAAGGGTGGGCCCAACAACGCCACCAACCTGCTGCTCTACTACGTCTACGAGAATGCCTTCTCGTTCTTTGACCGCACCACGGCAGCCACCATTACGGTGGTGATTCTGCTAGTGCTCGCGGTAGTGGCCACGCTTAAGTTCACGATTTTAGATCGCAGGACGCACTATCAATGAATACGACCACTTCCTATGCGCCCCGCTCCCGCTTCTTCTCAATTCCCGCGCTGGAAACCGTGGCCGCGTGGCTACTGGCGATTATTTGGATTTTTCCGCTGCTGTACGCCTTTTGGGCCGCCTTCCACCCCAGCGAGTTTATGGTGAACTTTGCGCTCTTTGCCCCGCTGACGCTGGAGAACTTCACTAACGCCTGGTCTCAAGCGCCCTTTACCCGCTACTACCTGAACACCTTTGCGCTGGTAACAGGGGTGGTGATTGGCCAGTTTGTGATCTGTACCCTGGCAGCGTTTGCCTTTGCGCGCTTTCCAATTCCCGGCAAAAACGTTCTGTTTATGCTGGTGCTGATTCAGCTCTTTGTGTTCCCAGAAGTGCTGATTGTCGAGAACTACCGCATCGCTAGTGAGCTGGGGCTGATCAACACCATCACCGGGATTGGCTTACCTTATGTGGCTAGCGCCCTGGGTATTTTTCTGCTCCGCCAAACGTTTAAAACCATTCCAAGGGAGCTGGAAGACGCCGCGCGTATCGAAGGCTGCAACTGGCTGGAAATTTTGTGGAAGGTGTACGTACCGCTAGCCAAGCCTACCTATCTTGCTTACGGGCTGGCCTCGATTAGCCACCACTGGAATAACTTTATCTGGCCATTAGTGGTGACCAACTCGGTAGAGAGCCGCCCGCTAACGGTAGGGTTAGGGGTATTTTCCGCGCCCGAAACCGGCGTTAACTGGGCGACCGTTAGCGCTGCGACGCTGTTAAGCATCGCCCCGCTGCTAATTGCCTTTTTGCTCTTCCAACGCCAGTTCGTGCAGTCGTTTTTAAGAGCGGGGATTCGCTAGGCAAACTCCCTTGAATTTTCGTGCGACAATTCTCCCTCAAGCACGAGACAAGGAGAGCATTGATGCACGGCGCCCCCCATCCAGCAGCCCTCAAGGTACTGCAGGAAGTATTTGGCTACGATAGCTTTCGCGGCCCCCAGCAGGCGATCATCGAGCATGTAATGGCTGGGGGCGATGCGCTGGTACTGATGCCCACCGGCGGTGGCAAGTCGCTGTGCTATCAGATCCCGGCACTCTTGCGCGAAGGCACCGCGATTGTGGTATCGCCGCTGATCGCGCTGATGCAGGATCAGGTGGCGGCACTTCAGCAAAACGGGGTTAGGGCGGCCTACCTTAACTCCAGTCTTGATTACCATGAGGCGGTCGAAGTGGAAAACCGCCTGCGAGCGGGCGAGCTGGATCTTTTATATGTGGCGCCGGAACGGCTGGCCACGGCGCGTATGCAGGTGTTGCTGGAGCAGACCAAGATTGCGCTGTTCGCCATTGATGAAGCCCACTGTGTTTCCCAGTGGGGCCACGATTTTCGCCCCGAGTATCGCCAGCTCTCCCATCTGCATCAGCGCTTTCCCCAGGTGCCGCGCATTGCCCTAACCGCCACCGCCGATGTGCCCACCCGAGGCGATATCATGGAGCATCTGCAGCTCCAGGAGGCGGCGCTTTACAACAGCGGCTTTGACCGGCCCAACATCCGCTACCATATCGCCGAAAATCAGGGTAACGCCAAGGAACAGCTGCTGCGCTTTATCCGCGAGCACCACGACGGCGAGGCGGGTATCGTCTACTGCCTTTCCCGGCGCAAGGTGGAGGAGACCGCCGCCTGGCTGGAACGTCAGGGGCTAACCGCGCTGCCCTACCACGCCGGGCTGCCCCCCGAGCAGCGCCAGCACCACCAGACCCGTTTTCTGCGTGAAGATGGTGTGGTCGTGGTGGCCACCATCGCCTTTGGCATGGGCATCGACAAACCGGACGTGCGCTTTGTCGCCCACCTTAACCTGCCCAAGAGCATTGAAGCCTACTACCAGGAAACCGGCCGCGCCGGGCGCGATGGACTGCCCGCCGATGCCTGGATGGCCTACGGGCTTCAGGACGTGATCACGCTGCGTCAGATGCAGCAGGACTCCAGCGCTGCCGACCAGCAAAAGCGCATTGAGCAGCAGAAACTCGACGCCATGCTGGGGCTTTGCGAAATCATCAGCTGCCGCCGCCAGGCGCTGCTTCATTACTTTGGCGATCATCTGAATTCGCCCTGCGGCAATTGCGATAACTGCCTGACCCCGCCCGAGACCTGGGAGGCCACCGTGGCGGCGCAGAAGGCGCTGTCGTGCGTCTACCGCACCGAGCAGCGCTTCGGCGTGACCTATCTGGTGGATGTACTACTAGGTAAACATAACGAGCGGATCACCCGTTTTGGCCACGACCGCCTCAGCACCTTCGGTATTGGCAAAGAACTCTCGGCTAACGAGTGGAAAGCGCTCTTTCGCCAACTGATTGCCAGCGGCTATTTAAGTGTGGACATGGAGGGCCACGGCGGCATTAAGCTCACGGCCAACGCCAAGCCGGTGCTGCGCGGCGAACACTCGCTTACCCTGCGCAAACCAAGCAAGGCCAAGGCCACCCGGCGGGGCAGCAAAGGGGCCTCGGCCACGCTGCCCCATGGCGAGCTTTGGGAAGCCCTGCGCCAGCACCGTCGGAAACTGGCCGAGGCCCAGGGCGTGCCCGCCTATGTAATTTTCCACGACGCCACCCTGGCTGAACTGGTCGAACAGAACCCCCAAAACATGGAGGCACTGGGCGCGATTTCGGGCATTGGCACACGTAAACTTGCGGATTACGGTGAAGGCTTTCTGGCCGTTATTCTGGCGCACCAGAAAACCGAATGAAGCAGCTAAACCAGCAAGACCACGGGCGGTAGCGCCGTGTAGCACGCTGATTTGCTGCGTCCTTCAGTACTGCCGAAAACAAGGCAAGGGCGTCATTTTGGCTATATGCGCTAACGCCATTGGGTTAGCGTCTACCGATACGGTTAATCCCGCCCCTGGCAATGCTCGCCACGCGCGATAGCAGCCGCATCAAACACGCCTGTGTCCATCACCCAACCGGTGACAAGCTCCGCAGGCGTCACATCAAAGGCGGGGTTCCATACGGGTGCATCTTCAGGCGCCCACACCACTTCCCCAAAGGCGCCAGCAACGCCACGTATTTCGGCAGCGTCGCGCTGTTCAATGGGAATATCTGCACCGGTGGCGCAGGCGGGGTCTACCGTGGTGTAGGGGGCCACCACATAGAACGGCACCTGATGATAGTGAGCGATCACCGCCAGCATGTAAGTGCCCACTTTGTTGGCAAAGTCGCCGTTGGCACAGATGCGGTCAGCGCCCACCATCACTTTATCTACTTTGCCCGCCGCCATTAGGCTGGCGGCCATGCTGTCAGCAATCAGCTGATAGGGAATCCCCAAATCCGCCATTTCCCAGGCGGTTAAACGGCCACCCTGCAGCAATGGGCGTGTTTCATCCACATACACCTGCAGCTCAACGCCGCGCTGTTTGGCGACTGCAAGCGCGCCAATCGCGGTACCCACCCCTGCGGTGGCCAGCGCCCCGGTGTTGCAGTGAGTCAGCACCCGCTCGCCCGGCTGTAAAAGATCAGCGCCCCGCTCGGCCATACGCTGGCATAGCGCCCGGTCTTCGGCAAACAGCGCGGCGGCACGCTCGGTCAGGGCATTGGCGCCGCGCTCAAAGCAGGCTTCCATGGCATCTAAGCAGTACATTAAGTTAACTGCCGTGGGGCGAGTGGCGCGTAAGCGGTCGCTTACCAACTGCCAATCACCGCCTGGATGGCGCGCGGCATACTGCGCCAGCACAAAGGCTGCGCTCAAGCCAATCAGCGGCGCGCCGCGAATAGCGAGATTTTTAACCGCGCCCTGCCACGCTTCAGGCGAGCCACAGCGCACCCACTGTTCTACTTGGGGCAGTTGGGTTTGATCCAAATACTCAAGGTGGTCGGCATTAACCCGCAAACTGCGTGATTGAAGTTGAGGCATTCGATGAACTCCTTGAGCACTTGAACTTGACTAGCAGAACAACAGCACGGCTTATCAGGCGCGAAGCTTATCATATAGAATGGCGACCACTAGAAGAGGCGACACTGATCCTATGATGACGCTACAAAATGAACTGCTGGATGCCATTTCATGGGCGGCGCAGCAGGGCTGGACGCCCGCCACCGGCGGCAATTTTTCCGCCCGGACTGAAACGGGCTATTGGGTGACTGCCTCTGGCCGGGATAAAACCCGCATTCAAGCCGATGATCTGTTGCTCTGCAACCTGGATGGCAAGATGCTTGAAGGCAACGGCAAGCCGAGCGCAGAAAGCGATCTACATGCCGCGCTGTATCGGCTAGACCCGACCATTCACTGCGTGCTGCACACTCACACCGTGGCCAGCACGGTGCTCTCACGTCGCTTCCCCCAGGGCATAAAGCTAAGCGGTTTTGAGATGCAAAAGGCGCTAGCGGGCAATGTCACCCACGACGCTACCATTACGTTACCGGTGGTGCCCAACTCCCAGGATATGGAAGAACTAGCCGAGCATGTACGCAGCGGCTGGCCCATGCCCTGGGGCTTTTTAGTGGCAGGGCACGGCATTTACGCCGTGGGCGATAGTATCGCCAGCTGTCGCCGCCACTTGGAAGCCATCGAGTTTTTACTCGCCTGTGTTCTCGAAGAGAATCGGTGATCCTAAATGAGGTGTCTTGAATGAGCAGTCTTAAATGAGTAACCCAGCTGTACGCGCGATTGTGACCGATATTGAAGGCACCACCACGGATATCAGTTTCGTGCATAAGGTGCTGTTTCCCTACGCCCACGCCAAGTTGCCCGACTTTCTACGCGCTAGCGCAGAGGCGCCAGCCGTTGCCGAGCAGGTCGATGCCGTGCGCCGTGAAATGGGCGAGCCTGATGCCTCACTGGACGCCGTCATTGCCCAGCTACTGCACTGGATCGAGACCGACCAAAAAGTCACGCCGCTAAAAGCCTTGCAGGGCATGGTGTGGGCGGATGGTTATCAGCGCGGCGACTTTACAGGCCACGTGTATAGCGACGTGGCCCCCACCCTGCGTCACTGGAAAGCGTCAGGCAAAGCGCTATACATCTACTCGTCAGGCTCGGTGCAAGCGCAAAAACTGCTGTTTGGCTATAGCGACGAGGGCGATTTGACCCCCCTATTCAGCGGCTACTTTGATACTCATATCGGACATAAACGTGACGTTGCCGCCTATCAGCGCATTGTGGCTGAGCTTGACCTACCGGCGGAGGCAGTACTGTTCTTATCAGATGTGGTTGAAGAACTAGACTCCGCCAAGCAGGCGGGCATGCAGACGCTGCAGTTGGTGCGCGAAGGCACCCAGGCGGGCAATGTTCACGCCTGCGTCACCCGCTTTGATGAGATTGCCCTGTAGCCTTATACGGCCCGTCACTTTTAAGGAGATTTTTTGATGTCGCAACTGAAAGTATTTGCCGATCAGAACCCTAACGATGCTCTAGTGGACACCGCTGACGGCGAGCAGATTACCGCCGAGCTAAACAAGGTGGGCGTGCTGTTTGAGCGCTGGGCCACGCCAGGAGAGATCGCCGCTGACGCCACCCAGGAAGATATTTTGGCACTCTACCAAGAAGATATTGACCGGGTGAAAGCCCTGGGCGGCTATCAAACCGTCGATGTGCTGCATATGGTGCCCTCACACCCCGACAAAGACGCCATGCGTCAGAAGTTCTTAAATGAGCATCGCCATCACGAAGATGAAGTGCGCTTTTTCGTCAAAGGCCAGGGGCTGTTCTGCTTACATATTGAAGACAAAGTGTATCAGGTGCTGTGCTCTCGCAATGACCTGATTAGCGTGCCTGCCAATACGCCCCACTGGTTCGATATGGGCCCAGCGCCGGAATTCACCGCGCTACGCTTCTTCGATAACGTGGAAGGCTGGGTACCGCACTGGACAGAGAGCGATATCGCCGGGAAGTTTGATCGTATTGACCAACTGTGAATGGTGAATCGTAAAACGCAGCTTTAGCGCGAGACCGCTAAAGCTGCGATTAAATGATTTGTTGTTACAGCACCTCTTGCTGGTTATACGCCCGGGCTAGCTCTGCCAGCGCGCTAAGATCGCTGTAGGCTTCCGGCTCTAGAATCAGCGCTTGGCCCATTAGCACATTGCGTGCTTCAAGCTTAGCGCGCAGCGCGGTGTCTTTAATCTCTTCAAAGTCGGCGTTATGAGCCAGCGACAGTACGCGACGGTGCATTTCAATCCCGCAGTAGGCCAGTGCGTCCAGACGGATCTCCTCCAGCAGCGCATCGCAGGCGTCGTCGGCGCTATTGCCCTGCTCTTCAAATAGCGATTTGGGAAACAGAATACCGGTGCGCTCGGTTTGCCATAGATGGCGGAATTCGGCGTCAAAGCGGGTAAAGCACGCCTCAATCACCTCAAGAATCCATTCCTGATACGCCTCACACTCATCTTCCGGGCGATGAGCCGGTTGGCTGAAATAAGCCATTAGGAAGTTAGCCACCGCCATGCCCAGGTCAAACGCCATCGGCCCGTACTGAGAGAACTCAGGATCAATGACCCGTACGTCAGTATCCGTGGCCATAATGGAGCCGGAGTGAAGATCACCGTGGAGCATGGTTTCGGTGTTAGCAGTGAACTTCATCAACAGCCGCTGAACCTTGGCTTTTAACCGCGCATTACGGCGTAGCTCATCCACTACCGGCGAAAGCTCCGGCGTATGGTGGTTCATTTCAGCGCCGTAATAGGGGTCGGTAAACACCAATGATTCGGTGATGGCAGGAATGGCGACATTGCCTGAAAACAGCCCCACATCCTGCTTCTTCTCAGGACTGCTCAGTGATAGTTCCGAGCCACGAAACGCCATGCGCGCGCAGAATTCACCGATGGTTTCACCAAGCTGAGTAACACGCTCACCGTTGATCAGCTTGCGGCGCAGAATCGTGTGCGGATAGAGGTACTCCATGACGATCAGCGCTTGGGGTTTGTCGAAATAAAGCACCTCAGGCGCAATACCCGGCGCACGCTGGGCCTGACGCACTAAGGCATAATATTCAAAGTGGGCACGGTAAAGCGGCAGCGGCCAGCTTTCGCCCACCATGCGCACATAAGGCAGCGCCTGCTTCACTACTACACTGCCGGTACTGCCTGAAACGATAAACACAAGGTTCAGGTTGCCATCGCCCACTTCGCGAACTCGCCAGGTTGACGAATTGCCCCCTACCCGGCTCGCGACGTCATCCACGCCACCTAGCCGCTGGGAAAGTGTCTCAACACTGAGCGCACAGTACTGTTGATCAGTCACCAAAGGTCATTCCTCATAGATTTTTTGCGTGCAGGCATGCCCTAAAGCAGGACGTAAAGGCGTTAATTTGAGGAGGGTAACAAAGGCGCTGTCGCCATCGCTATTAATTAGTAAAGGCGGGTCGCGTTAACGCAGCTGGCTGTCTTTACTCCCGCGCCGATTATAGCCACTAAAACCTGACTGTTTTTTGTCTAACGCTGCCTGACAAACAATACAGAAACGAACCCCAGGAATTGCTTTACGGCGCGGCTCGGGTATGGGGTCACCACACTCCTCACACACTTCAAGGCTCTCGCCACGGGGCAGTTGGCTACGGGCACGCTGCACCGCGTCATCTACCGTGCTCTCAATCTGTTCTTGTTCGGCGCCATCTTTTGCCCATCCACCGGCCATGGCCTAACTCCTCTTTCCGTGATTCGCACACTGTCAGCATAGCAGTAGCGCCTACGCTTAACGCGGGCCGAAAAAAGAGAGCGACGAGGGCCGATATGAACCGACTAGATCGGGTGATCATTTTTGGTAATCGGGGCTAGCCCTTCGGGGTTTTCAAATACGTCAGGATATCTTCGTTTAGCCCGCATCAAGCGAATAATCGTGACGATGTTAGTGACCACAATCAGCCCTTCTGCAATAGTACCGCCGACAGTGCCAATCAACAGGTTGTTCAGCATCCAAGCTAAGGCGGCCAGCCCTAGGCATACCCGCATGGCGATGCCACGCAGTAAAAACATACCAACCGTGCCTATTACCATGGCCATCATGGGTAACATATCGACCCAGCTTTGCCACGTTAAAGCGGCAGCAATACCGCTGGCCAGCAGCACGCCCGACATAACAACTTTGCTTCCTAGATAGCGCCTAGCAAGTACAATGCGCACAATCACTAACACCGTAAGCGCTGCCGCCGTCCAGCTTTCAAAAAATACAAACTGCAGCGCAAACGCCACATTGGCGGAGATCAGCAGTACCAACAAGCGATCATCATTTTTGCTGGCAAAAGCCACCACGCATATTACCAGCGCCACCAAGCCAAAGAACTGACCGGCAATAGCACTATGGCTTAGGTTATCTAACATTGAATACACTCTGGATACTTTTAACGCATGTAAGCGTCATGGCTAATGCTGCCCCCACTGTCCGCTGCGTTTCATCGCTCCCCATTGGTGCTTCCGCCTTGAGAACCACTGCCATAAGCCACGGCAGCGCCAAAGGGTGTTTAGCTGGCGATAGCCAAAATTCTCAATCACAGCAACCATAAACAGCCGCCACATATCGCGACGTCTTGCATAGACCCGAAACGAAAGCGTTTCAAGCAGGAGACCGTTCACCGAGAGAAGAATACCCATACCGATGGCCACCAGCATAAAGACCGTAAGCGCAAGTGGCGAAATGATGCCTAGGCTAAAACCGACGACCATAAAGAGATAGCCACCCAGTTCGATTAATGGCCCAAGCCACTCAAAAAGCGCCATAAAGGGCCACGCCAGCCTGCCGGGTGCGCCACCTCTGGGCATGACCGCCAACTTGGTATGCCTCGACAAACTTTCTGCCAAGCCGCGCTGCCAGCGGCTACGCTGCTTGCCTAATGTAGTGAGATCTTCCGGTGCTTCTGTCCAGCAGATAGGGTCTGGTAAATAGTGGATACGATAAGGCAGGCGCTTTTCTCGGTGATAGCGGTGCAGCCGCACCACTAGCTCCATATCCTCGCCTACCGTGGTGGTACTGTAGCCGCCTACATCCATCACACGCTCACGGTTAAACAAACCAAAGGCGCCTGAAATAATCAGCACGGCATTCATGGGTGACCAGCCTAAACGGCCAAAGAGGAAGGCACGTAAGTATTCAACAATTTGAAAACGTGCCAACAGGCTACGGGGGATACCCGCCTCCAAAAGATAGCCGCCTTGCACCTTGGAACCATTAGCAATGCGCACCGTTCCACCAGCCGCCACCGTGCGCTCATCTTCCAGGAAGGGCTGCACTACCCGCAACAAACTGTCTCGTTGCAAAATCGAGTCGGCATCAACCGCACAAAAAAGCGCATGGCGGGAGGCGTTAATCCCAGCATTCAGCGCATCAGCTTTGCCCCCATTCGCCTTATCAATCACTTTCAGATGGTCATAGCGGCGCGAGCGGTATACGCCAAGCACTTCTTGGTGAGGCACGCTTCGCCGAAGTGGCTCAGGATACTCTTCTAGCTCAAACGCCTCTTTTAAGACGGCCAGAGTATTGTCCTTAGAGCCATCGTTAATGACGACAATTTCAAACTCCGGGTATTGAAGCTGCATTAAGGAGAGGATTGATGTGCGGATCGTTGCCTCTTCATTAAACGCGGGCACTAGAATAGAGACGGCAGGCTCTACACCAAGGTACGGAACTGTTTCACCCAGCTCAGCCCGCTGGCGCATATAGCGGCGGAGACTGATCATCGACAGCACGTTGAGGGTTAAGTAACCGCCATTTAACAGTACAAAGTAGCCGATGAAGCCTACCTGGCCCCACCACACCCAATCAACCCCGGTCACTGCTTGCCAAATTTCCATTAGCGCTTCTCCGCGATGGCACGACGTAGGGCATCGCGACCATAACGATCTTGTAAACCCTCAGATAGAGCGTTAAGGCGTGGTTTATTAATGCCTGGTAAATCAACCAGCGCATCAGCAGCGGCTTGTCGTACCCACCAACTAGGGTCGCTAAGCATGCGCATAAACTGCGCCTCATCAGCCTCATTGGCTTGACGCTTGAGCGCCAACACCGCTTCGACTCGCACCTGCGGCAACGGATGATTGAACGCTTGTTCAATTAGTTCGCGATCTTGCGCGCTATGCAACTCTGCTAAGCAACGCAGCGATGCACATACCGCATCACGCTGCTCACGGCTTAACTCCATTGAAGCAGGTAGCTGCAGCAAACTGCGCCGTGCCCACTGTGCCGCACTGGAGGGGGCTACCCATTCAAGTAGTGCCACAATACGAGGGTGTGGAGACTGCTCTAAAGCAGTTAGCAATGGCGGCCCCGCTGCTGTGCGGCCCGCCTGCTTGCATAAGGCTTTAAAACGCAGGTACGCCCAGTCTTTTCGCTGAATATAGAACGGCACTAAAAAGCGCATGGCGCGCTCAGGATTCATCGCGACCAATACGTCTGCCGCTGCGAGGCTTTCTACTGGATTAGAAGAAGTAACGAGTGGCGCCACAGACATCCAGTGGCGCTCTTCCCCCACGTGCCGTAAACAAGCCAGAGCCAACAGCCTACGGTGCGCTCGGCGATTGTCTAAAAGCGATGCTACGTAGGTATCTAACGCTAAGTGGCCAAAAAATGTATTTAGTTTTTCTTTTGTGCCACCGCGCAGCTGGCGCTGCAAATTAACCCACATCAACAGCAGCCAAAAGCGCTCCTCATCACGGTGTGAATTGAGCGGCGGTAAATCCACGCGCTCACCCAGGCTCCATGCCGTCAGTAGCGGGCGCCAGCGAGCATTAAAGGCCGCTCTCCTTCGCTGACGCCGTCCAGCCAATTCAGACAACACCAGCACATTAAACATCACGACCAGCGTTAACACTGCTAAGGCAATAGCGCTGTAGACAGCAAGCCTCAGGGCGGGATCACTTGGTAAAACGGTCAGTTGCCTCAGCGCCGCGACGAACAGCTCAAACAGCGCGACCACCTCAGAAAGCACGACGAATGCCTACTTGTACTCCATAGCGGTCATAAATATTCCCCTGGCTCAGCCACCCCACGTCCCAGGAAACTGCCCAATCATCATCCAACCAGTGTCGGCCACGCACACCAACACCCGATACAGAACTGGTGAACACATTGCCATTGGGTAGCGCTTCCTCTTCACGCCCTAGGTTGCCTCGTAGGCCAATAAAGCTCGTGTCATTGTAATAGCGGTCTAACGCCACGGCATGCCCTATCGGCGTGCCTGCACCATCAACGTCGCTGATATTCAACGTATAAGCGCCTCGCCAGTTACCCCAATAGCGCTCGCCACCGAGTGCTAGGCGATCTACCTGGGAGTCATTGTACTGCGTGCGGCGCAGGCTAGTGTTGGCGACCCAGCCGTTAGTAAGCACGCGCTGCACACGTAAGTCGGCGTACCAGCGAGGGAGAAAATCACCGTCAAATGCCTTAGCTACTTCTGGCTGAACAACCCAATAGGCACCTATAGGAATCGCGGCTCCCGCTTCAACGCCTTGATCCCAACTACCGTAACGTCGTTCTCGCAGCGCGGCACCGTACCAAGTAATGCCATTCAGAGTGCGGGTTTGGGCATCAAGACGCTGGGCCTGCCAGGCAGAGAAGCCATTATCTAAATGCTCGTAGCGCTGCGACACTTCCAGCTCAGTACGGCGTTCATCGGCCTCAGCAAAAGGTGCTGTGACTACCACTAAAGCTACAAACAGTGCTAGGCCCTTGCCAAAGCAAATATTCAAGTTAAGCAAACGGTTAGCGTATGTCATCAGTTCTCCTCTTTAACGTTTACGCAAAAAACGGCGTAAACGCGCTAACAGCTCATCCGGCTGAAACGGCTTTGTGACATAGTCGTCTGCGCCTAACTCTAGCGCTCGCACGATATCCGCTTCCCTCGCTTTGGCGGTTAACATCACCACCGGAACGTCCTCCCAAACTGGCTGCGACCGCAGTCGGGCAAGAATTTCCAAACCATCATGATAAGGAAGCATCATATCCAAAAGCACTAGATCCGGAACTTGGCTGCTGCTTGCTCCATGAGTAATACGCTCCAGCGCTTGCCGACCTTCCTCAGCATGCTCAACCTGGTAGCCGTTACGCTCCAGCAAAAAGCGCAAAAGAAAAGCAATATCCTCTTCATCTTCGACCAGTAAAATAGTCGCTGCTGTTGATGACATATGACCCTCTTAGCGTCGTTTGTACATTGTTAAGTAAGCGCTTATATCAGCTTACCGATACCACTCTGGGTAAGCGAATCCAGAAACAGCTGCCTTCAAAGGGTATGGATCGAAAGCCAATGCGTCCCCCCATTTCCTCAACCAGAGCTTTCGTAATTGCCAACCCTAGTCCCGTCCCACCTGCTCGGCGCCTGTCGGTCCCATCCGCCTGAGCAAAGCGTTCAAACACGCGGGGCTGAAACGACCACGGTATTCCACTGCCATGATCGCAAACGCTTACTTCAAACCAGCGGCTATCTACCTGCCCCGCCGTTATTTCAACCTGACCTTCTGGTGAAGAGTGTTTACACGCATTGGAAATCAAGTTCGCCATGACTTGGGCAAAGCGCTCTGGGTCTACTTCAACCTCGTCATGCTCATCTAATGCTTTCGTTAAGGCATTTTTCAAAACAGAATCATTAGCTGATACGTGCTTAAACACCAACGAAACAGAAAAACTCTCTGCGTAAGGCTGGTTGAGGAGTACAGACTGCTCTATCAGCGACTTAAGTGGCAATTGCTGCCAGTTAAACGTTAGTTGTCCACTTTCGAGTTTCTCAATATCGAGAATGTCATCAATCAAATGCTTTAAACGTTTACCATTATCATTTGCTATTGTGATCAAACGCTGTGCATCTTGGTTCAGTGTGCCTCCCATACCGCTTTGCAACATGCCTAAAGCGCCCAAAATCACCGTTAATGGTGTGCGTAGCTCGTGGCTTACCGTGGATATGAACGTTTGCTGCATGGTCATGACTCGCTGGCGCTGGCGCCATTGAGTGATAATAGACACACTGGTGATGATCAGCAGCAGCGCTACAGCAGCAGCGCCGCCGCCCCACACCCAACGTGACCGTTGTGCTTGACGGGTCGCGTGTTGAGTTTGGGCACTTAGCAGCTCACGCTCATTTTGTTCTAACGCATTAAGATGGCTGCGCAATCGATCCATGGTTTGCCGCCCCCCTGCGGCTAATAGCCTGAGGGCAGCCGCTTCTAAGCCATCGGTTTCACGTACCATGATATTGGCTTCGGCAATTTGGATCCGCCGAGTCAGCAAAGCTGTAAATTCGTCTTCCAAAAGTTCGTTACTGGGCTCATCGGCAGCTGAAATATCCGCTAACTGCTCTCGTTTTTGGACTAACTGAGCGCGCGCCCGCTGATAGGGCAATAGATAAGCGGGTTGACCGGTAATCACATATCCACGCTCCCCGGTTTCTAAGTCCAGTAATGTCGCTTTAAACGCCTGAATGAGCGTAATGCTCTCAAGGTGCTTGTGGACAGCGGCATTCGAGCTCAACAGCGCCTCTTGAACTCGAACGCCTTGCCAGCCCATTGCGACTAAAACGAAAGCTACCACTATAAGAGCGAGAAGTTGGAAGCGGCGTAGCAATGGAGGGAGAAGGTATGTCGACAATAGAACTCCTATTTAATGCAATTAACGGTCTAAGCCTCTTTACCCCTTATAGCAGCCTCATCCTTTATTATCACTCTTTAACCCTGTTTTCATTACCTAAGCGGAGCAGTGTACCCTCCTTTACGCCCTAGGTAGGGAGCACAAGCGTAGTGTCTAGCATCATCAAAAGCCCTAATTAAGCGTGTTAAACAAACTTGATGGGGTTTTACCGCAGCGTGGCTCAGCTATGTCACAATACACATCGTCCATCTAGTTATAGGGAAGCGCGTCGCTATGTTGCATTACTTACAAGGGTTACCGCATTTTCTTGCCTACTTAATAGGCGCTCTTGGGCTGCTAGTCGCCTTTATGTACTGCTACAGCCGCATTACGCCTCACCACGAATGGACGCTAATACGTGAAGGCAACGCCGCGGCCGCACGCGCCTACGGTGGCTCTATTTTAGGCTTTACCATTCCGCTCTATAGCGCCATGGCGAACTCTGTCAGCTATATCGACTTTATCCTTTGGGGCATTATTGCCTTCGGTGTTCAGTTAGCCACCTTCTTCGGATTGAAGCTGTTTCTACGCCAGCAGGGCGAAAGCCTTTCCCAGCATATTAACGAAGGCCACCAAGCCTACGGCACTCTAGTAGGCAGCATTTCTATTGCGGTCGGCTTGATCAACGCAGCCTCGATGACGTGGTAAAGGAGAGTGACATTGGATACGCATAACCACCCGGCACAGTTACCCCGTCGCAAGCGCAGCGCCCGCCTGACCCTGGCAATGATGGGCACCAGCGCCTTTGGCTTAACCGCGTGTGTTGAGCCAGCGCCTGATGAGCACGTGACCGAGGTCAGCTTCGATGAACCCAGAAGCTTTCAAAGCGTTGAAGAGTGCGTGGCCGCCAACGTTTATACCCGCAGCGCCTGCGAAGATGCTCACGCTGCATCGCTAGAGTCAGTTCCCCGTTTTGACACACTAGAGGCCTGCGAAGCAGAGCACGGTGAAGGCGCTTGCACGGCACCTAACGAGGAGCAAGCCGAAGCTACCGGCGGGGGCGGCAGCTGGTTTATGCCCGCCATGATGGGTTACATGATGGGCAGCATGCTATCCAACACTAACCGTGGCCGCTCTATAGAGCGGGTGTATCAAGAGCCGGTTTACCGTAATCGCCAGAACCAAGGCAACTGGAACGCCGCCGCCAACCAGGCAACGCAGCGCGTTAACCAGCGCAATGAGGCCATGCGTAGCTCAGTAGTTCAGAATCGCCAAGCAACGACGCGCCGAGGCCTAGGCACACGCTCAGCCTCTTGGGGCTCATAACCAGTCGCTGAGGAGCCGCTATGCTGCGGGTCGATATACCCGAACGTAGAGCGTGGAAAACCCTAGCTAACGAGCTAGGGTTTCATTTTCACACCATTGATGGTGCGCCTTACTGGAAAGAGGACGCCTATTACCAGTTCACCCTGGAGCAGGTTGAACAGGACATTGAGTCCCCTACTGAAGCGCTGCATGAAATGTGCATGGAGTTGGTCGACAAGGTCTGCCACTCCAATGCGTTAATGCAGCGCTTAGCGATTCCTGAATTTATGTGGGACACCATTCATCACTCCTGGAAAGCGGGTCAGCCGCCCCTCTATGGACGAATGGACTTTGCCTACTCCGGTAACGGCCCAGCTAAGCTGTTAGAGCTGAATTACGATACGCCCACCTCGCTTTATGAAGCGGGTTTTTTCCAGTGGGTGTGGCTTGAGCAAGCCATTGAGCAGGGCCTTCTTCCCCGGCAAGCTGACCAGTACAACTCGATTCAAGAGCGGCTAATTAACGCCATGGCGCACTTAGGCGACCGGCTGGAAGGGCGTACTCTTTACTTCTCCTGTGTAAAAGGCAGCGATGAAGAGCGGGCAACGGTCAGCTACTTGCAGGACATTGCGCTACAGGCAGGGCTTAATGCGCCGTTTATTTATACCGATGACATCGGTCTACAGCCAGGTGCTCGTCATTTTGTCGATTTAGACCATCAGCCGATTACCGCTATTTTCAAACTCTACCCCTGGGAAGAGATGGCTGACGATACATTTGGCAGGCAGTTGCCGCTGCTCGACACCCACTGGTTCGAGCCACCCTGGAAAGCAATCTTGTCTAACAAAGGCATTTTGCCACTGCTATGGGAACGCTTTGAAGGCCACCCCAATCTGCTGCCAGCGTTTTTCGAGGACGATGCCAGCGCCCCACTCGCCGCAGGATGGGTGCGTAAGCCGTTCTTCTCACGGGAAGGCAGCAATATAAGCTTAATCACGCCTTCAGGTGAGCAACAGACTGTCGGCGGCCCCTACACCGACAGCCCGTGGATACGCCAGGCCTACCACAGCCTGCCTCGCTTTGGTGATAAGCACGCGTTAGTCGGCAGTTGGGTAGTGGGTGACCGTGCCTGCGGCATGGGCATTCGTGAGGATGTGGGGCGCATTACCAAAGACACGTCATGCTTTATTCCCCACGCGATCGTATAAATAGGCGTACCCCATTCAACTGATTAGCACTAGACATTACGCATTAAAAAGGCTGAAATCGTTGGTACTACTGATGGGCACGGTGATAAGCACGACGTTCACAAGTCGCTTTCATAAGTAGTGGGGGCACTCCCCTTCACCCTCTTTACCCTGAGCGTTACCTAACAGCGTTAAAGCTACATGCCGCTGCGGCTTCAGGGCCACCGTTTACTTTGGAGCAATGGCAAACATGATGGCGCGCTGGAAATCTCTACCTTTACGGCTTCGATTATTTCTCTCCTTTGGCATCGTCCTCGCCCTCGCCATGCTCCTGGCACTCTATCTTCAAGCGCGCTCCTACGGCCAAGCGCGACTCAATTACCTGATTAACGAAGAGTTACCGGCCCAGGTCGAGGGGCTAGCCGCACATATCAATCTCAATCTCAGTCAAAATCTCGCTATTTCCCAAAGCTTGGCCAATAGTTACTTTATTGAAGAGTGGGTTCGCGACGGATTGCCTGAAGCAGACCAAGCTGACATTACCCGTTACCTTGGGCGCTTGATGGAGCAGATAGACACCGAACTGCTGTTTATCGCCGCTCAATACCAAGGGCGGGGCTACTATATTCAACTGCGCAATGGCGAACTTCTGCAGCGTATTATCCAGCCGCCCGGCAGTGAGGATGATTGGTACTACCGCTTTATTGAAAGCGAGAACGCCTACGAGTTGAATTTAGATAGCGATACGTTTTCACCTGACGATGCTTTTGTATACGTTAACTACCGTAGCACGGCTAACACCGCCAACGGCCTGCCATTAATAGTGGCGGGCGCGGGGTTGGATCTCTCCCAAATGGCCACCCTCATTAACGACTTCCGCTTGGGTGACACCGGACGCGCCTCCCTAATCAGCGCAGAAGGAGAGCTGCTCATTCGCAGCGATGGGGACATCACCACGTCCGAGCTCTTACCAGACCAAACGTCGCAGCGCCTGCGGCCTGATGAATACCTCCAGGTACAAGAGATTGAGCGCGATGGCCAAACGCTGTTAATCAGTACTCGCTGGCTACCCGAACTGCAGCGCTACCTCATGGTGGAAGTCGAGAAAGAGAGTTATTTGACCTCCACTCGGGAACGCTTTTTAGAGTCTAGCGGATTAGGGCTGCTCATTTTACTTATCGGATTGCTGATTCTCTACCCGCTGACGGGCAGCCTGACGCGCCCCCTGCTTGACTTTCAGCGCCAGCTAAAAGATATCACCCTCAGTTTGGACCTCTCGCGGCGCGTCAGTACCGACGATAATTCCGAGCTTGGCGACCTAGCCCATCAAACCAACGAACTCCTTGAACGCCTCTCCCGTGCTATCGCGGCGGTGGCCAAGAACGCGGTGGCGTTAACGCACGTCGCCGACCGGCTGGCAAAAACGGCGGGGCTTTCCGGCGTGCACGGCAGCGATATTGATAATGAAGCAAGCCAAACCATGGCGGCCGCCGTTGAAGAGATGGCCTCTTCCGTGGCTGAAATCACTTCCACCATGGAAGAGCTTTCTACCTCATCCACGCAAATCGCTGACCACTCCCAGTCGGTCGTCGACGTGGCCAACCAGACGTTAGAACGCAGTCGTAAAGGCAGCGCGGCCATGCAGCTGCTACAGTCAAAAATGCAGGACATACGCAGCGACAGCGAGCAGAGTCTGACCGAGATCATGACCCTGGGAGCGAAATCCAAGCAGATTAACAAAGTCATGGAGTTGATCAACACGTTGGCCGCCCAGACAAAGCTGATCGCCTTCAATGCCGCACTGGAAGCCTCAAGCGCGGGGGAGTCGGGGCGGCGCTTTTCAGTCGTTGCCAGCGAGATACGTCGTTTAGCCGACAGCGTCACGGACTCGACCCAAGAAATTGAAGCACATACCGACGATATCCAGACGGCGATCAATCGTTTGGTGGTGGCGTCTGAGAAAGGTGCCGCTTCCATCGAGCAGGGCGTTGAAGCCAGCCTGAGCACGGCCCAAGATCTGGACGCGCTGCTTAAAGCGGCCAGTCAAACCAGCAGCGCCGCCCAGCAGATTTCGCTCTCTACCCAGCAACAAAAAACCGCCAGTAGCCAAGTGGTGATGGCGCTGCGCGACATTGATACCGCCAGCTCACGCAACGCACACTCGGTGCGCAGCATTACCGATATCAGCCAAGATATGATTCAAATGTCGGCTGAGCTTAACGCGCTGGTGAAGGAGTTCACCCTTACCCATCAAGACCGCTGATAAGGATACCGGATGAGTGTGATTCGGGTAGTCATTGCCGACGACAGCCAAGTAGCCCGCGAGGTGCTACGCGATATCCTTAGCCGAGCGGAGGACATTGAGGTGGTAGGCGAAGCCACGAACGGCCGTGAAGCGGTTGAACTGGCCAAACGCCTTGCGCCTCAGCTGGTCACCATGGATCTCAACATGCCGGTAATGGACGGTTTAAGCGCTATCGAAGAGATCATGTACAGCAAGGGCGTCCCCATACTGGTAGTGAGTGACCGCTCTGATGCAGAAACCGCGTATCAAGCGCTGGAGGTGGGCGCCCTAGAAGTCATGCCTAAACCCACACTAGAAGGGGCCGACGCCGAGCGCTTTTTAGAGCGTGTTCGTCTGCTTGCCGGCGTCGCGGTAATCACACGACTCAGGCGACGCGCCACAACACATGCCCCCCGCGCCACCCTACCTAACTTGCCCGCTCCTCCACCGGACGTGCAGAGGGACTACCAGCATGTGATCGCCATTGCTTGCTCAACCGGTGGCCCGCAAGCCTTAGTACGCCTGCTGCGAACGTTACCCGCCGGTTTTCCAATACCCATTATCATCGCCCAGCATATTAGTCATGGGTTTATCGATGGCATGGCGCAGTGGCTAGCCTCACTGTGCGCCATGCCGGTCAGTGTGGGCAAAGAGGGCGAGCAAATCCGCCCTGGGCACATTTACTTATCCCCTTCAGAGCGTGATTTGTGCATCTCCCACCACCACCGGTTTCAGCTTCAGTCCAGCCCTGAAAACGCTCTGTATCACCCTAGCTGTGATGCTCTACTACAGAGCATTGCCCAGGTGTATGGCAGAGATGCCATTGGTATTATTTTGACCGGCATGGGCCGCGATGGCGTGAACGGCATGCGCGCTATTTATCAGGCAGGCGGCACTACATTGGCACAAGATGAAGCCAGTTCGGTGATTTACGGTATGAACCAGGAAGCCGTTCGAGCGGGCGTTATTCACTATGAGCTACCACTCGACAGCCTAGCGGAGCGACTCTTGTGGTATGTACGCGGCTATCTAAGCCGACCGGAGCCTCTCGCATGAGCGCGCTTGCCTCATTTAAAACCCTGGTACACCAGCGCTGCGGTTTACACCTAGAAGGGTTGGCCGAAGCCCGGCTTTTCCGAGCGGTCACTAACCTACAAGCCTCGACAGGAATAACCGACACTCCTCAGCTTCTCAAACAGTTAACCCGCGACACGGCGCTTTTCAATCACTTTGTCAGCCAATTAACGGTCAACGAAACCTATTTTTGTCGCGAACCAGATGCCCTGGAGTGGTTAATCAACACCTATTTACCTGAACGTTTAGCCGCACAGGAGCCGCCGCTCTCTATCTTTAGCGCTGGCTGCTCTTCCGGTGAAGAGCCCTATAGCGTAGCGATGATGCTATTTGAACGCTTTGGCGAGCGCGCCAAGACACTGTTTACGCTCACCGGCGGCGACCTCGATCATCACATCCTCGCCAAGGCGCGTCAGGCGGTGTACGGCGGCATGGCGTTTCGCGCCCTCTCGCCTGACTTCAAAGCGCGTTACTTTAGCCCTTTCCAGGGTCGCTTCAAGCTGCACGAATCGCTACGTCAGTGGGTCACCTTTTGCCCGTTTAACCTCCTTAACGCCAACGAGAGCCCTCCTGGCGGCCCTTTTGATGTCATTCTGTTCCGCAATGTGTCGATCTACTTCGACCAGCAGACGCGACGGCGTATTCATCAGCAGCTTAGCCCGTTACTAGCGCCGAATGGCATCTTACTCTGCGGCATCACCGAAACTTTGGGCAACGATCTCGGTGTGTTTGAACTGGTCGAAGATCAGGGCATTTTTTACTTTCGCCATACACAGCGCCCCGCGCCCCCATCGCCACTCTCCTCGGCCTTGGTGGAGGCCGCGCCTGATGCCCTTTTTGATCACGATGAAAGCGCTGGAAAAACGCAAGAGCCCCCCCATAGCACTGGCTTAGCACCCGCTACGCCGCCTGAACAAGCGGCGCTAAACGCTGCGTCGGACACTACCGCAGCGGGCAGCATGGACCACCCACTGCATAACGCCCACCAGTTGCTAAACCAAAATGCGTTTGACGACGCCGCTACGCTGCTTGAAACGCTGCTTAAGCAACAGCCGTGGTCTATCGACGCCCTGGTGCTAAGCGGGCTAGTTGCCCGTTGGCAGCAGCAGCCTCAGCGCGCCCACGACTATTTTAAAAGGGCCATTTACGCCGCCCCAGAGTGCTGGCCGGCGCACTTCTATTTAGCGGAACTATATCGCCAAGGCGAGCTGAGCGACGATCCATTGCAGCGTCGGCAGCGCTATGCCGCCGTAGTACGTTTGTTAACCACCGCCCCCGCTTCCAGCGGAGGATTAGCCACTATCGCCCCACCGCTCCCCCCCGGTGATGCGCGTTTTCTTGCTGAGCGCTATCTAGACGCGGTTAACAGCACGCTGGGAGCTACCGGCGCCACACAGGGAGTGACTTGATATGGCGCTGGATATTCGCCGCTTTGTACAGCGCTTTGTGGAAGAGGCCGCCGACCATCTGCCGCGTCTACGCGAAGGCATCAACGCATTAGAGCAGGGTGACGCTGATCGGGAGCAGATCAACGAGCTATTTCGCGCGGCACATACGCTGAAAGGCTCGTCGCGCATGCTGAAACTGACGCCCATTACGGCCCTGGCGCATAGCACCGAAGAGCTGCTCAGTGCACTGCGCGATGGCACGCTCGACACGTCGCCGACGGTAACTAGTCTTCTCCGCCAGGCGGTTGACGGGCTTTCTGACTTCGTCAGCCAGCTCGCTGATGGGGCGACAGGCGACGACTTGCCCGCAGCGGATGAGTCACTGTGTAGCGCCCTGGAACAAGCGGCTCGCGGGCAGACCGCCCCTCAGTCCCCCTCTCCCCTTGCGGATTCACCGGCGCCGGCGCCTGCTCCCTCAACCGTGGCGGCACCCGAAACCGAGCTACGTCTCAGCGATACCGTGCGGGTACGCTTGGATCGACTTGACGATGTTATCCGCTTGATGGGGGAAGTGCTTTCGGGGCACCACCACTTACACACCCTCGTAGAGCAAGCGCGAGCGCTAAGCACCACGCTTCCTGCGGCTCAGCAGTCCCCCTTTCATGCCTTTCACCGAGAGCTGAAAGACAGCGTGTTAAGTCACGACGCGCTGATGAGCGACCTACACGACCGAGCGCTGCAAATGCGCATGCTGCCGCTCAGCGTGGTATTCGACCCGCTCGCGCATATGTCCCGTGAATTGGCTCACTCACTGGGCAAACAGGTTGATTGCCGTGTGCGCGGCGGTGAAATCGAGCTGGACCGCCAAATGATTGACCGCCTGTCAGACCCGCTCATTCACCTGCTGCGTAATGCCTTGGATCACGGTTTAGAACCGCCCGCTGAGCGCCAAGCATCGGGTAAAGCGCTTCGTGGACAGCTGGTGATTGAAGCGTGGCAAGATGCTGACTGGGTGGTGGTAGAGATGCATGACGACGGCGCCGGTATTGCACTGGACACGGTGCGTCAAAAAGCACTCGTTAAACAGCTGGTCAGTGAGGAGCAGCTGAACACTCTGAGTGAGCAGGAGACCCTAGAACTTATTTTTCTACCCGGCTTCTCGACCAAAAGCATGATTACCGACTTTTCAGGGCGCGGCGTGGGCATGGACGTCGTTAAACGCACCGTGGTGGACGAGCTTAACGGCGACTTGCAGCTTGCCAGTGATCACGGCCGCGGCACTCGCTTTACGCTGCGCCTGCCGCTGTCGTTGGCGATGATGCGGGTGCTGCTGATCAGCGTTAGCGGTGTCACCCTCGGGGTAACCGCACCATACGTGTCAGAGCTGGTGGAGTGTGCATCGGAATCCTTCATTGACGCCGCTGGTCAGCGAACGTTGATTTTACGCAACGAGTTTGTTCCCGTTGTCTCACTGGCGCAGCTGCTTGAGTTACCAGAAACGATGCCCGTCACTGAGAACACGCTACTGCTGGTTGTCCACCTTCGCCATCAGAAGCTTGCCTTAATGATTGATGCTCTGATTGACGAACGCGATATGGTGATCAAGCCGCTGCCTGCGCATCTACGCCACTTACCACTGGTCTCAGGTATGGTGACCATAGGGCGAAATGCGTTGGTGAGCCTACTTCACATCCCCGCGTTGCTGGAGGCTAGCCAGCACAATACCCAACGCAAGAGTAGCGATCAGCGCCTAACCCCCCTCACAAAGCGCGTTTTAGTGGTCGACGACTCACTGAATACCCGCGAAATCGAAAAAGATGTGCTGGAAGCGTGGGGCTATCACGTCACCCTGGCCGAAAACGGTCGCGAGGGATTAGCCAAAGCGCTGGCGGAACCGTTTGACGCGGTGCTTACCGACATCGAGATGCCGGTTATGGATGGCTTTGCGCTGACTGCCCGACTGCGCGAAAATGAGATTTATCGTTATCGGCCCATTATCATCATTACCTCCCGTGAGAAAGAAACGGATCGACGGCGCGGTATTGAGGTCGGTGCTGATGCCTATATCGTCAAGGGCAGTTTTGATCAAAACAATTTAGTAGAGACGCTACAGGCCCTGCTGGGCTAACGGCCTGCCCCACTTACATAACCATCCATAACCATCAAGAGGATACGGATGCATATTCTAGTCATAGACGACGATCCGCTTGCGGGGGAAATGACGGCGGCACTGCTTGAGTCTCAGGGGCATAACACCCTTCTGGCTCATGACGCGATGGACGCCGTCGAGCAACTAGACACGCACAGCGATATCGTGTTGATTGTCAGCGATATGCACATGCCCTTGGTCAGCGGCACCGAACTTCTTGCAATGCTGCGTGAGCAAGGCAACCATCTACCGTTTATTTTACTTACCGGAGATACCCCGAGTGAAACACTACAGCAAACGCCGGGCCTAACGGCCTGTTTGTGCAAAGATGCCGAGCTGGCAGATACCTTAGCTGCCGCCGTAAAACAGGCGCTCGATGGCTAAGGCATGCTCCTAAACAGTGTTCGTTGCGATGGAATGGATAAAATGGAACGGATCGCCGCTTTCGACCAATCACGTAGGTAGTTTGATGTCTCAGCCCGCCCCCTCGCTGCACGAAAAGCTCAATCAGCTGCGTGAGCGTTTTATTGAGCAGCTTCCGAACCGCTTAGCGCAAACCGCTGAGTTGTGGCAGCAGAGCCGCACGTCGGCGGAAGAGCAAACGCGACTTGCCCCGGAGCTGCACCGCTTCTTTCATAGCCTGAAAGGAACCGGGAGATCGCTGGGCTTTGAACGGCTTGCCCTTCTGGCAGACCAAGCAGAAGAGGCGCTCACTGCGTCGCTGCCTCGCACGGATCTCGACACCTATATTAGCCAACTGCTGCTTCAGCTAAAGCGTGAGCAGCAGCACCTGTGTTCACACAGTGGCCAACAGAAAGCGCTGGCGGCCGTGCACAGCTTCGAGCTTACCAACCCAGTTGAGCCATTACGCAACAAGCGCCAGCGGTTAATTTATCTTTGCGACGATGAGCCCGAACAGGTCGATCAACTGATTCATCACTTGCGCTGTTTTGGCCATGAGGTGGTGCATTTCCTCGATACAGAAACGTTCTTTAACGCCGTGCTCACGCGTCGCCCTGATGCAGTCATTATGGATGTGCAGTTTCCCCAGGGCCAAACAGCTGGCACGGAAACCCTGGCCAGCCTGAACAAGTTAACTGACCAGCCCCTGCCAGCGATCGTTCTGTCCGCCCACAGCGATTTTCATTCGCGACTGAGCGCCGCTCGCGCAGGTTGCAATGGTTACTTCATCAAGCCGGTCAAACCACTGGATCTTATGTTGGCGGTAGACGAACTCACCGCCCCAGCTGTAGAAGAGCCGCTCAAGGTGCTTGTGGTAGATGACGAGCCTGAAGTCGCCGCTTACCACGCCTTGCTACTTGAAGAGGGCGGTATGATGGCTCAACAAGTGCATCATCCTGCCGATGCACTCACCACGATGGAGCGCTTTAGTCCTGATTTACTGCTGGTCGATGTGTATATGCCGGTGTGCTCAGGGGAAGAACTGGCGACCATTATTCGTCAGCAGCCGGAGTACCTGGGGCTACCGATCATCTATCTCTCGAGTGAAACCGACAGTCAAAAACAGATCTCCGCGATGTCTGCGGGTGTTGAAGCTTTTCTCACTAAACCTGTGCAACCCGAAGAACTGGTCTCTGCCGTACGCCTGCGTGCTGAACGCCTGCGCCTGCTACGCTCATTAATGACCCGCGATAGCATGACAGGCTTGTATAACCACAGCACCACCACTGAGCTGATCAATAAAACCCTTGCCCAGGCGCACCGGGAAAATAGCGAACACGCAATGGCAATGATCGATATCGATCACTTCAAGCAGGTTAACGACACCCACGGTCATTTAGCGGGCGACCAAGTCATCATCACGTTGGCAAGGCTATTAAAAAGCCGTCTACGGTTATCCGACATTATTGGCCGTTACGGTGGCGAAGAGTTTGTTGTCCTGTTGAAAGGCGTCAACGCAGAAAAAGCCGCCCCGTTAATCAACAGTTTGCGCGAAGACTTTGCGCTGGTCGATTTCCACGCCGGTGACATTCGATTTCGTTGCACCTTCAGCGCAGGTATCAGCAGCTTCCCCGAGCAGCCTTCTACCGAGTCGATGCGCTTAAGCGCTGACCAAGCGCTCTATCTTGCCAAAGACCAAGGGCGTAATCAGATAGTGATATCGACGGAGCCAGCCGATGAGCGCTGATAACCCAGACAATCGAGCCTCGTTGGAGGAAGCACTAGCGTCACAAAGCGATGACAAGACAGTGGTCGATGTTGAAGAGCCCACTCAGCAGCTTGTCTTATTTCGACTCAGCGGCCAGCGGTTTGCACTCCCCGGCAGCGCCATCAGCGAAATTTTACCCAGCGACCAGCCCGTTTATTACGTACCCGGGTTACCCGCCTCCACGGAAGGCGTCTTGCACCTGCGAGGCAACATTGAGTCTGTGATTAGCCTGCATCAGCTGCTCGGCCTTTCTGCACCGGAGCAACCGGCTAACGGCATGATTTTATTAGTCAGCGCAGCGGGCATGAGTAGCGGCGTGCGTATAGAGCAGTTAGACGATGTGTGCGACGTCATCCAGCGTATGCTGCAAACGCCGCCTGATACGCTTTCGAGCACATTACGCCCCTATGTGAGCGCGCTGTGGCCGATTGATGATCGACAAGCCGTTGCCCTGCTCAACCCAGAAACTTTATTCAGTGCTTACCAGCAGGGGTTAGGCTAAGGTGCGTGAGCCTCAAGAGTCCTCCCTACAGCCCCAGGTGGCGATGGTGCTATTTTGCGTCGGCCCTTACCGCGCGGCTATAGAAGCGTGCCATGTGCTCGCCATGACCGATCATCCAGTCGCCTTGCACACCACGAATGCCCACGCGCTGCTCTATGAAAGTAGCGCTCCACAGCCACCGCCTAGCTGCTGGCTCACCCTCCCCCACACGCAGGCCGGTCGCGAACCAAACAGCACGTGGCAATTGGGGGTCAGCGGCGACATCACGCTGCAAAAACTGCCAGCCAATACGCTTTATCCACTACCTAAACTACTGCTTTCCCGACGTTTTGCAGCGGCACTATGCGGCTTCACGTTTGAACAGCAGCAACTCGTGCTGCTACTGGACGGGCGCAAGCTGATGCCTCTCCCTTCCTACCCCTTAGCTCGCCAACCATAAGCAGCGAATCGCATCATTCTTAGCGATGTCGCTGTTGGGCGGGATCACCGCCAAGGCATCCGCGTTAATACACGAAGAGAGCACGCCGGAATTCTGATCCTCAAAGGCTGCTGCCGTTACCCCGCTGGGCGCGAATGTCAGCGTCACGCGCATATAGTGCTCCCGTGGGCCTGTAGAGGTAGCAAACCCGGCTTTCGCAGTCACCACTGGCAGTGATGTCAGTGCCGGGCAGACCAGCATTGCGCCCAGCAAGGGCCGCAAGAAGAGCCATGCCCCCACAAAACTAGACACAGGGTTCCCAGGAAGCCCTACAAAGCGTGCTTGACTGCCCTCTTTGCGGGGTAAACGACCCAGCGCCAGCGGCTTACCAGGGCGAATCGCCAGCTTCCACATATCCAACTGGCCTAACGCCTCAAGCGCCGCTTTAACGTGATCCTCTTCCCCCACGCTAACGCCGCCAGTACTAATCACCACATCGGCTTCCTCCGCAGCTTGGTGTAATAGCGCAACGGTTTGAGCGTAGTTATCCGGCACGCTAACCAGCTGAACCACCTCAGCGCCGAAATTTTCCAGCAGCCGTTTCAGCATCGGTCGGTTTGAATTATAGAGCTGCCCGGGCTTTAACGGCGTGCCAGGGTCAATAATCTCATCGCCGGTGGAGAGCAGCGCCACGCGGGGCCGACGGCGCACATTTACCTGCGTTATCCCCTGGCCGGCCAAGTGGCCCAGCGCCGCCGCTTCCAGCCGCACACCGGCACTCAGCAGCACAGCGCCACTTTTAACGTCGCGCCCTTGGCGGCGCACATTATCCCCCGCGGGAATATCTGCAGGCATCAAGGCGCGCCCACCGTCCACCTCGACGCGCTCTTGCATCACCACGCAGTCGGCCCCAGGGGGAATCTCGCCACCGGTAAAAATACGCGCGCAGCTACCCAGCGCCAGCGCTTGTGCCGGGGTGCCTGCCGCGATGCGCTGGCTCACTGGCAGCCACTGCCCCGCATCCACAGCGCGCAGGGCATAACCATCCATGGCGCTATTATCAAACGGCGGCACATCCAGCTGTGCAGTAACGGCTTCCGCCAGCACCCGGCCCGCAGCCGCCTCCAACGCAATACTCTCTGCGTCGAGCGGGTTTACGTCTTTTAGCAGCGCTTCAAGAGCCGTTTCAATCGGCTGTAAATCAGCCATGCTGCCCCCGGCCTGGAATCACCAAGTTAGCAAAGTTGCAGGGCTTATGACGGCTATCTAACTGTTCCGCCAGAATGCCATCCCAGCCCGTGCGGCAGGCACCGGTTGAGCCGGGCAAACAGAACACGACAGTGGCGTTGGCAAACCCACCCAGCGCACGGCTCTGAATCGTGGAGCTGCCGATTTCATCGCCGCTTAGCTGACGAAAGCGTTCGCCAAAGCCTTCGATACGTTTATCGAGCAGCACCGAGACAGCTTCAGGGGTGGAGTCGCGGCCGGTAAAGCCAGTCCCCCCCGTGGTCAGCACTACCTGCACGTCGGGGTCGGCAATCCACTGAGCAACCACTGCACGAATCTGATATACGTCATCTTGCACAATGCGCTTTTCAGCCAGCGAGTGGCCTGCGGCTGTGAGTCGTTCTACCAGTGCCTGACCGCTGCGATCGGTCGCTTCAGTGCGGGTATCCGATACCGTCAACACCGCTACGTTTAACCCCACCATGCTTTCCATCAGCTACTCCTTCGCTTTTTTCTGAGCGTTACGCGCCTCAAGTGCCGCTAGCTGTTCGGGCGTAGCCTTGCCCTGATAGTGCGTTTTCCACTCACTGTAGGGCATGCCATAAACGTACTCACGGGCGGCTTCCATCTCCAGCGTTTCACCCTGCTCCTCTGCCGCCGTGACCAGCCATTTAGAGAGACAGTTACGGCAAAAATCCGCCAGGATCATCAGGTCGATATTCTGAACATCCTTATTGTCGTCTAGATGCTTCAGCAAGCGACGAAACGCGGCGGCTTCAAGCTCAGTACGCGTAGCGGTATCCAGTTCGTCAAACGTTGACATAGCAATTCCTCTTGAAAGCGTGTTACGGGCAGCATAACAAAAGACACCGCCCATGGGCGGTGTCGAAGGGCGTTACTTAGCGCATTTTAGCTTGGTCGAGAAGCGGCTGCTTCGTCGTGACCGTCACCTGACTTGCGTGCGGCAACCTCTTCTTCGCTAATCGCCTGGTCTTTAACTTCTTCGTACCATAGGTTGTGGTGCTCTTTCGCCCAGGTTTCATCGACGTAACCCGTGGTCATAGCTTCAAGCGACCCTTCGGTTCCCACCGTACCAATATAGATATGGCCAAGTGCCACGGCGGTTAAACCCAGCGCACCCACCGCATGGATAATGTTTGCCCACTGCATGGTATCGCGGCCCTGGCCGTAGTTGGGGAAGTCGAGGACAAAACCGCTCGCCACCACCACCAAACCGACGGTTGCCAACAGCCAGTACCATGCTTTCTCACCACCGTTAGCAAACCCGGCATCAGGGTGGTGCTTACCCGTGAGCCCTCCTGCCTTTTTAAACCATACCCAGTCATGTTTCTTGGGAATGTTGTCTTTCAGCAAGCTGATTAACAGCACAACCAGTAGCACACCAAATATCGGGCCAAGGTAGTTATGCAGCACTTTAGACGCTGAGATCATCCACGCCCAAACGGCGTCGCCAAACAGCGTACGGAACACGAACTTACCAAACAGCAGATTCAACCCTGTTAGCGCCAAGGTGATAAACAGGGTAGCGACTGTCCAGTGAAGCGAACGCATTAGTAGCGACCAACGAAAGAGCTTACGCCCTGTACGCGGTTCATCGAGATGTTTTCGCCCAACGATAAAGTAGAACAGCGCAATCACCGCGATCATTCCAACGATCGCAATTAAACCAAACGGCGACACCCAGCGGTTACGGAGCTGCCGCCAGGTTTCACCACTCGAATTAATCAGATTGTAGTTACTGTCAAAACGAGAGTCGCGGTAGTTAGGTCCCGTTTCTCCACTGCGCACCTGACGCCACTGATCTGCGCTGATACCAGGAGCAGCGGTCACCATTTCACGGTCTGTATCCGCCTGGGCCACCGCCAACTGGGTGAAACCAAGGCTAAGCATCAGTACGAGCGCTACCACCAAAAGGCGCCAAATGCCCAGGGCGAGCCCTTTACCTGAGCGCGGCACCCCTGCGGGTGCCTGTGCAGTCAACAGGTTCATGACACGCCTCCTCACCCTTTACGGGCAGCATCGTAGGCTAGGTTATCGGCACTGGCCTGAGGGTTGTTGGACCAGGCACCGTCTTTATGGCCACGGTGCACCACGCGCTGACGGAAGATGTCGGCCACGTCTTGGGCATCGCCCGCCAGTAGCGCCTTGGTGGAGCACATCTCTGCACAGAGGGGCAGCTTGCCTTCGGCAATACGGTTAGAGCCGTACTTCTCATACTCCTCTTCTTTGCTCTCAGCAGGGCCGCCAGCGCAGAAGGTGCATTTATCCATCTTGCCGCGCTCACCAAACGCGTTTTGTTGCGGGAACTGGGGCGCACCAAAGGGGCAGGCATACAGGCAGTAGCCACAGCCGATGCACAGGTCTTTATCGTGGAGCACGATGCCGTCATCGGTTTTGTAGAAGCAGTCGGTTGGGCAAACTGCCATACATGGCGCATCGTCGCAGTGCATACAGGCCACTGAGATAGACATTTCACTCGCTTCACCGTCGTTCAGCGTAACCACGCGACGACGCTGAATACCCCACTCAACATCGTTGGCATTTTTACACGCGGTGACGCAGCCGTTGCATTCGATGCAGCGTTCGGCGTCACACATAAATTTCATTTGAGCCATGGTCTTCTCCTCTTGCCGGTGTGGGCTTTGCCTACACCGGCAGTACTGTCAGGTCGGTCGGGACTTAAGCCCGCTCAATGCGGCAGATGGTGCACTTGGTCTCTTGCATCAGTGTCACCGGATCGTAGCCATACGTGGTGGCGGTATTAGCGGCTTCACCAATGATGTACGGATCAGAGCCGTCCGGGTAACGGTCGCGCAGGCTTTCACCCTGGAACATGCCGCCGAAGTGGAACGGCATAAACGCAACGTTACGATCAACGCGAGGCGTGATGAGGGCTTTAACTTTTACCCGCCCGCCTTCTGCACCTTCAACCCAGACATCATCGCCATCTTTGATGCTTAGATCGTTGGCATTAGCCGGATTGATCTCAACAAACATCTCCTGCTGAAGCTCCGCCAGCCACGACATGGAGCGCGTCTCTTCACCACCGCCCTCGTACTCAACCAATCGGCCCGACGTGAGAATAATCGGATAGTCAGCGCTGTTATCGCGATCCTGGATGGTTTTATACAGCGTAGGAAGACGCATGATGGAATCGAAATCGTCCCAGGTGGGGAAGCGTTCAACCAGATCACGTCGCGTAGTGTAAAGCGGCTCGCGATGCTTCGGCACAGCATCTGGGAACGTCCACACCACGGCGCGTGCTTTTGCGTTGCCATACGGCGCACACCCTCGGCCAATCGCTACCCGCTGAATACCGCCAGAGAGGTCGGTTTTCCAGTTTCTACCTTCAGCGGCTAGTTTCTCGACGTCGGTCAAGTCGTCCCACCAGCCTAAATCTTTAAGCAGCTGGTCGGTAAACTCGGGGTAACCATCGTCAATCTCGCCGCCTACCGGTGCAGAGCCTTCAGCTAGCAAGTTGACGCCGTCACGCTCAATACCAAAGCGGGCGCGGAAACCCATGCCGCCTTCCATGACCGGCACGCTCGTGTCATACAGATTGGGCGAGCCTGGATGGTTAAACTCCGGCGTTCCCCAGCAGGGCCATGGCAAGCCGTAGTAGTCGCCGTCAGCGGGGCCACCTTGGGCACGCAGGTTTTCAAAGCTGAAGGTGTGCCAGTTTTTCTGGTGCTCTTTGAGGCGCTCGGGGCTTTGGCCGGTGTAACCCACCGTCCACATTCCACGATTGATTTCGCGCAGAACATCTTCAATCAGCGGCTCGTTGCCGTTCATCTCGAAGTTCTTGACGAACTCATTGCCAAAGCCCAGTTTGCGGGCGAACAAGTACATGATTTCGTGGTCAGGCTTTGACTCAAACAGCGGCTCAATGACCTGATCGCGCCATTGAATAGAGCGGTTGGTGGCCGTTACGCTACCCGTGGTTTCAAACTGGGTTGCTGCAGGCAGTAAGTAAACGCCGTCGGAACGGTCATGCATAACGGCGGCAACTGTGGGATAAGGGTCAACAATGACCATCATCTCAAGTTTCTTCATCGCCTGTTGCATTTCGACGCCGCGGGTTTGCGAGTTAACCGCGTGGCCCCAGTAGAACATGGCTTTTAGCGCCGTGCGCTGGGAGATGTTTTCATCCTCTTCCAGCACGCCATCCACCCAGCGGGATACCGTAATACCACTGGTATACATAGGTTTACCGTCGGCATATTCGGTGTCGTCAAAGCGCCCTTTCAGCCACTCATAGTCAACGTCCCATACGCTAGTCCAGTGCTGCCAAGCGCCTTCAGCCAAACCGTAATAGCCCGGTAAGGAATCACAGCCCAAGCCAAGGTCAGTGGCACCTTGTACATTGTCATGCCCACGCAGAATGTTAGCTCCGCCACCGGCTTTACCAATATTGCCAAGCGCCAGCTCTAAAATACAGTAAGCACGGGTATTGTTGTTACCGGTAGTGTGCTGGGTGCCACCCATACACCACACAACGCAGCCTGGGCGGTTGTCCGACAGACGCTTGGCCACATCGAACATCTCTGCTTCCGGCACGCCGGTGATGTCTTCAACAACGCTCGGGGTAAATTGGGCCACTTCAGCACGGACTTCGTCCATGCCATAAACGCGCTGGCTGATATATTCGCTATCTTCCCAGCCGTTTTCAAAGATATGCCACAAAAGCCCCCAAATGTAGGCCACGTCGGAACCTGGGCGCAGGCGTACATATTTATTAGCTTTGGCCGCCGTGCGGGTAAAGCGCGGATCGGCAACAATGATGTCGCAATTATTACGCTCTTTAGCAATTAAGATATGCTGCATCGCCACCGGGTGAGCTTCACTCGGGTTAGAGCCAATGAACAGAATCGCCTTGCTGTTATGCATATCGTTGAGCGAGTTGGTCATCGCTCCATAGCCCCAGGTATTGGCCACACCCGCTACCGTGGTGGAGTGACAGATACGCGCTTGGTGATCAGTGTTATTGGTGCCCCACATGGAGGCCAGCTTGCGCATCAGATACGCCTGCTCGTTATTGAACTTCGCCGAGCCTAGCCAGTAAACGCTATCCGGGCCGTGTTCATCGCGCAGCTCAAGTAGCTTGTCACCAATTTCGTTGACCGCGTCATCCCAGCTCATGCGCTGCCACTCACCGGCCACCAGCTTCATTGGGTACTTCAAGCGGCGGGTGGAGTGGCCGTGCTGGCGTAGCGACGCCCCTTTGGCACAGTGGGCACCGCGGTTAATCGGGTGATCAAACGCGGGCTCTTGCTTAGTCCAGATGCCTTCTTGAACCTCAGCGTAAACGCCGCAGCCTACCGAACAGTGCGAGCAAATCGTGCGCTTGGTTTCCACCGGCGAATCCAGCACCGGGGTCTTTTCTGCCGACTCAGCGCGCTGCATCATCGGCGCGCCCATAAAGCCGACAGCCGCCACGCCTCCTGTGGCGGCGCCGGTGCGCTGCAAAAACTGGCGGCGGGAAATGCCCAGCCCGGAGGCTTTGGGGGATGTTGTTTTGCGAGTTAGACGCATGGCAATTCTCCTGGCGTTGAGCCGTCAGTCGCGCAGCGACGCATAGTAAGCACGAATATGGTCAGTCTCACGGTAATTGACTGACGCTTTTTCGTGCGCCACCGGCTTGTTGTTATCAGCTTGGGCTAAGGTTACATGGCCCACCGCGGCAGCTGCGCCCGCAGCAGCGGTTCCCAATCCTATGGTTTTGATAAACCGGCGGCGCTCAGAGTTATGTGACGTTTGCATGGGGGTTCTCCTCTTTCATGCCCTTTCTTTTTATGGCTCAACAATACGAACCGGCTGATAGGCCGCTTGATCGCTCAAGCTCGCCTGCTCGCTTTCCATAAAAGCGCCACCTAACTGCCCAAGCGCTGCATAGAAAACGGTGTCTACCTTGGCAAGGTCAGCAAAACAGCTACCGGCCCAGGGCTTGATATGTTGCTGAAAAAAATAGGCTTGCTCTTGGCTTTGCGAGGCCACCAGCATGGCCATCACTTCGCATACAGCGGCCAAATGATCTTCTGGCTCGCGGATTGACTCACGACGCTCGAAGCCTAGTACGCGCAGGTCGCGACGCAGCGCGACTAACGCCGCCTCCATTAACTCACCATTGAGGTACCAGGAACCGTAGGGCACTATTTCGCCCTGTATCACCCCCACCAAATGGCGAAAATGGGCACGCTGTAGCGCTTCAGAGGTACTGGCACTAGCAGCACTGGCCAGCGCGGCCCAACACTCCGCGAGGCGGCTACCATCCGGGTCAATCTCAAGCGCTGCCAACCACGCCAACAGTTCTGCGTCAGGCGCTTGACGCAACAAGCGGGCAACCAGCTGATAAATATCCGCTCGCAGTGCCTCTGAGTCACTCAGCGTGGGCATTACATCGCTCATGGCGTTACACCTTTAATTGCGCGTTAGGATCGCGGATCATGGTTTTCCAAACGTCCTTCACTCGGCAGTCTTCGCACATTTCTAAACGCGCCATCGCCTCCCCCGCAAAGTAGGGGTGATGGGCAAGCTTTTGTTTAATCGCCGCTACCGTACTGGCCGTTGCAAAGGGTTTGCCGCAGCTAATGCACTCAAACGGCGCTTCTTCATGGCAAATATGCCGCGTTTGCCGCTCTGGAGAAGCCAAAAAGCCGGGCAGCAGGCGTATGGCGTCTTCAGGACACGCTTTTTCACATAAGCCGCACTGCACGCAGTCCGCTTCGCGGAAGCTAAGCGAGGGAGTGTCACCTCCCGCACTTAACGCGGGCGTCGGACAGTTGCTGACACAGGCATAGCAGAGCGTGCAGGCCGCACTATCTACCTCGATAGCACCATAGGCTGCACCGCTTGGCATCGTGTGGCGCTCGCCGCTAGGTGTTCCAAGAGCAGCCAAATGCTCCAACACCCGATTCAAGCGCAGGCGCTTATCAGGTTCCGGTAAGCTAAGCGCCGCATCGGTCAGTGGCATCAAGGCAGGTAGCGCATCGCGGGCGTCACGGTCGTCTGGCGCAATAAATCGAATGCGGGCAGTGTCATGGCCGAGCGCTTCAAGCAAACGGTGCGCCTGAGCCAGCTGGTCAGCTAGAAACGTACTTAAGCGGGAGGGCATCTCGTCGTGCAAATGGATGCGCACTTCCGCAGCCCCGTTGGCTAGCGCCGTGAGCCACTGGTCATGTCCAGCTGCGCCAAGCTCTTCCAGAGGCGCATCCAGCAAAAAGCCTGGCGTGACGACGCCCGCTTGGCGCTCAGCGTCAAGGGCATCTTGGGTGATAAAGCGCATGACTGGCACCTGGCCACCGGCTTCGCGGTACGCCGCTAGCCACGTTGACAAAGTGTCCTGCTGTCGGCGGGTTTCGGGTAAGCGAAATTCGATGGCGCCGGTGGGACAGGCGCTGGTACAGCTGCCCACGCCCTGACAAAGAAAGGGATCAATTTCAATGCGCGACTCAATCCGACCTTTAAAGCTGGAAATGGCGTCTGCGGGGCAAACATCCAGGCAGCGCGTACAGCCGATATTACCGCTGGAGGAGTGGGCACAGAGGTCGCTATTGACCTGAAAATAACGCGGCTTATCAAATTCGCCGATTAACTCAGCCACGCTATCCAACACGTCACCGGGGTTGCGTTGCGTTGCCCAGTCAAGCAATACGTAGCCAGGCGGAGGCAGCTCCCAGGTGGGGGTATTGAAGAGACGATCAGCCCCGGTCATATCCAGCACGACATCGAAACCACTTCGCTCAAGCAGTGCTTGTGCCACATTGAGTACGTCACCATCATCAGGGCGCAGCTCAACGTGAAAGGCTCCTAAGTGGCCGGAGATATGAAGCTGCTGAAACTGCTCAGCGGAGAAACAGCGCTCAATCAGCGGCTCGCTGCCGCTTGAAAGGGCATCCTGCTGTGCAGGCTCATCCGTTAGCAGCAGCGTCAGCGAAGCAAGCCCGCGGCCTTGCAAAAGGCGGGCAGCGGCGTACGCAGTATGTGCGCTCCCGAGCAATAGCACATGACCGCGACTATGGTAGGTAACATTAGCCGGCGTTAAATTCGCCGGCCAAGAGATGCGCTGGCGCACCGCCTCACGGGCGGCGGCATTGCGCTGGTCGTCTAAAGACGCCAGTTGGATACGTTGATTCATGCATGCTCACGGTCAGATAGTCATTCTTATTATAAGTAGATTTAGTTTTTAAGTTTCTAATGCTTATAGTAACGCTTTATCTTCTTTGAGCGTATGAGCCTATGGTCTTTTTTGCCAATGTCTTAACCACCAAAATATCAACGCTCCACCGACCCTACATCGATAACCCTTTGTAATTAAAGTATTTTATATCTTTTTTGACACTTTATCTGAAAGCGCTTCACCACTATCAGACTGGTCGTCTAGCCCGCTATTTTGTGCCGAAAGCGAAGCACCTTCACGACGATTCAACGCAACTGAATGCTCTTCGCTATCCGTCTGGCTCGCTTGAGTATGTGCTTCCTCATCAACGCTCTCATCAGAGGCAACGCTCTTCTCTGCTTTATCTGCCCAGCGACGCAACTTACCCGCCAGCTCACTCGCCATCGGCTTAAGCTGCTGCCGGTAATCGGCATCATAATCATCCAGGCCATCGCGTACGTTATAGTTCCCCGTGGCCCATAGCCGCTTGAGCGCACGACGTCGCAGTGCAGCACTGACGCCAGCGGCCATAAACGCGCTGAAGTCGCTACCAGGAGGCAGTGTATCGGGGTCCGGCAGGGTGTGATCGACACTGCCCGGCGCGGGCGCCTCTTCAGCGCCCGACGATTGCGATATGGGCTGCTCGCTAGACGCTCCCGGCTCTTCCTCTGCTGCCGTGACGGAATACGGCTCTTGCAGCGGCGCATTCGCCCCACTTTCCAGCGGTTGCTCGTCACCTTCTTCGCCGCGCTTTTTGCGCGACCAGCGCTCTAACCGACTCACTGTGGCTGCTCCTTGGTGGGCAACTCTTTTGCGCGCCCAGCCCCTTTACGTTTTTTCTTGCGCATTTCCAGTGGTGCTTCGCCATGGCGAGCAAGATAGTTCTCCAGCCAGACCTGAATGGCCATCGGCATTGGCGCTTCTAACACCTGCTGCTCGCCATCTAGCCAGCCGGCCGCCACATCTTGGCTGGCGGTAATGGCATCGGGTTTGGGCGTTTGGCCGGTAAACCCTGCCCGCACGAACAGCCGTGGGGACGCCGATGTTAGATTAAAGCGGTAGGCTGCTCGCTCTGTCATCGAAAGCTGAAGCCCTAACACGTACTCACCTTGATCGCCCGGCGCCAGGCTCGCAATACGCCATTGGGTCAGGGTGAACCCCTTCACCTGCTTAGGTTCTGCCACCAGGGTAATACTCAATGCACGTAAATTATCCGTCATAGCGGGAGGCCCTTTCACTGATTGCCTAAGACGATTGCCCAAGACGTAAATGGATAGACATAGAATGAGTAAACATAGAATGGGTAGACAAGTAAGCCCCCCGAGCGCCATCATCGTCAACTCATAGCGTTTTACTCAACTATTATTGTTTTTAGCACTGTTTCAGGTACCCGTTGAGGTACCAGCGAGGATTGCGGATGCCCGCCCTTCAATTAAGCCAAGCCCGGTTACCGGCAACGACCACCATTGAGATAATGGATGCCTACGGCGACACCCGCGCTCAGGCCATTGCCGCTGAACGTGCGCTTACGGTTTACCTGAATAAGCGCGAGATTGTGACGCTCATGACCCTAGGCGATGACCCTGAAGCTCTGGTCGTGGGCTATTTGCGCAACCAAGGGCTGCTCCGTTCAGCCGAGGATTTAACGGCGGTTCAGGTCGATTGGGACGTAGAAGCGGCGTCTATCGTGACACGCCACCTGCCAGACGACCTGGAAGCACGGCTAAGTACGCGCACGGTGACGACCGGATGCGGCCAAGGAACCGTATTTGGCAACCTCCTCGCTCACACCTCATTAACCGCGCTGCCTGAAACATCGCTCATGCAATCGACGCTTTACCAGTTACTGAGTAATCTCAACGCGTATAACGAGACCTACCGGAGCGCAGGCGCCGTGCACGGTTGTGCACTGTGCCGCCAAACAGAGGTGCTCGACTTTGTGGAGGACGTCGGCCGACACAACGCAGTCGACACCCTGGCAGGCCGCCAGTGGTTGCAGCAATCTAACAGTGCCAGTGCGGATATTTTCTACACAACGGGGCGCTTAACCTCCGAAATGGTGCTAAAAGTTGCCCAAATGGGCATTAGCGTGCTGGTCTCACGCTCTGGCGTTACCCAAAAAGGCGTTGAGCTGGCCGAACGCTTCGGCGTAATGCTGATTGGCCGCGCCAAGGGCAAAAATTTTCAGGCAATCAATGCTAATGGCCGTTTAACACTTGACGCTATTCCCGCCAAGCCTCCGGCTGCCCGCACATCCAAGGAGGCTGGCGTATGATCGCAATACACGACATCACCGGCATGATTTTGGCAGGCGGCGAAGGTCGCCGTATGGGGGGCCGCGACAAAGGCCTTGAGCCCTTTGCGGGCCTACCGCTCGTGGCGCATACCGTCAAACGCCTTGAAGGCCACGTGGCCGAGCTACTGATTAACGCCAACCGTAATTTGGATGGCTACGCGCCATTCGCCAACCGGGTAATAGAAGATGCGGAGGGCGGCTTTAAAGGCCCGTTAATGGGGATTTATAGCGGCCTACGGGCGGCGAAAACACCTTGGCTACTGGTCGCCCCCTGCGACTCCCCAGCGCTTCCCCACGATCTAGTGCCACGCATGCTCGCGGGCATCATGACGGAGCGCGGCGAGCAGGATATCGCCGTTGCCTTTGACGGTGAGCGGCTTCACCCGGTTGTGGTTCTCTTACGCACCTCGCTCGCCGATGATTTGGCCGACGCCCTTGCCCAGGGCGAGCGCAAAATCGACCGCTGGTTCGCCCGCCACGCGTGGTGCAAGGTAGATATGTCCGACTGCCCTGAGGCGTTTGCCAACTTGAATACCGAGGAAGAGAAGCATCGCCTGGAGCTAGCGTTAATGGCCTCTTCGAGCAAGGAGGGCAAATGACGCTTTCCTGCTTTGACCTTGGCGAGCAAATGCTCAGCGTCGACGAAGCGCGCGAAGCGCTGGCCACGTTGATTGAACGCCCACTCGGCAGCGAGCAGATCCCTTTGGCACAGGCTTACGGACGTCGCTTGGCCAAAGCCGTGCAGGCGCCGATTAACGTGCCGCAAAACACCAATGCGGCCATGGATGGCGTAGCGCTCGCGTTAGCTAGGGAAGGGGTAGGGGCCAAACAAACGAATTGGCCGCTGGCCGGAGAGGTGTTGGCCGGACAGTATCGCAGCGAATTAGTCCCTGCCGGTCACTGTGTGCGCATCACCACCGGCGCCCCATTGCCGCCGGGCACCGATACCGTGGTGATAAGTGAGCAGCTGCGCGAACCGATAGATGAACAAACTGAGCATGTGATCATTGAGTCGCCTGAACGCCTAAAGCACGGCCAACATGTTCGCCAAGCAGGTGAAGATATTGCTCTGGGCGATATCGCGCTACCCGCCGGCACTCGACTAGATGCCGCCTGCCTAGGACTTATTGCATCGCTGGGTTACGCCGATGTGGCGGTTTATCAGCGCCCTAAGGTGGCGATTTTTTCCACCGGCAATGAAGTCACGCCGCCCGGCGAAGCACTGCCCCACGCCGGCATTTACGATACCAACCGGTTTAGCCTGATGGGCCTACTCGCCGAGCAAGGCGCCGAGGTGCTGGACCTGGGCATTCTTCCCGACGACCCAGCGGCGATTATGCACGCCCTAGCAGACGCCGCTGAACACAGCGATTTAGTCATCACCAGCGGCGGCGTTTCCGTCGGCCATGCTGACTTCACGCGGCAAGCATTAGAACAGCTCGGCCAGCTAGCGTTCTGGCGAGTGGCGCTGCGCCCAGGACGGCCGATGGCCTGCGGATGGCTTGGCCAGTCGCACACGCCTTTCCTGGGTTTGCCCGGCAACCCAGTGGCGGTCATGGTAACCTTTAGCCAGTTTGTGGTGCCAATACTGCAACGCCTGCAAGAGCAGGCGCCCTCGCCGCCGTTGCGCTTAACCGCCATCGCGGAAACGCCGCTGAAAAGCCGCTTGCAGCGCACCGATTTTTTACGCGGCGTTTACCACTGCGACGCGCACGGAGTTCTTCACGTGCGCACGACCGGTGCTCAGGGGTCGGGGATTTTAACCTCGATGGTCGCGGCCAACTGCCTGATTGAACTAGGCGATGATTTGGCGGGCGCCCGACCTGGCGATACGGTCACCATTCAACCACTGACGGAGTGGCAATGACTCAACCACCAATTGCCCAACAGCTGATCGACAACTTTGGGCGTCGTGTTAGCTACGTGCGTATCTCGGTCACCGATCGCTGCGACTTCCGCTGTGTCTACTGCATGAGCGAAGAGATGGTGTTCCTGCCTCGCGCGCAAGTGCTCACCCTAGAAGAACTCGCCATGGTTGCCCGGGCGTTCACCGAATTAGGCGTTGAAAAAATCCGCCTCACCGGCGGCGAGCCGTTGGTGCGAAAAGGCATTGAGCAGCTAGTGGATGAAATAGGCACGCTGCCAGGGCTTAACGACTTCACCATGACCACCAACGGTGCCAGCCTACGCAAACACGCTCAACAGCTGTACGCGGGTGGGCTGCGTAGATTGAACATCAGCCTGGACTCCCTCGACCCGGAACGCTTTAAGCAGCTCACCCGCACCGGTGACTTAGCGAAGGTGATTGACGGCATCCGCGCCGCCAAAGAAGCCGGTTTTCAGCGTATTAAACTCAACGCGGTAATCTTGAAAGGCCGCAACGACGATGAAGTGCTCGACCTCGTCACCTTCGCCCGTGAGGAAGGTCTCGATATTAGCTTTATCGAAGAGATGCCCCTGGGCGATGTGTCTGACCACTCCCGGGCCGAGACCTTTTACTCTAGCGACGATGTGCAGGCGCTGATAGAAACCCGCTACCCGCTCACCCCCACCACGGAGAGCACGCCTGGCCCATCGCGCTATTTTAAGATGGCCGATAGCGATAGCCGGGTAGGGTTTATCTCACCCCACAGCCACAACTTTTGCGACACCTGCAACCGCGTTCGCGTGACGGTGGAGGGGCGTCTGCTGCTCTGTTTAGGCAACGAGCACTCGGTGGACCTGCGCGCCGTTCTGCGCCGCTACCCAGGCGACATGCATGCCCTGAAAACCGCCATTATCAATGCGCTGCCGCTAAAGCCTGAACGCCACCACTTCACTACCGATGGCGATGTTCAGGTGGTGCGCTTTATGAATATGACCGGAGGCTAACCGTTGGCAACCGCTTCACGCGTTCCCGTTCACATCGTCACCGGCTTTTTAGGCAGCGGTAAAACCACGCTTATCCACAGCCTGATTGAGCAAAAGCCTGTGGATGAAAAATGGGCGATTTTGGTCAACGAATTCGGTCAAATAGGCATCGACCAAGCCATGTTCGACCAGCGCGATGATGTGGTCGTAAAAGGCTTGCCCGGCGGCTGCCTATGCTGCCAACTGGCGTTTATACTGCAAGCAGCGCTCGTTAACTTGCTCGCGCGCAGCAAACCCGACCGGGTCATTATCGAGCCATCAGGGCTTGGCCACCCCGCCGGGCTGCTGGACTTACTGCGCGGTGAGGCGTTTGAAGGCGTGGTGGTCGTGCAGGATATTATCGCCACGCTAGACCCTAGGCGTCTGGATGAAGCCCGCGTACGCGAGCACGAAACGTTTCTAGACCAGCTCAATATGGCCGACGCCATTGCCATCACCATGGGCGATCAGGCAAGCACCGCACAGCATCAGCAAGCAGAGCAGTTTATCGGCGAGCTATGGCCACCCCGAAAGTGGACGCATACTCTTAAGCAAGGAACACTGCCCGTGGCACTGCTGCTAGAGAGCGGCCAAGCGCAGCAAGAAGGGCAGCCCGCAATGCCTGCCGAACACCAAGCGCTGGCAGCAAGCCCCAGCCTAGAGGGCGCTTTTTTCGATTTTCCGCCGCTACCCGACCAACCTCAACAGCAAACTGCCAGCGCCCTTGGCTATACCAGCACAGGTGTGCGCTGGCACCCAAGTGAGCGCTTCGACCTTGACCGCTTAGCGGCTTGGCTGGGAGAACTGCCGGCGGCGGCTCGGGTAAAAGGGGTGTTTCATACTGACAACGGCTGGAAACGCCTCAACCGTGCCGACGGCACGCTAAGTGCCGAAAACAGTGCCTGGCGGCAGGACTCACGCCTAGAAGTGATTATCCCCGATGAACAGGCCGCCAGCGTTTCGCTACCGCCCCTGCTGACTCATCCAGTGGCCTAGTGCTACCAGCGCCATTGGCTTAGCAAATAGATACCCCTGATAACAGTAGCAGCCGTGTTCAGCCAGCCAACGCTGCTGTTCAGGGGTCTCAACGCCCTCGGCAATCACCTCTAGCCCCAGGCTTTTGGCCAGCGCAATGGTACTCTCTACAATTGCGGCATTGGCAGGGCTTTGGAGAATTTCGCGCACAAAGCTCTGGTCAATTTTCAGCTGATCTAGCGGCAGCTGTGCGAGGTACGCCAACGATGAGTAGCCGGTGCCAAAATCATCCAGGGAAAAGCGCACGCCGAGCGCTCTTAACGCTTCCATTTTAGCACGAGCATCATCGCGCGCTTCCACAAATAGGCTTTCCGTGACTTCAAGTTTGAGCTTTGACAGCGGCGCGCCGGTGCGCAGCAAAATCGCTTGAGTGCGGGCGAGAAAGTCAGGCTCACGGAATTGTAGCGGACTCACATTCACCGCCATTTCCAAGTGCGCGTATTGCGGCTGTTTCGCCCATTCAGCTAGCTGGCGGCACGCCTCTTCCAGCACCCAATCGCCTACGTCGTTAATTAAACGCGTGCTCTCCAACAGTGAAATAAACACCCCGGGCGATACCATGCCACGCTCAGGGTGCTGCCAACGCAGCAGCGCCTCGACGCCGGTTGCCACACCCAGGCGGTCAACCTGGGGCTGATAGTGCAGCTGCCACTGCTGGTCAGGCAATGCATGCCGAAGGTCCGCCTCAATCCGGGCACGTTGCACAAGCTCTGACTGCATGGCGGGGTCAAAGAAACTCAGCGTATCGCGCCCTGCCTCTTTCGCTTGGAACAGCGCCATATCCGCCTGCTGAAGATAATCATCCACGCTTGGTACGCTGCCGTCCAACACGGTAATACCAATGCTTCCGGTCACTATCACGGTTTCATCACGCAGCAGCACAGGGCGACGAATCGCGACCAGTAACTTTTGGGCAATCGCTTCCGCCAACAGCGCCGTCTGCTCAGCATCTTCATTAAGCGTATCAATCACCACTGCGAATTCATCGCCTCCCAGGCGGGCCAGGGTGTCGGTTTCTCGCAGCACCGCTTGGAGCTGACTCGCCATCTGTTGCAGCAGCTGGTCGCCGGCATAGTGCCCCAAGGTGTCGTTGACCTGCTTAAAGTTATCTAAATCAATAAACAGCAGCGCGCCATGATGAGAATTCTGCGCGCGGGATCTCATGGTGGCTTCCAAACGATCCATGAACAGACGACGATTCGCCAGCCCGGTCAGCGGATCGTAAAACGCCAGCTGATGAATCTCTTTTTCCGCTGCTTTACGCTCGGTGATATCACTTAACGTCGCAACATAATGGGTGAGCACACCGTCGCTATCTTTGACGGCGCTGATAGTTAGCCACTCAGGGAAGACTTCGCCATTTTTGCGCCGATTCCACACTTCCCCTTCCCAGCTGCCTGATTTAGCGACATTGCCCCACAGCGTGCGGTAAAAATCAGCATCGTGACGGCCCGAACTAAACATGCGCGGGTTTTGCCCCAGCACATCGCTCTCTTCATAACCGGTAATACGTGTAAAGGTTCGGTTAACTTTTAAAATACGCCCTCGCGTATCCGTAATCAGCATCCCCAGGTGGGTTTGAAAGGCCGTCGCGGCAATGCGTAACTGCGCATCATCCAGCTTCGCCTGGGTAATATCCCGCACCAGCGCCAGCACGCCATCAAAGTCACCGCTGGCGTCGCTCAACGGGCTGACGGTAGCAGAGAAATATCTCACTTCTGCCTCAAACGTCAGCGAATACTCAAGCTCCTCGGCATGCCGATGGCGCCGTACACGATAAAAGACGCTGGAAAAAGCCTGCGCCACTTCATCAGGCAGTACGTCACGGTAGTGTTTGCCTATGATGTCATGGGCATCCTTAAGCAAACGCTGCTGATGAATCGCGTGAACGTAGCTCAAGCACCCCTGCCCATCAAACACAAAGATCATATCCTGGATGGAGGACACCAGTGCCTGTAGCCGCGCTTCTCGCTGCTGCGCTTCTGCGCGCGCCTGCTCGCGCTCCTGCATACGTTGGTAAAGCTGCATTTCAAGCGTTAAACGGTTGAGGTAGTGGCGTAACCCCCAGCCCCCCAACAACCCGATCAAGACCCAAATGGCGCAGAGAATCCAGAAGCGTTGCCACCAGCCCGCCAGCACCTGCTGCATGCTCTCACCCACCACCACGGCAAACGGCAGCTCTTCAACGCGGTGTAGCCAAAATAGGCGTTCATCACCTTCCAGCGGCGAGACAATGCGCATGCTTTCGCTAGGCATAGCGCTGTTTAAAAACTGGGTAATACGCGCGTGATCAATGGGCGTCCCCAGCGCAGTCTGGTCGTCTAATCCAGGACGGCGCGCGACTAATTGCCCCTGTGTGTCAATGATGGCAATGCTCTCACCCGCTCCCATACTCAAGCGCTGCAGAGCGCTATCCAGAACACGGGGAGCAATTTGCACCACCGCTAATCCGCTGAAGTGTCCCTCTAACCCCCGCAGACGCCGAACGTGAAAAATGTGGTAGTCGCGTGAAAAAGCTGACCAAAAGAGAGGTGTCACCAGTTGTTCAAGTCGCGGCGATTGTTGAAACGCCTGGAAAAATGCCGTGCCTCGGGTATCAAAGCCGGGAGGATGGCTCAGGCTAGAACTAACCAGTAGCTGCCCATGCTCATCGATGATGCTTATCTCTTCGACCATCGGCAGGCTATCGCGGCGCTTTTGAAGCAGCGACTCAAAATGGCGGTGTTCAGTAGAAAAGGGGATCATGGGTGGCTCTAGCAACTGAGAGACATCCATTAACACCTGATCGCTTAGCGCAAACGTGGTGCTTACCCACTCCCCGACCAGCTCCGCACGGGTCGCACTGCGATCCCGGGAAGCGTTGACCTCTTGACGGTATTGATCACTTAATACCCACGTAAAAAGCACCAGCAACCCCACCATAGCAGCGTTATACAGTACGATGCTGCCCCAGCGCTGACGGCGATATACAGGAGACGTCTTGGAAAGCAAAGAGGGTGGCGTTGGCAAACGGCTCTGCGGCATGGTGCCCTTAAATCCTTATATTTATGTTTTAACGTCAACAAACGCCATGTTTCGTACCAAGACGGTGGCGTATGCTATGGCGTTATAGTGTCAGTGTTATCGACAATTAGATTGGATATAAAATTGATTTACAACGTCATCGCGTTATTAGCGCACTATTTTTGTTTGGTAGCCCCCGACATTTAAGGATGGAACCACCACATGCCCACCCTAGGTCAAATGAGCGACTACGAAATACGTTTGGTACGCATCTTTAAAACGGTCGTCGAGTGCGGGGGCTTCACCGCCGCAGAAACCGCGTTAGGCATTAGCCGTTCAGCAATTAGCCAGCACATGAACGACTTGGAAGGGCGCTTAGGATTTTCACTCTGCCAACGCGGGCGCGGTGGCTTTAGCTTAACCGAAGAGGGCAAAGAAATTTATCAAGCAGGCCTGACGCTGCTCACGGCGCTGGAGACCTTTAAAAGCGACGTCAATGCGCTGCATCATAGCATCAAAGGCGAGCTAAATATCGGCATTACCGATAACTTGGTGACGCTGCCCGACATGCACGTTACCCATGCACTGGCTGAGCTGACGGCCCCCCATCACAGCGTCTCGGTCAATATTCACATGGAGCCTTCCGATGCGGTCATCCGGGGGGTAATGGATGGCCACTTACAGGTGGGCGTCGTCCCTGCGGTCAACCTACCGACCAGTTTGGAAACGCGCCTACTTTACGATGAGCCCTCCTATCTTTACTGCGCGGTTGGCCATCCCCTTTTTGACCAGGCCGACACGTCAATCAGCGATGCACAGCTTGCAACACTCCCCGCGATTACCCCGCGCTACCCACTCCCAAGCGCAGCGCGAAAAGCGCATGAGATGCTCACTCCTCAGGCATCAGCCTCTGACCGTGAAGGGGCTGCTTTTTTGATTCTTACCGGGCGTTTTATTGGCTTTCTGCCAGAGCACGTTGCTGCCCAGTGGGTGGCCGCTGGGAAGATGCGCGCGCTCCGCGCAGCCACTCAGTATTACCGTACCCCCTTTGTGTTAATCACCCGTTGTGATCGCCGCCCCAACCGGGTGGTCGATGCCTTTTTAAGCTTTCTCAAACATCCTGGCGAACACTCTTTATGAGTCAAAACACTAACGCCCGACCAGCGGCCGAGCGTTATGTTTATAAGTGGGCGCTAACCCGCATCGCCACTGCTTAGCAATTACCTAGCAACTACTTAACTGCTTCACTCCCGAGCGGCTCTGGCCCCACCTGAGGTGAGCTAGCCAATGCCTGGCTCGCTACATAGTACACAATGGCCCCTAATGCCGAACCTGTGAACCAACCGTAGTCATAAAACCAATTCATGGTGCCGGTTAGCAGCGACAGCAGCGTTAGCGCGACGGGCACACCAAACGCGATAAACCCTGCCATATTCACCGCTGGGTACGCATGGTTATCCATATAAAGACTAGGTACATCCAAGCGCTGCTTTTTAATCAAAAAGTAGTCCACCGCCATAATGCCCGCAATCGGCCCAAGCAGACTGGAGTAGCCCAGCAACCAGTTGGAGTACATCTGCTCTAAGGATACGCCTTGCGCAATGATTCCCGCTTTTTGCAGTAAGTCATATCCCATAAGCACCACACCAACCGCCCCGGTCATCAGCACACCGCGCGTCTGATTAATAAATTTAGGCGCTATGTTCTGAAAGTCATTCGTCGGTGACACAATATTCGAGGCCGTATTCGTGGAAATGGTGGCGATGATGATAAATAGCATGGCTAACACCACCCAGAAGGGACTGTCGATATAGCCGATCAGGCGCACGGGGTCAGCAACGGTTTGACCCACTAGCGTCTCGGAAGCTGCGGTGAGCACAACACCCAAAGAGGCAAAAAAGAACATTGTCAGCGGCAAGCCCATCACCTGGCCAACAATTTGATCTTTCTGGCTTTTCGCAAACCGGCTGAAGTCGGGAATATTCAGCGACAACGTAGCCCAGAAGCCCACCATGGCGGTTAAGCCCGCAAAGAAGTAACCATAAACCGACGCGCCTTCAGGGCGCGATGGCGGCTGAGCCAGCAGCTCTGTCATCGACATATGCGGCCATGCCCACACCATAAGCCCAATACCAACGGCCAACAGCAACGGCGCGGCAAGCGTTTCCAGCCATTTGATCGACTCAGCGCCACGAATTACCACATACAGATTCATCGCCCCAAAGACAAAAAAGCCGATGACTTCACCAACGCCACCCAAGGCCGCCCAGGCAGGAATCAATGCGGAGAGCAGCAGGTGGATCGCTAAGCCACCAAACATGGTTTGGATACCAAACCAGCCGCAGCCTACCAATGCCCGTACGAGACACGGCACGTTAGAGCCTAAAATACCAAACGATGAGCGGAGGACGACGGGAAAGGGAATACCAAATTTGGTGCCAGGAAAGGCGTTTAAGGTGAGCGGAATCAGCACGATGATATTGGCCAAGAGAATGGCAAATAGCGCCTCCCCTACGCTTAAGCCAAAATAGGCGGTGAGTACACCCCCCAGCGTATAGGTCGGTACACAGATCGACATCCCTACCCATAGCGCGCCAATGTTCCATTTACTCCAGGTACGCTCACTCGCTTTTGTGGGGGCAATATCCTCATTAAAGCGCGGGCTATCACGAACATCGTTTGCGACATCAAGTTCAATTAGCCCCTCTCTATCCACCATTTGGGAGGTTCGCTCAGTCATAGTGTTCTCCTCAGCAGTGCTGTTGCCCGTTGTATTCACGGTATCGCTATATGTGCAGCAATAAGCGTGCCTAAACCAGCCACTAAGCTATTAACTTATTGATCAAGAAGCTGACTTATCTGACAGACATACAGACACTGTTAGCGTGATTGTTATTATTCGCCTTATGGTTTTACAAACCACTAATTAGCGTAGTTCCTTGATAAAAATTCGCACCAAAACAATGCTTCAAAATCTCAAAAAAAATGCAAAAAACTTACCAATACATTGTTTTATATAATTAAAATAAAAACACCATTACAGTGCAGGCAGTCACCAATTTAGTAAAAAAAGCCATAAAAATTATAAAATATTTAACAAATCAAAGAGTTAAGGTAATTTCAAAAAAATCTTGAAATAGCACACCATAAAGGTCTATGTTCAAAAAGCTGTCGAATATGACAACTTTTATAAAACAACAACAATCGCTTCCACCTTATGCTTTACAAAAAGCAAAGGAGAGCACCACTGCACGCCACGCAGCCATCGTTTGAGAGGAGTTAATCCACAACTCCTCACATGACCGGAAACGAACCGACATGCGACCGCATGCGGTTGGCGCGTATGAGAAGAGAGGGCTGTAAGATGCAAAAAATGAAGATTGGCTTAATTCAGATGGGCCTTAAAACCACCACTGATTTAGAACCTGCCGCCATTCGCGACGCCATGAACGAAGCGCATTTGCCATTGGTTGAGCAGGCCGCCGAGCAAGGCGTGCAGGTGCTCTGTTTTCAAGAAGTGTTTAACCAACCCTATTTCTGCCCTAGCCAAGATGCAAAGTGGTACGCCGCCGCCGAGCGGGTGCCGGAAGGCCCCACCTGCCAAATGATGCAGAAGATGGCGGCCAAGCACCGCATGGTCATCATCGTGCCCATCTATGAAGAGACCGAGACCGGCGTTTACTACAACACCGCTGCGGTGTTTGATGCCGATGGCAGCTACCTCGGTAAATACCATAAAACCCACATTCCTCAAGTGGCGGGCTTTTGGGAAAAATTCTTCTTTAAGCCGGGCAAATCCAACTGGCCTGTGTTTGATACTGCCTACGGCAAAATCGGCGTCTACATCTGCTACGACCGTCACTTCCCCGAGGGCTGGCGAGCGCTGGCACTCAACGGTGCTGAAGTGATTTTCAACCCTTCCGCCACCGTGGCCGGTCTTTCCCAATACCTATGGGAGCTTGAACAGCCCGCCTCCGCCGCCGCCAACGGCTGCTTTATCGCCGCGATCAACCGCGTGGGTACTGAAGCGCCTTGGAACATCGGCGACTTCTACGGCTCCAGCTACATCGTTAACCCCCGCGGCAAAATCGAGGCCCAGGCCAGCGAAACCGAAGACGAGCTGCTGGTGCACGAGATCGACTTAGACATGGTGCGGGAAGTACGCAACAACTGGCAGTTCTTCCGCGACCGTCGCCCCGAGACCTACACCCGTCTCACCGACGGCGAATAAGCCCTCTCAGTCAACGTTACGCAGGAGCAAACCATGAGCCTATTGATCAAAGGCGGCACCGTCGTCACCCACGCTGATACCTACCGCGCCGATGTGCTGTGTGTTGACGGCAAAATCCACGCCATTGGCACCGACCTAGACATCCCTGAAGGCTGCGAAATTGTCGATGCCAGCGACCAGCTGGTCATGCCCGGCGGCATTGACCCCCACACCCATATGCAGATGCCGTTTATGGGCGCCGTCGCCAGCGAGGATTTCTACACCGGCACCGCCGCCGCGATGGCGGGCGGCACCACCACTATTATTGATTTTGTGATTCCAAGCCCCGGCCAGTCGCTGCTGGAAGCGTTTGAAACCTGGCAAGGCTGGGCAGAAAAAGCGGCCACCGATTTCGCTTTCCACGTAGCCATCACCTGGTGGGACGAGAGCGTTAAAGAGGAGATGGGTACGCTAGTGCGCGAACACGGCGTCAACAGCTTTAAGCACTTTATGGCCTACAAAGGCGCGATTATGGCCACCGATGACATTCTGGTGGAGAGCTTTTCGCGCTGCCTGGAACTGGGGGCCGTGCCCACCGTTCACGCGGAAAATGGCGAGCTGGTCTACCACATGCAGCAGAAGTTATTGGCCCAGGGCATTACCGGCCCGGAAGCCCACCCGCTTTCTCGCCCGCCCCAAGTGGAAGGCGAAGCCGCCAGCCGGGCCATTCGCATTGCCAGCACCTTAGGCGCGCCGGTCTACTTGGTGCACGTTTCTACTAAAGACGCCGTAGATGAAATCGCCTACGCCCGCCAACAGGGCCACCCGGTGTTTGGCGAATGCTTAGCGGGCCACTTGGTGATCGACGACAGCGTTTATCAGCACCCCGACTGGGCAACCGCCGCCGCTCACGTGATGAGCCCGCCCTTCCGCCCTAAAGGCCATCAAGAAGCGCTCTGGCACGGCCTGCAATCTGGCAACTTGCAAACCACCGCCACCGACCACTGCTGCTTCTGCGAAGAGCAAAAAGCCGCCGGTAAAGATGATTTCACCAAGATTCCTAACGGAACCGCAGGTGTTGAAGACCGTCTCGCCGTGCTCTGGGATGAAGGCGTGAACACCGGCAAGCTCTCGCCCCAGGAGTTTGTCGCTGTGACCTCCACCAATACCGCCAAAATTTTTAATCTCTACCCGCGCAAAGGCGCGATTCAAGTCGGCTCCGATGCGGATATTGTGGTCTGGGACCCGAACGGTACGCGGACGATTTCTGCCAAAACCCACCACCAGAACGTCGACTTCAATATCTTTGAGGGCAAAACGGTGCGCGGCATCGCCCGCCACACCATCAGCCAAGGCAAGTGGACATGGCGCGACGGCGAGCTACATGCCGAGCGCGGTGCAGGCCGCTATTTAGAGCGCCCCGCCTACCCCGGCGTATTTGAACTGCTCGCCAAACGCGCTGAGCTAAACGCGCCCGTCGCGGTAACACGCTAACTCGCCCTCACTAAAGTACAGAGCAATGGAGAAACGACCGTGACCCATTCACTTGATCATTTACCCAGCGCAAAAGAGGTCGGCACCTACGACCCAGCGGCGCTGAACGATAACTTTAGCGACCTGCATCCACCGCTGACACCGCGCCAAGCCATCATCGAAAGCCAGCGCTGCCTCTACTGCTATGATGCGCCCTGCATCGAGGCATGCCCGTCGGAAATCGACATTCCCAGTTTTATCCGCCAGATCAGCGAAAGCAACATCAACGGCGCGGCTGAAACCATTCTGGAAGCCAACATTCTGGGCGGCAGCTGTGCCCGCGTGTGCCCCACCGAAATCCTCTGCGAACGCAGCTGTGTGCGTAACCATGATGCCGAGTGTCAGCCGGTGCTCATCGGTTTATTACAGCGCCACGCCACCGACAACATGCAGTTTGAGGGCCACCCGTTCAAGCGCGCCGCCACCACTGGTCGCCATATTGCGGTTGTCGGTGCTGGGCCAGCGGGGCTCTCCTGCGCTCATCGCCTCGCCATGCTGGGCCACCAAGTGACAATATTTGAAGCCGAGCAAAAGCCCGGTGGCCTCAACGAATACGGCATTGCCCGCTACAAAATGACCGACGACTTCGCCCGTAAGGAAGTCGAGTTTTTGCTCGAAATCGGTGGCATCGACATCCAGTACGGCCAGCGTCTGGGCGATAACCTGACCCTCGACACCCTGCACCAGCAGTATGACAGCGTTTTCCTAGGCCTGGGTCTTGGTGCCAGCCGAGCGTTAGGGCTCACCGGGGAAGACGCCCCTGGCCTGATGCCGGCGGTGGACTACATCAAAGCCCTGCGCCAGGCCGATGACTTGGGCACTCTTGCGGTCGCTAAGCGCTGCATCGTGATTGGCGCAGGTAACACCGCGATTGATATGGCCACTCAAATGGCCCGTTTAGGCGCCAGCGAAGTAACGCTGGTTTACCGACGCGGTGTCGAAGCCATGTCCGCCACCGATCACGAACAAGAGATCGCCAAAGCCAACGGCGTGCGCATGGTCACCTGGGCACAGCCCGATGAGATTCTGCTGGACGCCCAAGGCCGCGTCGCCGGCATGCGTTTTGCCAACACCTCTGAGCAAGCCGGGCGCTTAGCACCCACGGGTGAGACGTTTGAGATTGCTGCGGATGCGATCTTCAAGGCCATTGGCCAGGGCTTTGACGCGGCTAGCCTGCATGATGCCACGGCGGCAGAACTCGCCCGCGACGGCGAACGCATTCACGTTAATGAGATGTTCCAAACCTCCATGCCCAACGTTTACGCCGGGGGCGACTGCGTTCAACCCGGCCAAGACCTCACCGTACAGGCCGTGCAGCACGGCAAACTGGCGGCCCACGCCATTCATCAAGCGCTTACCGCCAAGCAGGAGGCCGCATGAGCACCTTACCGTTTTCCCCACCCGGCAAGAAAAACAGCGGCGACAGCGTGGTTAATGGCGTCGATCTTTCGGTAAATTTTGCCGGCATCAAAGCCCCCAACCCGTTCTGGCTGGCCTCGGCCCCGCCAACGGATAAAGCCTATAACGTGGTGCGCGCCTATGAAGCGGGCTGGGGCGGCGTGGTATGGAAAACCCTTGGCGAAGAGCCACCGGCCGTCAATGTGTCATCACGCTACTCCGCCCACTACGGCAAGAACCGTGAAGTCATCGGTTTTAACAATATCGAGCTGATTACCGACCGCTCACTGGAGATCAATCTTAAAGAGATCACCCAGGTGAAGAAGGATTGGCCAGATCGCGCGCTGATCGTCTCCATCATGGTGCCCTGCAACGAGGAAGCCTGGGCGTATATCTTGCCGCTGGTGGAAGCTACCGGTGCGGATGGCATCGAGCTCAACCTAGGCTGCCCCCACGGCATGCCGGAGCGCGGCATGGGCGCGGCGGTGGGCCAAAACCCGGACCTGATCGAAAAAGTCACCTACTGGTGTAAAAAGCACTACTCCAAACCGGTGATTGTGAAACTCACCCCCAATATCACCGATATTCGTGTGGGTGCACAGGCGGCGCTGCGGGGAGGCGCGGATGCAGTCTCGCTGATCAACACCATCAACTCCATCACCAGCATTGACCTGGATAATATGGTCGCTATGCCTACCGTGGGTCACCAGAGCACCCACGGCGGCTACTGCGGCAGCGCCGTTAAGCCCATTGCGATGAATATGGTAGCGGAAATCGCCCGCGACCCAGCCACCGCAACGCTGCCTATTTCCGGCATCGGCGGCATTTCCACCTGGCGCGATGCGGCGGAGTTTATCTCCCTCGGTTCAGGCAGCGTGCAGGTGTGCACGGCGGCCATGCTCAACGGCTTTAGGATTGTAGAGGAGATGAAGGACGGCCTCTCCCGCTGGATGGCGGAGAAAGGCTACGATTCCATCGAAGCGTTCTCCCGCAAGGCGGTACCCCAAACCACCGACTGGAAACACCTGGATATCAACTTCAAGACTATTGCCCACATCGACCAGGATCTGTGCATTGAGTGCGGCCGCTGCTATATCGCCTGCGAGGATACCTCCCACCAGTCGATTGCCAAACTCACCGAGCAGGACGGCGCACGCCGTTACGAGGTAATCGAAGACGAGTGTGTTGGCTGCAACTTATGCCAAATCACCTGCCCAGTGGAAAACTGCATCACCATGGTGCCTCAAGAGACCGGCAAACCGTTCCTAGCCTGGGACAACGACCCACGCAACCCCTTCCGCGTGGCCTCGTAAACCCTTCACCACCCTCCACTATTCGATAATGACACCGCCCTCTTCAAAGAGGGCGGCTGTCATTATGCATTCAGCTAGTGTCACTCATGATCGGCAAATACTGCCTTAATCCTCATGAATCTTGATCTGATAAAGCACGCAGTAAATCACCGGCAGCACGATAAGGGTGAGCAGCGTGGCCACCCCGAGCCCACCAATCAGCGCGACGGCCATGCTGGCAAAGAAGGCATCACTAATCAGTGGAATCAGCCCCAGCATGGTGGTTAGCGCAGCCATGGAGACAGGGCGAACACGGCTAATGGCAGCGCGCACCACGGCATGATAACGGTCTTTGTGCTGCGGCAGCTGCACATTGATCTCCTCTACCAAAACGATGGCATTCTTAATCACCATCCCGATTAAGCTCAACGTACCCAGCAGCGCCATAAACGAGAAAGGCATCCCCGTTATCAGGAGCGCAGCCACAACACCGACAATGGTTAGCGGCACCAAAAACCAGATCGCCAGCGGCTGACGGAAGTTGTTAAACAGCACCACCGTGATAATAAACATCATCACCAAGCCAAGCGGCAGCGACGAAAACAGGCCGCTCTGCGCCTCACCGGCGGTCTCAAATTCACCGCCCCACTCAAGCCGGTAACCGGCCGGTAGCTCAAGCCCCTCTACCTGCGGCCGAACCTGAGCCAATACGCTCGCCGCTGTCACACCGCTGAGCGGATCAGGCTCGCCATATACCGCCAGCATGCGTTCACGGTCGCGGCGCATTATCAGCGGGTCAGCAACCAGGGTCGTTACATCGCGCATCACTTGATCCGCCGTAATGTAACGCCCCTGTTCAGCGCTCCATACGTTTAGCGACCCCAAGTTGTCGATATCATTACGCTGCTCCGGTATCGCTCTGGCAACAATCGGAATCAGGTCGCTGCCGTCACGATAGATCCCCACTTGGCTACCACTGGTGCTCAGCGCCAGTGTTGCTGCCAAATTCTCACGCGTAACGCCCAGGCGACGTGCGGTGTCTTCGGCAAAAATTGGCACCACGGCCTGAACACGATTGCGCCAGTTAGTGCGCACGCTGACCATATTGGATGTATCGTTAAACAGGGCTTCGACTTGCTCACCGAGCTGGCGCAATACAGCGGGGTCGCTGCCGTACAGCCTGGCTTCAATCTTGGCTTTCGGGGCAGGCCCCACTTCCAACGGGGCAATTTTATAATCGATATCGCTATGATCGCGCTCAAGTACCGCCTCGACATCCGCCATGCGCGCTTGCTGCGTCGCTTTGTTGTCGGTTTCGACAATGAGCTGCGAATAGCTGGCATAGCGGTCTTCCGGCGCATAGGTCAAGGTAAAGCGCTGGGCACCGCCGCCTATAACGGTGGTGAGATGGCGAACACCCTCCATGTCCATGACTACCCCCTCCAACTCAGCCACCCGCCGCTGGGTTTCCAGAATATCGGTGCCTTCCGGTGTGCGGTAATCGACAAAGAAGATGGGCGTATTCGAGGCAGGGAAAAAGGCATTCTTGACGGACCCAAAACCGAAAACCGCGCCTGCCAAGATAACCATCACCAGCCCAAGCGTTAGCCAACGCAGCCGGATACCCGCCACAATCACGCGGCTAAACACGCGGTACACAGCGCCTTTATAAGGGTCTTCGTCTTTGCTGCTGGGGGCCACATTGCGAAACAGCAGCTTGAAATAGAAAGGCGTTAACGTCAGTGCCGTCAGCCAGCTCAACAGCAGTGAATACAACAACACATAGAACAGCGAGCCAATAAACTCACCCGTGGTATCCGGCGACAATCCAATCGGTGCAAAGGCGGCCACCGCAATCAGCGTCGCGGCCAGTAGCGGCCATGCGTTTTGCCGCACCACCTGATGTGCCGATTCTCGTATGCTTTGGCCACGTTTTAGGCCCACCAGCATACCTTCCGTCACCACAATGGCATTATCGACCAGCATACCCAGCGCAATAATCAGCGCGCCCAGCGAGATTTTTTCCAACTGCAAGCCGTGAATGCGCATCAGCATAAAAGTGCCGATGATAGTGATCAGCAGAATAAAGCCCATCAGCAGGCCGCTGCGCCAGCCCATAAACAGCATGAGCACCACAATCACGATAGCAACCGCCTGAATCAGGCTGACGAGGAAACCGGAGACCGCCTCATCCACCACGCTCGGCTGGTCATAGACCACGTTAAGCTCCATGCCTAACGGGGTGCGCGCGTCTAACTCCTCAAGCCGCTGATCAAGGCGGGCGCCTACTTCGACCACGTTAACGCCGCTTTCAAACGAGATGCCCAGGGAAATAGCCGGGCGCCCCATATCGCGATAGAGCTGCTGGGGTTGCTCGGTCAAGCCACGGGATACCTCTGCGATATCGCTCAGCCTCACCAGCTCGCCGTTACCCTCACTAACAATTAATGCGCGCAAGTCGTCGATGTTGGCGGAACTACCTGAAGGCGTTATCCGGAAGCGCTGGCCACCCTGCTTCAGGTGCCCCGAGTCCACGACGGCATTCTGCGTATCAAGCAGCTGCTGAAGTGAGCTTAACGGAATGTTCAGCGCACGCAGTCGCTCTCGGTCAACCTCTATAAAAATGCGCTCTTCCCTTACGCCCGCCAGCGATACCTTTTCAACGCCATCTACCAGCGCAAGCTCACGCTTAAGAAACTCGGCATGGCCTTTTAAGTCCGGCATGGCGTAGCCGTCACCGGTCAGGTTAATCATCAGACCGAAGACATCGCCGAAATCATCGTTAACCCGTGACTGGCTGGCCCCTGGCGGCAGGGCCGCCTGAGCATCGCCTACTTTGCGGCGTAATGAATCCCACAGCTGTTGTAGCTCTTCGTTTTGCACCGTGCTTTGCAGCTCGACGGTGATCTGCGAAAAACCATCAGAACTTACCGAGCTGATGCGCTTAATCGCGGGCATTTCTTGAATAGCTTCTTCCAGTGTCGAGGTGACTTCCTGCTCCACCTCTTCTGGCGTAGCACCGGGGTACTGGGTGGTGACCAGCGCATTGCGGATGGTAAATTCAGGGAACTCAAGCTGCCCCATGCCGGTGAAAGCGAGCGACCCACCCACTAGCAGCACCACGGTCATTAAGTAACTAGCAGCCCGATGGCGTAGGAAGTAATCAACCATCTTATAGCCCCTGTTCCTTTTCCCATGGCGTTACCCGCATATCAGCACTGATGCGATGAGCGCCCGCTGCGACGACACGATCACCCGCGTCTAACTCGCCGCTTACCTCTAACCCCCTAGACGTTAAGCGCCCCACCTCGACGGGCACCGCTTCTAAACGATCAGGTGCCTGAAAACGCCACACCACCGCTTGCTCTGGGCTGTCACCACGGTAGCTAATCGCCTCGGGGGGCAAATGCCAGACAGCGCTCTCAGACGCGGGTAAAAGTTGGCCTAAATCAAGTCGCACGGTGGCGCTCATGCCATCGAGCAGCGTGATATCGTCGGGCTGCGGTAGCCGAAGTGTTACTTCATAAGCAAGGCTCTGGGCACTGGCCTGGGTGGTATAAGACGCGAGTTGCGCAAGGTAAGGTTTTTCGCTGTTGCCAAACCGCACCTCAAAGGCCATTGCCGTTTCAAACGGTGTCACCTCATCATTGCGTGGTATTTGCTGAACGATCTGCTGCGGCAAATGGAAGATCACATCAAGCTGACCCGGCTGCTGAATCACCGCCACGGTTTCCTGCACCTGAACAATCTGTCGGTTATTCACCGGCACCTGGGCAATCACGCCATCGTAAGGGGCACGTAGCTGGGTATTTTCTAGCTGCTCTTCAGCCTGTTCAAAGGTCGCCCGAGCGGCACGCAGCTCCGCCTCTGACTCATCAAACCGCGCCTGGCTAATCGCTCCGCGCTCTAGGGTATAACGCATGCGTTCGTGGGTTGCCCGCGCCAGCTCCAGGCGAGAACTGGCGCTATCTAACTCGCTACGCACGTTACGATCGTCAATACGCGCTATCAAGGTGCCTTCTGTCACCCGCTGGCCCGGGCTAACATTTAGCTCTAAAAGTTCACCCGCCATGCGAAACGAAAGATTGCTGCGCGTAGTGGCCTCTACACGCGCAGGAAACTGGCGCTGTAGTGAAGCACTCGATGCTTCCAGTGTGATCAGCTTCACCGGCCGAGGAGGAGGTTCATTCTGGCTTTCAGCATAAGCATCACCGGCTGTCAGCAGCAAGGCCAGCACTGCTGGAAGCAATCGAATCACAGGGTTACGCACAGCGGACTCCTCGGCGGTGTTATCAATACGCAGTCATGAGAATTTTAACTGACATTCATGAATGTCAGTTAAAATGTATACTAATCGCCTCGTGGCGACTTTGCCATTCAGTAATGCCAATATATGGGCACTTTTTTAGGAGCTACTATGTCACGCCGCAAAGCTGAGGCTGAACGCACCCGCGAGTCCATTCTTGATGCTGCAGAAACCCAGTTTCTCGCTCAAGGCGTGTCGCGCACCACCTTGGCCCACATTGCCACAGCGGCTGGCGTTACCCGCGGTGCGATTTACTGGCATTTTGAGGATAAAGCGGCGGTATTCGATGCTCTGCTAGAACGTGTTCGCGTGCCGCTCGATGAAATTGTTGACGAGGCGGTGCTCCGTTTAGGCCACGCTCCCACCCAGTGCTTACAAGGAATAGCCCTAAGCGCGCTCAGCGCTATCTGCTATAACGTACCCCTACAACGTGCCGCGACCATTGTGCTACACCGCTGCGAAAAATTAGACGATGACCATCCCCGTATGAGTATGATTACTCAGCTGTCAGAGCATTCAAAAGCGCGAGTAGAGCAGTTGTTTGAGCAGGCGAAGTTAAACGGGCAGTTACGCCAGGGGCTTAGCCCTGCCAGTGCCCGGCTTCAATTTCATGGCTTTTTAATCGGCATTTGCTTTGAATGGCTACAAGACCCGCAGCAATTTTCATTGGCAGATGAGTACGAGAGCATGGTCACAACGTTAATGCGGGGGCTGTTGGTGGAAAGCACGCGCTAAGTGCTAAAGGTCGTTAAGCGTGGCACACCGGCTGCTTCCATCACTAGACGATTGCTATTCACTTGATGAGGGAGCACACATGCAGATCATTAACGCCCGTCTTCGCCAGCGCCCTGAGCTTTACCGACTTGAGATTGAGAGCGGCACCTTCTCCGCGATCACGGCTCAGGACGCGCCGCAAACGGCGGGGGAAGGGCAAATTGATGCAGGCGGTAAGCTACTTTGCGCGCCGTTTATTGAGCCACATATTCACCTGGATGCCGCGCTAACCGCAGGCGAGCCCAGCTGTAACCAAAGCGGCACACTGTTTGAAGGCATTGAGCGCTGGGGCGAGCGTAAACCTATGCTCACCGAAGCAGACATTCGCGAGCGCGCGCTAAAAACGCTTAACTTATTGATCGGCAACGGCGTGCAATGTGTACGTACCCACGCCGACACCAGCGATCCCAGCTTAATCGGCATTAAAACCCTATGCGCCTTACGCGATGAATTAAAAGACAAGATTGAGCTTCAGGTAGTCGCTTTTCCCCAAGATGGCCTGCTTTCCTATCCAGGCGGCGATAAGCTGCTGGAAGAAGCGCTGGAGATCGGCGCAGATGTTGTCGGCGGCATTCCCCACTTTGAATACACTCGCGAGCTAGGGGTGGCTTCCATGAAGCGAGTGATTGAGCTAGCCATCAAGTATGACCGTTTGGTGGATGTGCATTGCGATGAAATCGACGACCCCAACTCACGCTTTCTTGAAGTGTTGGCCTGCGAAGCGCTGTTTAATGATCTGGGCGGCCGCGTAACCGCCAGCCACACCACAGCCATGCACTCTTACGATAACGCCTACTGCTCTAAGCTGTTTCTGCTGCTCAAGCGTTCGGGCATCAACTTTGTCTCCTGCCCTACCGAAAGCATTCACCTACAGGGGCGCTTTGACACTTACCCAAAACGGCGTGGCCTTACCCGCGTAAAAGAACTAAACGAAGCAGGTATTAACGTCTGCTTTGCCGAGGACTCCATCTTCGACCCCTGGTACTCGCTCGGTAACGGCAAGCTACTGCGAACGCTGGATTTTGGACTGCACATCTGCCAAATGATGGGTTATCAGGACTTTAGCCAAGCGCTTTCTCTGATTACTGATAACAGCGCCCGCACGCTGAATATCGAAGCACGTTATGGCATCGAGGTTGGCAAGCCCGCCAGCTTCAACCTACTTGATGGCGAAGATGATTACAGCGTGCTGCGCAACCAGGGTGAGGTGCTGCTTTCCGTACGCCAGGGCGAGATCATCATGCAGCGCGAGCCGGCCAAGATCGTCACCCCTCAGTGGCTTGGCTGAACAGGCAGATAACACCCGCTTATGTCACATCCAGCAGATAGCCATAAAACGCGGTATTTCGCTGCCAGCCCAATGACTCATAAAGTCGCTGCGCGCGCTCGTTTTCTACTTGCGTCATGAGCATTAAACGCGCGACGCCATGCTCACGAGCCAGATGGGTGGCAGCGTCCATCAGCGCCCTACCCGTGCCTTGCTCGCGACACGCTGGCAACACGAACAGGTCATTTAGCGTCCAACGGGCATTCAAGCCCACCGTGGATACCCCAGGATAAAGCTGCACAAAACCAGTGAGATGACCGTCGCTATTTTCGCTAACTAAAATACGCGAGTCCGCCTGCCCAAAACGCTGACGCAAGAAGTCCCGCACTGCGTCGATGTCACTTGGCTGATGATAGAACTGCCGATAGCCATCCAGCAGTTCGGTTAAAGCATCGAGATCATGAATCGTGGCAGAGCGGACATGGGTCATGCGCTGACTCTCCTGTTTTTGTACTAACTTACCGCGACAATGTTTTGACGCGGTACTTAGTAGCTGCACCGTGTATTTCCTGACGATTTAACTATAGTAGTGTATCGTCTTTTAAACGCTTATTAATCCATCTAACAGCAAGGGGACGACGCGTTCCCACTGGGGTTACCGTGGTCCAATCGCTCTCTTCGCATACCGAATCCCGCGCCTCAATATATAAGGCGTGGAGCGTGCATATCTTTACCGCCAGCGGCGTACTGCTTGGCACGATGGCACTGCTCGCGCTGGTTGATAATAACCCGGTAGCCTGCCTTCTCTGGCTAGGGGCGGCGATGATGATCGACGGGATTGATGGCACCCTGGCACGCAAATATGAGGTGAAGTCCGTACTGCCCCACTTCGATGGGTCGACGCTGGATATGGTGATTGATTACCTCACCTGGGCGTTTATTCCCGCTCTGTTTATTTACTACTTCATTGAGTTGCCACCCTATTTAGGGCTGATCTCCGTCTTTATTATTCTTCTATCGTCGATGTTCTGCTTCTGCAACGTCGATATGAAAAGCCAGGATAATTACTTTGTTGGCTTTCCTGCTGCTTGGAACATTGCCGCAGCCTATTTTTATATTCTCGATTTCCCCCCCTTCATCACGTTTGCCGCGATCCTCGTCCTGGCGGTGCTGACCGTGACCAAAATGAAGTTTCTGCATCCGTTTCGCGTGCGCCTGTTTATGCCGCTCAATATCGCCGTCACGCTGTTGTGGTGTGTGTGCACGACCGCGTTAATTCTCTCAAGCCCTGATTATACCGCCTGGGCGCTGTGGGGCGTAGGCTTGACCTCTGTTTACTTCGCGGGAATGTGCGTTTGGCGAACCGCACAATAATGGCGTTAAAAAACTTATTAAATCAATGGCTTGATCTTATTTTCGCGTACCTAGCTTTAGATAGTGATGGGCTTGAATAATCTTGGGTCATTAGTTCGCGGATTACTTCTATCGTACGTTGAAAGGCACGGTGATTACTTAGGGGCATATTCAGTCCCTATGCCATCGCGTCTAATGCTGCCCGTCAGCATCTGCAGCGGATTTTGTAGACAAAAACTGCCACTTTGTTTTCAAAGCGGCAGCTTTAACAACAACTTAGCCAACTAGCGGGCTAAGGCTTATACAGCAGAGTTTATGGCAGCAGTACGCTATCTATCACGTGAATAACGCCATTCGACTGCGCCACATCCACCACTGTAATGTTGGCACTATTGCCTTGGGCATCCATGACCATCAGATTGTTGCCGTTACGCATCACCGTTAGATGCCCACCTTGTACGGTTTTAAAGGCTACCGTACCGTCATTTTCCATGACCTGCTCCAACAACACATCGCGTGTCAGATTGCCGGGCACCACGTGGTAGGTTAGGACAGTTTGCAACTGCTCCTGATTCTCTGGCATCAATAACGTATCTACTGTGCCTTCAGGCAATTTAGCAAAAGCCGCATCCACCGGGGCAAAGACAGTAAAAGGACCCTCGCCCTGCAAAACATTCACGAGATCTGCTGCCTGCACCGCCGCTACTAGCGTTGCATGGTCACCAGAATTGACAGCATTTTCAATGATATTACGCTCTGGCAACATATTTGCACCGCCGACCATGGTCGGGCCGTGAGCGGCAAACGCAGTACCTGTCCAAAGAGCAGCGGCACAAAGGCTGGCAGCCAAAAGTTTGAGTTTCATTGGGGCATCTCCTGGTTATCGTTAAAATGGCTCAACAATGTAAGCTCATTCATACATACGCACTGTCGCGCCCAGTGGATGCATTATTGTGTGATTTTTTTTGGTGCTCATTCTCTCTATTGCCTTCAACGCCACACTCACCAAGACTGACGTACCGCTTTAACGCGCAGAGATGCCTGAATGACCGACCCCACACAACAACAGCAGTATCTTATTGAACAACTCAATAACTGTGCCCAAGGTGATAGGCGAGCTTTTGAGCGTCTCTATCGAGCCTCCTGTGCGCATCTATATGCCCAGTTGCTGCGTATAGTAAGAGATGAGAGGGCTGCACAAGACTGTCTTCAGCATGTGTTTATAAGAGTGTGGCACGTTGCTGACCAGTATGACGCCACGAAGGCTAAACCCATGACCTGGCTATCTACACTGGCCAGAAATATCGGCATTGATTGGATACGGCGCCAAAAGCCACAAGACTCAACAGCAGATGAACCGCTATTAGAGGCGCTGCTCAGTAATGACGACCCTGAGGACGACAGTATTAACGCCCAACAGCATGGCAAACTGCAAACCTGTTTAAATACGCTCAGCAGCCATCAACGACAGTTAATGGAAATGGCCTTTTTCCAGGGGCTGACACACAGTGAACTCGCCCACACGCTTACCCAGCCGCTGGGGAGCGTGAAAAGCTTGATTCGACGCGGACTTGAGAGGTTAAAGGCATGCCTGACCAGTGGGATTTAGCCAGCTCTGAGGAGCGTCATCTTGCGGCTGGAGAGTATGTGTTAGGGGTACTTGATAGCGAACAAAAAGTGCGCTTTGAAGCTCTTCTGGCCGTCAGCCATGATCTGCAAAATGATGTCGATGCTTGGCGAGAGCACCTACAAATACTGAACGAGCAGCTTGATCCTAAGTCACCACCCAAACAGGTATGGCAAGGTGTCAAACAAGCAACGGGGGCATTTACTCTTCCCTGGTGGCAACGCTTGGGTACTTGGCAAGCCATGACCGCCAGCTTTGGCGCAATGGCTCTGGCATTGGGCCTTCTTTGGCAACAAGCAGAGCTCACTACGCTTCCTTCAGGAGAGGCCGTCTTTGTCGTGCAGGATGAATCACGCACACCCAGTTGGATTATCAGCGCAACTGAGCAGGGTGAATTGATTGTACAGACGATTCAACCCTCCCAAGTTGGCCAGAATCAGACGGGCGAGCTATGGCTAATTGCCGATGGCACGCCTGTTTCACTGGGTCTACTACCGTCGCAAGGTAACCAACGCTTACTGCCTAGCGATGCGTTACGCAACCAATTATTCAATGCTGATTTAGCCGTTAGCGTTGAGCCTCAAGGCGGCGCACCAGCAGGACAGCCGACTGGCCCTATTATCGACCATGGCCGCCTGACGCCGGTAAGGGGCAGCACGTTCAATTTGTAGCACTGGCCCTTTGTGTTCTCTCCACCATCTCCTTGGCTAGCTCACCCACCGTGCGCACCGCCTCTTCCATCGCTGGCGTTAAGGTAAACGCATAGTTCAACCGCAGGCACTGGCGAAACTTCCCGGACGCAGAGAACAGCGACCCCGGCGCCACATGGATAGCGTGCTGCGCTAAGCGCTCGTTAAGGCGCACGCAGTCGACATCTGCAGGTAGCTCTACCCAGAGTAAAAAGCCCCCTTGCGGATAGCTAATGCCTGACCCTTTTGGAAAATAGCGCTGCACCCAACTGATCATCACATCCCGCTGGCGCTGATACTGGCGCGAAACAGCGCGTAGATGACGCTCAAAATGGCCCTTGGCGACAAACTCCGCCACGGCCAATTGCGGCAACGTGGCGGAAGCGCCGGTGGAGACGTACTTCATATGCAGTGCCTTTTCCCGGTAGCAGCCAGGGGCCAGCCAGCCCACGCGCAAGCCAGGTCCCAAGGTTTTCGAGAAACCGCTACACAGCAGTACGCGCCCATCGGTATCAAAGGATTTTATCGTGAGCGGCCTGGGTTGGGTGTAGGTCAAATCCCCATAAATATCATCTTCAATAATGGCCACATCAAACCGTTGGGCAAGCTGATAGAGCGCCCGCTTACGCGCTTCCGGCATGGTATAGCCCAAGGGGTTGTTATAGGTGGGCGTTACCTGAATAGCACGAATAGGCCACTGCTCTAGCGCCAGTTCTAACGCTTCCAGGCTGATGCCGGTTTGCGGGTCGGTGGGAATCTCCAGCGCCTTTAAACCGTTGGCTTTCAGAATCTGCATGGTGCCGTAGAAGCTGGGCGAATCTACCGCCACCACATCGCCAGGTTGGGTGAGCGTACGCAGTGCAATGGAGAGCGCTTCCTGGCAGCCGGTGGTAATCAGCACATCATCCGGGTGCAGCAGGCAACCAGACGCCACCGCCAAGCGCGCCACCTGTTGGCGCAGTTCAGGGCTGCCGCTGAGTTTGTCGTAGTTGAAGCCGTGCAGATCGTTACTACGGTGCAGCCCGGCAAGGATTTTCGACAGCGGCTTTAACGATGCCACCTCAAGATTGGGCACGCCGCGCCCCAGCAGCAGCCGTTTATCGTCTCGTTGGGTAGCGACGAGCTCCAGCACTTGGTCCCACTGGGAGACATCCAGCGGGCACTGGGCAGGCCTGGAGACAGAAGGCAGAACAGAGGGAATACGGCAAGGCAGCACAAAGTAGCCCGACTTTGGCCGCGACTCAATCAGCGCGGCGTCCATGAGCTGGCGGTAAGCTTCTTGCGCCGTTGAGATACTCACCTTCAGCTCTTGGCAGACCGCGCGAATGGAAGGTAGCCGGTCGCCCACGCGATAAATCCCGTGCTCAATCCGCTCCCGCAAAATGCCAGCAACTTCCTCGTAACGCGTCATTCCCCTGCCTCCTGTTGCTTAAAGACGGTCTTCAAAACGATCTACAATACAGTTTTAAAGAAAAGCTCCCAAACAATACAGATTACTTCACTAGCACGCATACAGAGGTATAACACAGGCCATCTGTATCTTTAAAATAGAAAAGTCTATATCTGTATTGCTTAAGCACGGCTGCGTAATCTGGATGAGCACACCGCCACCAAGGAGAGCCGCCATGCCACGCTTCAGCCTCACCCAGTTTCGCTGTCAATTACGTCAATTCCATCAACGCCGTCGCAGCCGCCTTCAGTTATTAACCCTCGATGACCGACTGTTGGAAGATATCGGTATTACCCGCGCTCAAGCACGCAAAGAGGGTCATAAACCGTTTTGGAAGCACTCGTTATTCAAAAGAGGCCCATATGAAAACTGCTGAGTATTACCTATTGGATGTGTTTACCGATAAGCCTTTTTCGGGCAATCAGTTGGCGGTTTTTTTAAATACCGATGGGCTTGAAACCAGCACCATGCAGGCAATTGCCAATGAGCTTAACTTGGCTGAAACGGTATTTTTAGGCGCGGCGACAAAGGCTAATCACTACCCTATGCGGATTTTCACACCGACGACTGAGCTGCCATTTGCTGGCCACCCCACCGTAGGCACCGCGCATCTACTGGCAGAGTTAAGCCTCGTCAACCGCGAGCAAGGCATTGTGCTACAGCCACCTGTCGGCGAATTAGCGGTTAATTATAAAAAAGAGGGAGCAGCGTTTAAGACCGCCCAGCCCGTCATGATCATGAGCAGCACAATTGATCGCCTTACTGCCGTTGAACTTCTGGGGCTGGACATTCACCAAGTCATTGGCGATCCCATCATTGCCTCTTTCGGGCTGCCCTTTCATCTTATTGAGCTAGCGGACCTAGCAGCCCTGGAGCAGATTCAAATCGCCGGTGCAGTATGGACCGATGCTGTTACACCCAGCAGCGCTGGACAGATATACCTGTACGTGGTGGAGCAACGCGATAACGAAGAGACGATTGTACGGAGCCGTATGTTCTGCATGCACGCCAGTCTCTGCGAAGACCCCGCCACTGGCAGCGCTGCAGCAGCGTTAACCGGCTATTTAGCGTCACTCAACCCCGATCCCCTGCACTGTAAGATTCACCAAGGTGTTGAAATGGGGCGACCCAGTGTCATCCACACCACCGCCAATGGTGAGATTAAGTCTGGCTATGTCAATGTGGGCGGTAAGGCAATCATCGTGGGTAGGGGTAAATTTAATCATCTGGGTCGATGATGAGGTGATTTATTCTTCACCGTAGCTTTGGGCCAACGGGCAATTATCGCGGTGACAATAACCGCAAAGAGGAACCGCGCCCATAAGATGCCCGTTATATCGGCTCCAAGCATTAAGATCAGCAGCGTATCTTCTATAACGCTATGGCAGAGACCGAGAAAACAAAGTGCTAACGTGCTGTCGCGCTTGCTTAGCACTCCATTTTTCACGTCACGAATCAGCAGCCCTGCGCCATAGCTTAACCCCAGCGTGAAACCAATGACCGTCACATTCGCTGCCGAACGGCCAATGCCTAGTAGCTGGAGCAAGGGTAGCAAGCCAAGATGAATCCAACGCTCTAGACCCAGCCTTTTTAAAAGTTTTAAGAGCACAATCAGCGCTAAAATAATCACAAAAATAAGCGCTAACGTTTCCAACTGTGCCAACGCCCAGCTGCTGAGCGTTGGTGCTGGTGAAAAACTTGGCTGCCATACCAAGTCAACGGGTGCTTGCAACAAACCAAAATACGAATAGAAGCAGTGTAGCAGCCAAGCAAGCAGTAAAGCCCCACCCACACGCAGAACCAGCGTGCCCCACCAAGGTACGCCAGCGCGCTTGGCTACTGCTCCCTCAACGGGAAGCGAATGCCCTACCAGCATCAATGCCCCTAGTACCGTTACCTGCTCAACACTTAAAGGCGTTTCCCCGGCGACTTGGAAAAATACCGCAATGGCGGTGTACAAATTGGTGAAGAGCGCCGCCGCCCACACAACGCCCATTTGTTCAGGCAACCCGAGTATGTTCATTAAAGGGGCTAACACCGCCCCCAACCATTCGATCATACCGAGCAGCTCTAACCCTTTGACGATGAGCAAAACAGGTATCAGGATTTTGAGTAACGTCACATACACGCGCAGTGCGTCTTGCAACACGCAACTTACCCCAGCTAACCACTGGTAGGTTTTCGTCCGCATTAGAGCCCTCCATTGCCATCGTTTGAACAAACGCTATGATAATGGGAGCACCGCAGAACCTTCTTTCCAATACAGCCCTAACAATCACTATTCGTTCTTTATACGAACTGAAAGAGCATTTTATTTCATGGACGCCATTGATCGACGAATTCTTGACCAACTTCAGCGCGATTCCAGCCTGACCAATCAAGCATTAGCAGATGAGATAGGGCTTTCACCCTCTGCCTGTTTAAAGCGAGTTAATCGATTGCGCGATGCTGGAATCATTGCGCGCGAGGTTGCGCTACTCAACCCTGACGCCCTAGGCCAGTGCCTTCATATGGTGGTGGAAGTCACCATGGAGCGGGATAACAAGTTGCTCTACCAGCGGTTCTTGACGTCAGCGGTCAACGCCCCTGAAGTGAAGCAGTGCTATCAAGTAACGGGTGAGTGTGATTTTGTGTTGATCGTGGCCGTCGCTAACCTAGATGAGTACGACCGCTTTTGCGACAGCGTGCTCTATGCCCACGACAACCTCCGCAAGTTCCGCACGTTACTGTCACGAAAGCGGCATAAGTTCGATACGTCTGTGCAGCTAAGTCGTTGAGTACTGCTCACGCCGTCAGCCCAATGCCTCGCAAAATCACCGAGGTCACCGACTGCACGGCTTTTTCAAACTGTAGATCATTCAGTGGCTTGTCGTCATTCAGCAGTGCAATTTGGTAGTCGAAGTCGGCGTAGTGCTGGGTGGAGGCCCAGATCATGTAAAGCAGATAAGACGGCTCGACGGGCGTAATCTGCCCGGAATCGATCCATTCGCGGATTTTCGACTCTTTCAGCTTGGCCCATTCATAGAGGTTATCGCGCAGCCGCTCCTTGAGAATCGGCGCACCCTGCATCACTTCTGCGGCCCAAATTTTGGAGCCGTGGGCGCGGTAGCGGGAGTGATTCATCTTGGCGCGAATGTAGGTGGAGAGTACCACCCGGGGGTCGTCATACAGCTCAAAGCAGAGCGCGTCTTGCTTCCACACTTCTAACAGCGCCAGCAGCACTTCTTGGTAAAGCGCTTTTTTGGTCGCGAAGTAGTAGTGCACGTTGGACTTCGGCAGATCGGCTAACTGGGCAATCTCCCCCATGGAGGCACCGGCGTAGCCTTTCTCGGCAAATAGCTGCTCTGCTGCCTGCAGAATCTTTTTGACGTTGGTTTGCCGAATCTCATCCTGTGTTCTCGCCACGCTGTTATCCCTTTGCGACCCTAACGGCTAAAAATTACGCACAAAAAAATGCACCACCGCCCAACAATAGTGCAGGCGGTGGTGCAGAGAAGATGGCGCAGTTAGCGCACGGCGTCAACGCTGGTTAGTGGGGAACGAGAACTCCGCCCGTGTGGCTTCACTTACCGAAGGCCAGCGCTGGGAAACGGCTTTGCGGCGGGTATAGAAGCGTACCGAGTCGGGGCCGTAGGCGTGAAGGTCGCCAAACAGCGAACGCTTCCAGCCGCCAAAGCTGTGATAAGCCACCGGCACGGGCAGCGGTACATTCACCCCCACCATGCCTACTTCGATACCATCGGTGAAGCGGCGAGCGGCCTCGCCATCGCGGGTAAACAGGCAGGTGCCGTTACCGTATTCGTGGTCGTTAATCAGCTGCATGGCATCATCCAGGCTGCCGACCCGCACGATGCACAGCACTGGCCCAAAAATCTCTTCCTGGTAAATGCGCATCTCAGCGGTGACGTTATCGAACAGGCAGCCACCGACAAAGTAGCCCTCTTCATGGCCAGCAACGGTTAGGCCGCGGCCATCTGCTACCAGCGTGGCGCCGGCGTTTACGCCATCCTCAATAAAGCCGAGTACCTTTTCACGGTGCTCTGCCGTCACTAGCGGCCCCATATCCAGGCCTTTATCGGTACCTGGGCCTACTTTGAGTTCGGCAATCTTTGGTAGCATGGTTTCGACCAAACGATCTGCCGTTTCATCACCCACGCACACCGCCACCGAGATCGCCATGCAGCGCTCGCCGCAGCTACCATAAGCCGCGCCCATGAGCGTATTGGCGGCGTTCTCTAAATCGGCGTCCGGTAGCACTACGGCATGGTTCTTCGCCCCACCGAGTGCCTGAACGCGCTTGCCCGCCGCTGAACCACGGGTATAAATTGCTTCCGCCACCGGCGTTGAACCCACAAACGAAATAGCTTTAACGGCCTTGGCATCCAGCAGGGTTTCTACCGCTTCGCGACCGCCGTGCACCACACTCATAACGCCTTTAGGCAGTCCCGCTTCTTGCAGCAGTTCGGCCACCGCCATAGCGGCGGAAGGATCTTTCTCTGAAGGCTTGAGAATGAAGGTGTTACCGCAGGCAATCGCCATCGGGTACATCCACAGCGGCACCATGGCTGGGAAGTTAAACGGGGTAATACCCGCGACCACGCCCAAGGGCTGGAAGTTAGACCAGGCATCGATACCCGGCCCCACGTTATGGGAATACTCGCCTTTTAAAAGCTCTGGCACGCCGCAGGCGTACTCGACGTTCTCGATGCCGCGCTTCAGCTCGCCCATGGCATCTTCTACCGTTTTGCCATGCTCTTCGCTGACCAGCTGCACTAGGCGGTCTGCGTGCTCTTCTAGCAGCTGCTTAAAGCGGTACATCACCTGGGCACGCTTGGCGGGCGGCGTATCACGCCAGGCAGGAAAAGCAACCTGGGCGGCGGCAATGGCACGCTCTACATCCGCCGCGCTGGCATCGGCCACATGGCGAATCACTTTGCCCGTGGAAGGATTGGTAACCTCCAGCGTGCGCTTACTTTCAACTAACTCGCCGTTAATCAGGTGGGAAACAGTACTCATCATTAAACTCCGAAACAGGGTTGGCCAACGTTATGCCAGTGAATCCAGGGTGCTCGCGACGGCATCGAACAAACGCTCAAGCTCGGCTTCCGTGGTGCCAAAGGGAGGGCCAAATTGCAGGGTATCGCCGCCATAACGCACGTAAAAGCCGGCTTCCCAAAGCGCCATATGCGCATCGCGGGGCCGCACCGTGGGGTCGCCGTTGCGCGGCGTGAGCTGGATGGCACCGGCCAAACCGTAGTTGCGAATATCAACAATATGGTTGCGGCCTTTTAAAGCGTGCAGCTTCTGCTCGAAGGTAGGCGCAATGGCACTGACTTGGGCTGGGAAGTTCTCACGCTCCATCATCTCCAGCGCCGCGAGCCCCGCCGCGCAGGCCACGGGGTGTGCGCTATAGGTATAGCCGTGGGGAAACTCAACGGCGTGTTGAGGGCCGCCAGCGTGCATAAAGGTATCGAAAATCTCGCTGGATGCGATCACTGCGCCCATGGGAATCGCGCCGTTGGTGATCTGCTTGGCCACGTTCATGATATCCGGCGTCACGCCAAAGGCTTCAGCACCGGTGGTGGCGCCGCTACGCCCAAAGGCGGTGATCACTTCATCAAAAATCAGCAGAATATCGTGGGCAGTGCAAATTTCCCGCAGCCGATCCAGATAACCTTTGGGCGGCACAATCACCCCGGCAGAGCCCGACATCGGCTCAACAATTACCGCCGCAATCGTCGAGGCATCGTGCAGCGCGATTTGCTCTAGCAGCGCATCAGCAAGTTCCGCCCCAGTTTCCGCTTGGCCACGGGTGTAAGCATGGCCTGCCTGCAGGGTATGCGGCAGATGGGTGACATCCATCAACTGGCCATAGTGTTTACGGTTGCCGCCAATGCCGCCCAGGCTGGTGCCACCAATATTCACCCCGTGGTAACCCTTGGCACGACCAATCATGCGGGTTTTTTCCGGCTTACCTTTTAACCGCCAGTACGCCTTAGCCATCTTGACCGACGTATCGGCGGCTTCTGAACCGGAGTTGGTGAAAAACACGTGGTCCAGCCCGGCTGGCGTTAAGCTGGCGATCTTTTCCGCCAATTTGAACGCCAGCGGGTGGGCAATTTGGAAGCCAGGGGCAAAGTCGAGGCTGCCTAACTGCGCCGCCACGGCTTTTTGAATTTCTTCACGGTTATGGCCCGCGCCGCAGGTCCATAGCCCGGAAAGCGAATCGAATAACTTACGGCCCTGATCATCAATGTAATAGCGCCCTTCCGCCCCGGTAATAACACGCGGGTTCGCATGAAAGTCGCGGTTGGCGCTAAACGGCATCCAGTAGTGCTGATTCAGCGCAGAATGGGAGGGGCGGTCTTCAATAGTCCCCTCTGAGGATTGCGAGATGGTATTACTTTTTAAACTAAACATGGTGTCCAGCTCCGGCCCTATGAGACATAGCCACAGCATGCGCCACCAAAAACGTTTATAAAATTATGCTTTTCTTTTGTTCACGTTAGATAATTTATACGTAACGTCGCCTTTTTTATCTCTACGCTAGCAGTGAGCCAAACAATCAATGTGGGAGTCGCCAGCCTCATCCGCGCTCAATAAAAGGAAGTCTTATGAACTCGCTTGCTGAACCGAAAACCGCCATAGCTGATTTACGCACTGACAGCGACCGCCTATGGGAATCGCTAATGGAGATGGCCAAACTAGGCGCTACCCCTAAGGGCGGGGTGAATCGTCAGGCGCTTACCGAGCTAGACCGCCAGGGGCGTGACCTGTTTATTCAGTGGTGCCGTGCCGAGGGTTGCACCATTCGCATTGATACTGTTGGCAATATTTTTGCCCGCCGGGAAGGCCGCGACCCAACCGCTAAAACGGTAATGGCAGGCAGCCATTTGGATAGCCAGCCCACGGGCGGTAAGTACGACGGCTGCTTTGGCGTGCTGGCGGGGTTAGAAGTCATTCGCACATTAAACGAACACAACATCACCACCCAGGCACCGCTTGAAGTTGCCGCCTGGACCAATGAAGAGGGCTGCCGATTCCCGCCCTGCATGATGGGCTCTGGGGTATTTAGCGGCGTGCTTGAATTCGACACTATGATGGCGCGCACCGATGCTGATGGCGTGACGGTGAGTGATGCGCTAGATGCTATTCACTACCGCGGCAGCGATAGCGTTTCACCCAGCGAGATTAAAGCCTATTTTGAGCCGCACATTGAGCAGGGGCCGATTCTGGAAGATACCGACACCACCATCGGCGTGGTGATTGGCGGGCTGGGGCAGAAGTGGTTTGACCTAACCTTGACCGGACTCGAAGCCCACGCGGGACCCACCCCCATGCACCTGCGCCGAGACGCCATGATGGGCGCGGCAGAAGTCACCCAAGCGCTCAACCGTATCGCCGTTGATCACCACCCCCACGGACGCGGCACGGTCGGCAGTATGACGCTGCATCCTGGGTCGCGTAATGTGATTCCCGGCCAGGTCAAAATGACGCTGGATATGCGCCACTGGGAGCCTGAAGCCCTGGTTGCGATGGGAGAATCCGTAGCGGCTGCCGTGGAAGACATTTGCCAGCGCCACGGGCTAACGTATGAATTAACGCCCACGGCGGATTTTGCCCCTGAGCACTTCAACCAAGCGCGGGTGGAAGATGTGCGCCAGGCAGCAGAGAAGCTCGAACTATCGCATATGGATATCATCAGCGGCGCAGGGCACGATGCCATGTTTGTGGGTCGCGTAGCCCCCGCTGCGATGATCTTTATTCCCTGTAAAGATGGTATTAGCCATAACGAGCTAGAGAGCGCCACGCCAGAACACGTCCACGCAGGTTGTAACGTGCTACTTCACGCCATGCTAAACGCTGCAGGCATTAGCGATTCAGAGGCGTAGGCATGTTCAACGCCATGGGGCAGTTCACCGCCCATGGCGTTCGTGTTTATCCCCAGCGCTTTCAATCCCGTGCAATAACGCAGGCATTTTCAGCGTTATTTAACTCATTATTTAACCCAGCATGCCTGCTATCACTAGCCCTAGTGCGAAAACGCTCAGCAGCGCGGCGCCGCCGTACATCAGCTTTTTGTTGAGTGCGTCATTGCCCACGCTGATATCAAACAGCCCATGGCGCAGGCGGTGGGCGGCATGAAACAGCGGCAAGCAAACGACCGCCCCCACAAACAGAACGCCCGGCACGCTGAACAGCAGCGCAGATGCCCGTTCATGGCTTAGTGCCTCAACGGGCAGCAGCCCAAGAGGCAGTAGCAAGGCAATAAATATAATGACGGCGGGCAGAATAACCGCAAAGCAAACGCCCCCCGCGCTAAACAGCCCCCACCAGAGCGGTTCGTCGAAGGCTTGTTTGTGCTGAGTGCCGGGTTTATTAATGGCGAGTTTTTTCATACTTATGCCCCTCCGAATAGCCAAACAAACAGCAGCACAACCGACACGACCCCCACCCACTGCCCCGCGACAATGGCCTGATCAGGCAGGCTATGACCAGCGATACGAATCGGCATCACCCGTGGAAACAGCACAAAAAAGGTGGCGGCGTGAAAAAGACTGGCAGCCAGCGCAAGAAGGTTCAGCAGCAGCACAATGGGGGAACCCATAAAGGCGATCCACCCCTGCCAGCTTTCCGCGCCCTGCAATAGGGCGACCATGCCTGCCAGTAAACAGAGCGTAAAAAACACCAGCGGCAGCACCGTGGCTTCGCGCAGCATGTAGAGCTTAAAAAAGCGGTGTTTGAGCCACCAGTTACGTTTCAGCGGCGGCAGGCGTTGCGATGATGACTTATCCATACTCTCTCCTCCCCTTAGCCTTTAAACAGCGCAATAAGCGTGTGCTTGGCCGCTTCGACCTTGCCTTGATTGACCGCGGCGGCCGGGTCCACGTTTTTTGGGCATACCTGCGAGCAGAAGCCTACAAAGGTACAGCTCCATACCCCATCATGGCGGTTAAGCTCCGCCATGCGCTGCTTCTTGCCGTGGTCGCGGCTGTCCAGGTTGTAACGGTGGGCCAAGGCTAGCGCTGCCGGGCCAAGGAACTCTTGGTTCAGCCCAAACTGCGGGCAGGCCGAGTAACAAAGGCCGCAGTTGATGCAGTTAGCAAATTGTTTGTAGCGGGCGAGCTGCTCGGGTGACTGCCGATAAGTTTCCGGCGCCTTGGGATCAAACGCTTTCACTGGATTGTCATCAATCAGGTAGGGCTTCACTGCCGCCAAGTGCTCCAGGAAAATCTCCATGTCCACCACTAGATCCCGCTGCACAGGAAAGTGGGCCAGCGGCTCAATGCGAATATCGCCTTCGTAATCGCGCAGGAACGTTTTGCAGCCCAGCTTGGGAATGCCGTTAACCATCACCCCGCAGGAGCCACAAATCGCCATGCGGCACGACCAGCGGTAACTCAGCGTGCTATCAAGCTGCTCCTTAATATGGTTGAGGGCATCCAGCAGTGAGGTGCTGTCGTCCACCGGCAGCTCATACTGCTGCCAATAGGCTTCCGCCGAGTTGTCGGGCAGGTAGCGTTTGACGCTGACGTGTTTGGTGTTGATTTGTTTGGTGCTGATCTGTTGAGTGTTCATGCCTTTGCCCCTTTGCCCGCATCGCCATAGACCCGCTCAGCCGGCGCGGAAAACCGCACATCGACGTCCTGCCAGCGTAGCTCGGCCGGTGCTTCGCCTTGGTAGAACACCTGGCTATGCTTGAGGTAGTTAACGTCGTCGCGTTTTTGCATGCCGTCTTCCAAACGCTGGTGGGCACCCCTGGATTCACGGCGTTCAAGCGCGCCCAAACAAGAGGCTTCGGCAATATCCAGGCCACACTCCAGTTCCAGACACTCCAGTAGCTCGGTATTAAAAATCTTGCTGGTATCGTTAACGCGAACCTGTTTGAAGCGGGCACGTAGCTGGCGCATAGTCTCCAGCGAATGGCGCATGCCCTCTTCCGTGCGGTAAATCCCGCAGCCGCTCTCCATGGCCTGCACCATGGCGTGCTTGAGTTCTACCCAATTCTCCGCACTGCCGGTGCCATCGCATAGCCGTAGCAGCTTGGCTTGCTGGCGGTCGCCCTGGGCTTCCAGCAGGCGTGAATCCGCCCACTCGGTTTGCGCCGCGCGTTGACTTGCCTGCTCTCCGGCCAGGCGGCCAAACACCAATAGCTCGGTGAGTGAATTGGAGCCCAGCCGGTTAGCCCCGTGCAGGCCCACCGAGGCGCACTCCCCAGCCGCATAGAGCCCAGCAATAGAGGTTTCGCACTGTGGGTTGGTTTCAATCCCGCCCATGGTGTAGTGCACCGCTGGGCGAATGGGGATCGGCTCTTTTACTGGGTCGACATTGATATAGGCTTTCGCCAGCTCGCAGATAAACGGCAGGCGCTCTAGGATAGTTTTTTCACCCAAGTGGCGCAGATCAAGATAAACCACGTCGCTGTCGCCAAACTTACCGGTGCGGCCCGCCTGCTGCTCCTGCCAAAACGCTTGGGAGAGCTTGTCCCGCGGCCCCAGTTCCATGTATTTGTTCTCCGGCTTGCCCAGTGGGGTTTCCGGACCAAGGCCGTAATCCTGCAGGTAGCGATGGCCGTCTTTATTAAGCAGAATCCCCCCTTCGCCACGGCACGCTTCGGTAATCAAAATGCCCGAACCGGGTAAACCCGTGGGGTGGTATTGCACAAACTCCATATCCCGCAGCGCCACGCCGTGGCGGTAAGCCATGGCCATACCGTCGCCGGTAACAATGCCCGCATTGGTATTGAAGCGGAACAGGCGCCCCGCCCCGCCGGTAGCCAGTACAACGGCTTTGGCACGCAGCAGGGTTAGTTCGCCGGTGGCAATCTGTAGGGCAATCACGCCAATCACCGCGCCGTCGTGAACGGCCAGATCAAGCACAAAGAACTCATCAAAGCGCTCAATCTCAGGGTATTTAAGCGAGGTTTGAAACAGCGTGTGGAGCATGTGGAAGCCGGTTTTGTCGGCCGCGAACCAGGTACGTGCGGTTTTCATACCACCAAAACGGCGCACCTGTACTTGGCCATCGTCTTTACGGCTCCAGGGGCAGCCCCAGCGCTCCATCTGCACCAGCTCTTGGTAGGCATGGTGGACAAAGTAATCCGCCACCCCCTGCTCCACCAGCCAATCACCGCCGGATACCGTGTCATCAAAGTGCGCCTTATGGGAGTCCTCTTTGCTGGTAACCGCAGCAGCACCGCCTTCAGCGGCCACGGTATGGGAGCGCATAGGATAAACCTTGGACAGCAGCGCAATGCGTTGTGGTGTGTTTTGTTCCTTGGCCTGTTCGGCGGCTCCTATGGCAGCGCGTAAGCCTGCGCCGCCGCCTCCCACAATCACGATATCGAAATCTAGCTGCTGCATGACGCTTCCTTCCGTTAGCCAAGTCAAAGGTAGTGGCGACACTCTTCGCTGTCGTCTTATTTATTTGAAATTACCACGCCCTTAGCAATCTCCGCTCATTAGCTTAAAAGACTATTGACGTGCATCAAGGAAGGTGTAAATCGCGCGGGTATTACTTTTACCTGCGTGCCGCAGTACCTACTCTTCAAGCCACTCACTGCTAGGAAGATTCCCATCTACCAAGCAATAAAATAGAAAAACTGACGTAAGAGGTGCAGCATGGCCAGCACTGCCCAAACCACACCGCGATGGAAACTGTTAGCGCCGCTAGCGGTGGCTATTATCGTCGCGCTGATACCTACACCCGAGGGGCTAGCACCTCACGCGTGGTATTTTTTCGCCATATTCCTCGGCTGTGTGGTGGGCTTGATTCTTGAGCCGTTACCCGGTGCGGTCATCGGGCTTATCGGGGTAACCCTCGCGGCGTTGCTCGCGCCCTGGGTGCTGTTCTCCCCAGAGCAACTCGCCGCTGAGGGCTTTAATCCCGCTAACCAAGCGTTTTCCTGGGCGGTATCGGGCTTTACTAATTCCACCGTCTGGCTAATCTTCGGTGCCTTTATGTTTGCCTTGGGGTACGAAAAAACCGGGCTTGGCAGGCGTATTTCTCTCTGGTTGGTCAACGCCATGGGCAAGCGCACGTTGACGCTTGGCTACGCGGTGATGATCTCGGATACCATTTTGGCCCCCTTTACGCCCTCCAACACGGCGCGCAGTGCGGGCACCATTTATCCGGTGATTCGCAACCTGCCCCCGCTTTATGACTCGCATCCCAACGACCCCAGCATGAAACGCATGGGTAGCTTTTTGATGTGGACAGCGCTGGCCTCAACCTGCGTCACCAGCTCGCTATTTCTAACCGCGATGGCCCCCAATTTATTAGCCGTTGCTTTAACCGAAAGCACAACCGGCATCCAAATCAACTGGGGGCAGTGGTTTATGGCGATTGCCCCGGTCGGCATTTTGCTGCTGCTATTAGTGCCGCTGCTCTGCTACTGGCTATGCGCGCCCGAGGTGAAAGCGGGCCATGAAATTTCAGACTGGGCCAGAGACGAGCTAAAACAGCTAGGCGCGCTGACCCGTAAAGAAATAGTGCTGGTCGTGATGGTGGTAACCGCCCTGCTGCTGTGGATTTTTGGCGGCGGCATTATTTCTGCCTCGCTGGTCGGGCTGGTGGTGATCTGCGCCATGCTGCTAACCGGCATTGTCACCTGGGACAACATTCTCAATAACCATGCCGCCTGGAACACCTTTGTATGGTTTGCCACCCTGGTGGCGCTAGCGGGCGGTCTCAGTCAGGTAGGCTTTGTTAGCTGGTTTGGTAACGTTGTAGGCGGGCAAATAAGCCACCTTAACCCGATGATCGCCATGGTGGCACTGGTGGTGCTGTTTTATGCCCTGCACTACTTCTTTGCTAGTATTACGGCGCACGTAACGGCCCTATTGCCCGTTATTTTGGCAGCGGCTTCAGGCATCGCTGGCCTGGATATGCAGCTGTTTGTGCTGCTGCTGCTGCCCACGCTTGGCTTTATGGGCATCCTCACTCCCTACGGTACAGGACCAAGCCCGGTTTACTACGGCAGCGGCTACTTGCCTAGTGCGCTCTTCTGGCGGTTAGGGGCAATTTTCGGGCTCATCTTCCTAGTGGCTTGGTTAGTCATAGGCCTCCCTTGGCTGCTGTTATTTACCTGATGACGGCTAACAATTGCCCCACTAACCGCTTTTTACCCAGACGGCGCCACCCACAAAAAAGTGCACAGAAACAATCACAGGAATATCGACTTAATGGAACAGCTCGTTAAACGCAGCCCGCACAACGCCTGGGTGTTAGCCGCACGCCCTAGAACGTTACCGCTTTCGTGTGCGTCTATTTTGCTGGGTAGCGGGTTGGCGGTGCATGCTCAAGCTTTCAACCCTGGCGTGCTTTTGCTTGCCTTACTCACCGCCATGGCCCTTCAGGTACTGTCTAATTTAGCCAACGACTACGGCGATGCCGCGTCAGGAGCGGATGACGAAAAGCGTACCGGCCCGGCAAGGGCGGTTTCTTCGGGGTTGCTTACCCCAAAAACAATGCGCGGCGGAATGCTCATCGTGGCCACCGTTGCCGCGTTATTGGGGCTACTGTTACTGGTCGCTGCTTTCGGGAATCAGTGGGGGCAAATTCTCGTCTTCATCCTGTTAGGCGCCGCTGCCCTATTGGCCGCGGTGACCTACACCGTTGGGCTAGGCGGCGCACCTTATGGCTACCGTGGGCTAGGGGATATTTCGGTGTTTATGTTTTTCGGCTTGCTGGGGGTATTGGGCACCTATTACCTGCATACCCACCAACTAAACTGGCTGCCCTTTCTCCCAGCCGCGACGTGCGGGCTGTTGGCCACCGCCGTGCTCAATGTGAACAACGTGCGCGATATTGAAAGCGATGCACGCTGCGACAAGATCACTCTAGCGGTGCGGCTAGGCCGCGAAGGCGCAATTACCTATCACTGGGCGTTGCTAGGGTTAGCACTGCTGCTCACCTTGATCTACCTAGTGGCACTGCCCGTTCCACTGCTGGGGTGGAGCTGCTTACTGGTGGCCAAGCCGCTAACGGATGCCGCCAGAACGTTACGCCATACTCATGATGGCAAGGTGCTGACTAACATGCTGAAGAAAACAGCCGTTTCAACGCTACTCTATAGCGTGCTGCTGTCTATTGGCTTGGCCTTTTTCTGATTAGGCGACAAAGCGCTGTTACAGCACCACCTCAAACCCTTCAAACTTAGGCGGGCCAAGGTAGATGCCTTCTGGCGCTTTGGCATTGGCGTGGGCCTTACGGAAGGCGTCTGACTTCGTCCAGGCGCGGAAGGCCTCTTCGGACTCCCACACGCTGTGGGAGATGAACACGGTGTGGTCTTCCTGGCTTTCGCCCTGCAGCATTTGAAACTGCTTGAAGCCCGGCACCTCATCCAAGTGGGAATCGCGGTTGCGCCACACCTCTAGAAAATCCTCTTCGCGGCCTGGGGCAATCCGAAAACGGTTCATGGCGATATACATAGTGGCTCTCCTGTGAGGCGGGTGTGACTCAGTTGGTTACGCAAACAATCGCTTGATGGTAACGTCATCACTGCATCACGAATAGATAAGTGACGAACAGGCGTTACGGCTAATGGCTCAGGCACCCCTTCAGGTCGTTTGGTTCAAACGCGATTTACGTATTCACGACCACGCACCGCTGGCCAACGCCGCAGCGGCAGGCCCAGTGCTGCCGCTATTCGCCATCGAGCCTGAGCAGTGGCAAGCGCCCGACAGCGCACTGCGCCACTGGCAGTTTGCCGCCGATTCGCTGGTTGATCTTGCCCAAGCGCTCAACACGCTGAGCCTGCCGCTCTGCCTGTGGCAGGGCGATATAGTGGAATGCCTAGCCGCGCTAAAAGCGCACTACGGCGAACTGGTGCTGCACTCCCACCAAGAGACCGGCAACGCCTGGAGCTTTGAGCGCGACCAGCGCGTTCAAACCTGGTGCCACGCCCACCAAGTGCCCTGGCAGGAAGCCCGCCAGCAGGGCGTGATTCGCGGGCTGAGTAGCCGCACCGGGCACCAGTCTCGCTGGGAAAGCCACTGGGAAGCGCTGATGGCCGCCCCCACCTACTCCGCTCCGCCAAAAGCGGTGGCGGCACCCGATTGGGAAGCCTTTCATCACGTAGACGTAACGCAACTGCCCTCGCTGACTCTAGGGTTCGATACCACGCCCTGCCCCCAACGCCAGCGGGGCGGGCGCAGTGAAGGCCGCGCGCTGTGGCTGAGCTTTATTACTCAGCGCGGGCGGCGCTATCGCGGCTCGCTCTCTAAACCGTTACTGGCCTGGGAGTTTGGTTCACGGCTCTCCCCGCACTTGGCCTGGGGCACGCTCTCGATGCGGGAAGTGGTGCAATCCCTGCGCCGCCAACGCCAAAAGCACGCCGACGACACCGCCTGGGCACGCTCGCTGCGTGCCTTTACCTCGCGGCTTTACTGGCACTGTCACTTTATTCAGAAGCTGGAGAGCGAACCCAGCATCGAGCAGCAAACCCTGCACCCGGCGCTGCGCGGCCTACGGGAGCGCGACCCGGAACACCCGCATCTGATCGCCTGGAAGCGCGGCCAAACCGGCGTACCGCTGGTGGATGCCTGCATGCGCAGCCTGACCGCCACCGGCTGGATCAACTTTCGCATGCGCGCCATGCTGCTCTCCCACGCCACCTTTGGCCTTGGGCTGCACTGGTACGAGCCAGCATTGCACTTGGCGCGGCTATTTACCGACTTCGAGCCGGGCATTCACTACCCTCAAGTGCAAATGCAGGCAGGCGCTACCGGCACCAACGCCATACGGGTCTACAACCCCATCAAGCAGGCAGAAGATAACGACCCCACCGGCGAGTTCATCGCCCGCTGGGTGCCCGAGCTTTCGCCCCTGCCTCAGGAATGGCGCACCAAACCCTGGGCACTGCCGGAAAGCCTGCAAAAGCGATTCGGCTTTCAGCCTGGCGTCGATTACCCCATTCCGAACGATTTTGAGGCCGAAGCGCGCTATTGGAAGAAGCTGCTTTATGAATTACGCCGTACGCCGGAGGCGAGGGATGCCAGCCAAGCGATTGTGGATAAGCTGGCGAGTCAGCGGCGGCCGCCTGCTCGGCGTGGTAAAAAAACAAGGGCTGACAATCGGCAGCAGCTTTCGCTGTTTGACGAGGGCGGGTTGGAGAATGGATAGCGGTTATGCTTAGCCAAGACTAACTAATACTTTAGCCAGAAAACGTAATAACACAGGGGAAACTATAGTATAGGCGAAGAGCTCTTGCTGAGTAGTCTACCCTCTAATATCTCTAACTCAACGTTCAAGTACCCAGTTGATCTTTCCTGCGCCGCGTTTGAGGACCGATTCACATGTACTTACTCAGTAGAAAGGAGAGCTCCTAGCATCCGCCAGCATCCACAACTAATAATTTCAAATAAAACCGCAATGCAGTCGGCGTCGCGTGACTGGGACTTGTTATGCACACTAACCGCATATTTCACCTAGACACACTAACCACCTCTCTATTCCCCAAAGAACAATAACTAACTTCACCCAATGGACTTGTAAGCTTTAAAACAGAAGCATCAGATAGCAACTTACCCACCCCTTGCAACTGAATCTTTTTATCACGCCTCTCATCTTTCGAACACTCTCCGAGCAAAAAACGAAATTCTTTTTGATAACTAAAACTTGAGCCTTTAACCACAAGGGATCTTTTCAATGGTTCATCAGAATACCCAACCGCCCCCATGCGAACCTTGCAACCACTTGCTTTAGCAAGAAGACATCTGTATTCCTCAATTCTATTGGCGGGCAAAATCACAAAGTAAGACCCAAATTCATTTAGCATTCTTTCTAATGAATTTTCAAAATTATTATGCGGGCCGATCACCGCCCATGATTGTAGCCATGCATCTTTCTGTTCCGCTGCAGGGTAAACAAGAACACTCCTAGCATTATTTAAATTCAACATGTCGCCATTATTGATGACATTTGGCATTACATCGCCCAAACTGCTATCCCAATAACCAATACATGATTCACCTCTATCACCTCTTCCAACACTTTTATCCTTCCGATAATAATGAGGAGTTCTGAACAAACTCACTCCTTTTTTAAAAGAAAAATAATGCTCTTCTTTGCTGAAGAACTTAATCAAAGCAAATGCTTGTGATTTTGAACTAACATTATCAATCATTTCATCCCCATCTTTTCAAATAGAACTACGGCATTGCTTAGCACTAACACACAGCACTTGTATTGAGATGCCAAACTGCGTATTACTGAAGACCCCAGCCAGCTTACTTACAACCCCAATAACCTTCCATCACAATCCTTCGTAATATTTTTCTATATTACGACCAATATAAACTAAAAAGAAAAAACTCTTATTAATTTAAAAAAGGCATCAAATCTAACAAATAGCACATCTGCTGTATTTTCCAGCTCCTCCGCGTATGGAGGTTACCTATCTTACTATTTTGTCTCATCCACCCTACCAAACCCAGCTTAGCACAAGGTACTTAAAGCAATTGAATATCTCTGCTATGGGCTTTCAACGCCCATAAAAAAACCCGCCCTCGCCATCAGCTTACGCTGTTTGACGAGGGCGGGATTGGCGCTGTCTAGACTTTACTAGCTAAGCGCTTCCAACGACTCCTCAATAATACTCAGCCCTTCCTCCAACACCGCAGATGATACCGTCAGCGGCACCAGAATGCGGATGCTGTTGCCGTAGAAACCACACGAAAGCAGGATCAGGCCTTTCTCGCGGGCTTTGGCGCAGAGCGCGCCGGTGAGTTGTGGGTCGGGCTTGCCTTCACCGTTGAGCAGTTCGAACGCGGCCATGGCGCCGAGTTGGCGGCCGTGGGCGACGGCGGGGAAGCGTTCTTCCCATACCGCGAAGCGTTCGGCGAGCATGTTGCCCATCTGCTCGCTGCGGGCCAGGATGTTCTCTTCTTCGATGGCTTCGATTACTGCCAAGGCTGCTGCGCACGAAAGCGGGTTGCCGCTGTAGGTGCCGCCCAGGGAGTTGGGGCCGGAGGCGTCCATTACCTTGGCGGTGCCGACCACCGCAGAGAGCGGCATGCCGTTGGCGAGGCTCTTGGCGGTGGTGAGGATGTCCGCTTCGATGCCGCTATGTTCCAGCGCAAACAGCTTGCCGGTACGGGCAAAGCCGGACTGCACTTCGTCGGCGATCAGCAGAATGCCGTGCTCGTCGCACAGGGCGCGCAGCGCTTTCAGGTAATCCGGTGAGGCGATGTAGAAGCCGCCTTCACCCTGTACCGGCTCGATCACGATGGCCGCTGTGCGGTGCGGGGCGATATCGGTTTTGAACAGCGTGCGAATGGCGTTCAGCGAGGCTTCTTCACTAATGCCGTGCAGCGGGTTGGGGAACGGGGCGCGGAACACGTCGCCCGGCATGGGGCCGAAGTCGTTCTTGTAGGGCAGCACCTTGCCGGTCATCGCCAGGGTCATCATGGTGCGGCCGTGGAAGGCACCGTCGAAGGTGATGATGCCGGTGCGGCCAGTGGCGGCGCGGGCGATCTTCACGGCGTTTTCCAGCGCTTCGGCACCTGTGTTCACCAGCATGGCCTTACGCTCGGGGCCGCGCACGGGGGTGAGTTCGCAGAGCTTTTGGCACAGCTGCACGTAGGGCGCGTAGGAAATGACCGCTGCGCTGGTGTGCATGACCTTCTTGAGCTGCGCTTCCACGGCGGCCACGATTTTCGGGTGGCGGTGGCCCAGGTTGAGCACGCCAATGCCGCCCGCAAAGTCGATCCAGCGTTTGCCGTCGGCGTCCCACAGTTCGGCGTTTTCAGCGCGCTCGGCAAACTGGGTAGTCGGCGTGGCGGCACCGTTGGCCACGAAGCGGTTTTTCAGGTCGTTCAATTCTTGGTTAGTCATCATCGTTCTCTTTATAAACCGCCAACGCAGACGTATTTCAGTTCAGTAAATTCATCGAGGCCGTGATGGGAACCTTCGCGGCCCAGCCCGGACTCTTTCACACCGCCAAACGGCGCAAGCTCGGTAGAGATCAAGCCTTCGTTCACGCCGACCATGCCGTATTCAAGTGCTTCCATGGTGCGCCAGATGCGGCGGTAATCCGTGGCGTAGAAGTAGGCGGCCAGGCCAAACGGAGTGTCGTTGGCCATGGCGATAGCTTCTTCATCGCGCTGGAAGCGGAACACCGGCGCGACCGGGCCGAAAGTCTCTTCATCAGCCACGGCCATTTCGGTGGTCACATCCGCCAGCACCGTGGGGGTAAAGAAGCGATCACCCGCCGCGTGGGGCTGGCCGCCACACAGTAGGCGCGCGCCTTTGTTCACCGCGTCGTCGATGTGGCGCTGCACTTTATCCACGGCGGCTTGGTTGATCAGCGGGCCGATGATGCTGCCGTCGGCCAAGCCGTCGCCTACCTTCAATGCGTTCACACGTTCGGTGAGCTTGGCGACGAAGGCATCGTAAATGCCGTCCTGCACCAGGAAGCGGTTGGTGCACACGCAGGTTTGCCCGGCGTTGCGGAATTTGGAGGCGATGGCCCCGTTCACGGCGGCGTCTACATCGGCGTCATCAAACACGATGAACGGCGCGTTGCCACCCAGCTCCATGGCGGTTTTCTTCACCGTGCTGGCGCACTGGGCCAGTAGGTGTTTGCCCACCGGGGTAGAACCGGTAAACGACACCTTGCGCACCCGAGGGTCGGTGGTCAGCACCTCGCCCACGGCGGCGGGCTTGGAAGCGGTAACCACGTTAATGGTGCCTGCGGGCAGGCCCGCTTCCAGCGCTAAATAAGCGGCGGCCAGCGCGGTGAGCGGCGTGGCTTCAGCGGGTTTAATCACCACGGTGCAGCCAGCGGCCAGGGCCGGGGCGCACTTGCGGGTAATCATCGCCAGCGGGAAGTTCCACGGGGTAATGGCGGCCACCACGCCGACCGGTTCGCGCAGTACCAGCAGGCGCTTATCCGCGCCGTGGCTGGGCAGGGTTTCCCCTGCCATACGCTTGGCTTCTTCGGCGAAGAATTCGATGAACGAGGCGCCGTAGGTCACTTCACCTTTGGCTTCTGCCAGCGGTTTGCCCTGCTCTAGGGTCATCAGGCGGGCTAGGTCGTCGGCGTGCTCATTGATCAGCTCAAACCAGCGGCGCAGCAGCGCTGAGCGCTGTTTGACCGGGGTGGCACGCCACGCGGCACCGGCTTCATACGCGGCGGCCACGGCGTCGCGGGTGTCGTCGGCGCTTAAATCCGCGACGTGGGCAATGGTTTCGCCGGTGGCGGGGTTATCGATGGCAAAGGTCTGCTGGCCTTTGCGCCATTCACCGCCCACCAGGGCCGGTACGGCATCGTGCAACCACTGTTCGATAAAGCTCATCATCTCACCTTTGTCTGATATTCAGCATGCCACCCACGCTATCAATAATAGGGTCACAGACGAATGCACCACTTTTGCGTTCAACCAGACCACTTTTCTGTTTTACTAGCTAAACGGGGAGCATCGTGACGGTAAGAGGATACGAATGGATTGCCAGGACGTGTTACAACAGCTCGTAAAACGCTATGCGCAGCAACCTGAGCGCTTGAGTAAACAAGTGCGTCTAGAGCAAGCCTTGAGGCAAGCAATCACCCAGGAGTGGCCTAACCAAACTCGCCTGCCGTCACACCGGCAGTTGGCGTTAACGCTGGGCGTTGCTCGACACACACTGTCCCGTGCGATTGCATCGCTTATTGATGAAGGGCTGCTGGCCACGTTTCATGGCAAGGGCACGTGGAGCTGCAAAGCAGAGGCTTCTATTGCGCCCACATCGCCCAGCATCCAGCTTTCCAAACGCACTCAGCAAGTGCTCCGCTGGCCAGGGGCGAGCACCGTTCAAAGCGGTGCCTTTGTGCCCGGCATACCGGATATCGCCCAGTTTCCTATGCGCAAGTGGCGCCAGCTTTATGCCAGCGTTACCGTGCCGCAAAATGCCTTGTTGCTCTCTTACTCCACCGGCGGCTACGGCCCGCTGAAGCGTGCCATCCGCGAGTTTCTGGCACGTTGGCGCAACATAAACTGTGATATTGAGCAGATCATTATTACCGATGGCACCCACAACGGTATTGAGCTGTGTGCCATGGCATTGGCCGATGTGGGCGATACCGTCGCGATGGAGTCACCCTGCTATTGGGGGGCGCGCAACATATTTACTGCAACTGGGCTTACTATCGAGATGCTGCCTTGGTTTCCCGATAGCGGACATGTTTTGCCGCCGCTAACTAACAACGTTGCATTCGCTTACTTGACCGGCTCTCACCATTACCCGCTCAGCGTACCCACACGCGCAGCTCATAAGCAGCAGTTCTGTGATGCGTTATCGCCCACCTACATTGTTGAAGACGATTACGAATTCACCCGCGACGACCACGCCAACCTACTGTTTGATCCACACTCAGAACGCCATTTGCTGGTAGGCTCTTTCTCTAAGATGATGTTTCCCGGCCTACGGCTTGGCTATTTGGTAGTGCCACGCCACTTGGCAGGCCCAATGAACCGCCTGCGCAGCGAATTATTTCGCGAAGGACGAATGCTTGACCAAGCCGTATTGGCGCAGTTTATTTTTGATGGTGACTTAGATGCTTGGTGTCGGCGCATTCAGCGTGACTATTTAGGCCGTCAGCAGGTACTACACGGCCAGCTTAGCTCACTACCCAAGGTAAGGAATGTGTCACCTCCGACGAGCGCGATCAGCTTGTGCGTTGAGTTTGAATCAGGGGTTAATGATGTGGCGCTTGCTCAGGCACTGCTCAAAGAGCACTTAATTGTTCGGCCGCTCAGCCCTGTGTGCACTGAAACAGACCCGCGGACAGGATTAGTGATGGGCGTGGGCATGCTCTCGGGAGCAACATTAGTGCATGAGGCACAGCGGCTTCGCCGCTGCTTAGAGGTCCTACTTCGTTAAGTGGGATAGGCGAAGTGAGCATTAAGCGTCAAGCTTTATAGTTCGTCAGAACAGCGTATTCACCAAAAAATATTCACAAGGACATTACTATGCGTCGCCCTGTTGATAACTTTATCGTTAAGCGTTTTATGGTGAATCCCTCCATCGCTTTCCCGACACTTCGCCTATGGGTGGCCCTCTGCGCCGTACTCTTTATTTCCGGCTGCGCAACCTTTGCGCCTAACCCACCGCAGGACCAAAGCAATATTTGTGAAATCTTTCGTGAACAGCCGAGCTGGTATGACTATGCCCGAGAATCAGAAGAGAAATGGGGCACACCGATTGCTACACAAATGTCCTTTATTCAGCAGGAGTCTTCGTTTCGCAGCCATGTACGCCCAGACCGCAAGCGCTACTTAGGCTTTATTCCGGGCCCGCGCCCTTCATCGGCGAAAGGCTACGCCCAGGCCCAAGACCCGGTTTGGGGCGAATATCGCGATCAGGCAGGCAGTACCTTTGCCCGGCGCACCCATATGAAACATGCCACCGATTTTATCGGCTGGTACAACACCCGGACCCGCGCCCAAACGGGCATTTCGCTGAGTAATCCTGAGCACCTTTACTACGCCTATCATGAGGGTGCAGGCGGCTACCAACGGGGCACCTATCGCAATAAATCCCACGTTTTACGCGCAGGCAGTCAAGTGGCCGCACGCGCAAACCGCTATCAAGCACAGCTCAATAGCTGTGAAGCAGAGTTTCAGTGCCGCAGGTTTTATCAGGTCTGGCCGTTTTGCCGTAGCTAAGGGCTCCAACCATGGCGCGAGTGAGCGGCATGGCGTTAGTGAACGGCGTGTGTTGAACATTAATGCTTTCTGGCGTGTTTGGCATGGCGGGCAGCCTAGTTTTGCTCAACTATCGATAGCCATGCCAAGGATGTCAGAACGCCTTGCCGGGCGTAGCGCAACTAATTATTTTACAGGGGGCATCCCCAATATTTCGGAATCGATGTGGAACGCTTGTCTTGAAATAATACGACTCTCCAGGCCCTAAGCGTCTGGCAGTGCTGCCCACAATGATTTCGATCTCACCTTCCACGACAAAGCCAGCCTCTTCACCGTAGTGAGTAATCATGGCTTGCCCCGTGTCAGCGCCCGGCAAATAACGCTCAACCATAAACGCCAGCGCACGGTTAGGCCGATTTGCCCCAACAAGCTTGAAGGAAATATCGCCGGATGCGATATCCACCAAGTCATCCGCCGAATAGAAAATTTGCTCCTGACTATCAAGGTCCATCGTAAAAAAATCACCGACGCTCATAGAGAATGCGTTTAGGATTTTCTTCAGAGAACTGACTGATGGGCTAACCTTTCCTTGCTCTATTAGCGAAAGACTTGAATGGGTAACCCCACACAACTTTGCCAGTTCACGCTGCGAAATCCCTCGCTGCTTGCGCAAAGAGCGCAAGCTCGCACCCACGTCATCCGACATCCTTTTTTCACTCCCTATCAATAACTGAGTTTAATTACGTTGACGGTCTATTGACGGGCACATAATAGCGCAAAAAAAACCCCACGGCTGTGGGGCAATCTCTCAATTAATGCGGTGTTTTGAAAAAAAGTAATCGTCTTAATCAAGGCCAGTCTTCTTGCTCCTTTCAAGCGCTCCTGGCTACCGCTAGCTCTGTGTTTAGGCCCGCCTGTGGCTCGTCTTCATAGGCAATACGAAAGCCGGTAAAGCCATAAAGAATCGCGAACATCGGACTTAGCAGTGCCAGGAAAGCATAAGGCGCATAACTAAAGGCGCTAACCCCTAAGGTTGCAAACATAAAGGCGCCGCACGTATTCCAGGGCACCAATGGCGATGTCATGGTGCCGGCATCTTCTACCGTGCGAGACAAGTTTTTCAGTTTCAGCGAACGACGCTGGTACTCTTTGGCATACATACGGGCAGGCAGAATGATGCTGAGATATTGATCGCACCCCACGACATTAGCTGTCATCGCCGTTGCCACTGTGGTCGCGATGAGGCTGCCCGTGGTCTTGGCCAATTTGAGCAGGCTTTCCACGATAGTGCGAAAGAACCCAGCGGACTCAAGAATTCCGCCAAAACTCATGGCGATAATGATCAAAGAAACTGTCCACATCATGGCGCTAACGCCGCCGTTGGTCAGCAGCTCGTCCACCGTCACGTTTCCAGTGTCGACCGCGTAGCCTTCCACGAAAATAGTAAAGCTATCGCCTAGTGGGACACCCTGAAACAAAATCGCACAGATAATCCCCATCAGCGAGCCTACAGAAAGCGCAGGAATGGCGGGTATTTTCTTAATCATCATCACGATAACCGCCGCTGGTACCAGCAGCAGCCAAGGGCTGATGATGAACAGCTCTTTTAGGCTTTGTTGCAACTCGGCAACTTGTGCTGCGCCATCACCGGAAGGCGTCATGTTCAGGCCAATAATGGTGTATAGCACCAGTGCCACCGCAAGCGCAGGCACCGTGGTGTAGAGCATATAGCGAATGTGTTCAAACAGATCAACACCAACCACACCGGGTGCCATGTTGGTGGTTTCGGAAAGCGGAGAAATTTTGTCGCCAAAATACACGCCGGAGATTACGGCTCCCGCGACCATTGCGGGGTTAAGGCCTAACCCTTCACCGACGCCCATCAAGGCGATACCGATAGTACCTGCTGCGGTCCAGGCATTGCCGCCAGCTAACGATACCAAACAGCAAATCAAGCACGCCGCAACCAAAAAGTAGTCCGGCGCCAGTATACTCAGACCATAATAAATCATCGTGGGCACAATCCCACCGGCTATCCAATAGCCAATAATGGTGCCGATAATGATCAGAATGACAATCGCCTGAGTCGTCAGACCAATAGAGCGCATGATACCCGCTTCAAGCTGTTTCCAGCGGCTGCCCGACGCAATTGCCACTACCGTCGCGACAATCGCACTCAAAAAAAGCGGCAAGTGCGGATCCGTTTCGAAGTAACCAATGAATACGCCCAATGATGCCGCCATAAATACAATGGGTATCATGGTCGCGCTTAAACTTGGCCACGGTGTTTCCTGGTCTTCTTTATTAATGGCGTCGGTCGACATAATGTCCTCACTTAGCGTTTGCTTGTTGTTGGTATTAACAGTGATGTAACCGTTTCAAAAACCGTTGCACTGGTCATCGCTGAGACCATTACAGAGCTGGTTATTATCTTTCTGATACGGTTTTCAGGCACAGGTTGGCCGTTACCAGGTGCCGCTGCTGTTACAGCGGCGCCTGGCGCTTTGAATAAAAATCCGTTGTGGTAATTAATTAACGTATTGCGATTGTCACAAACAGGCGTTTTTTAAGGGCTAAGCGACATCCACACCGTCTTCACTTCACAGTATTTCTCCTGCGCATGAAGCGATTTATCGCGCCCATTGCCTGATTGTTTCACGCCGCCAAAAGGCACTGTCTGATCGATACCCGCCCAGTTATTCACATATACTTGGCCGGATTGTAGACGTCGTGATACCCGCATAATGCGATCAATATCGTGGCTCCAAACTCCCGCAGCAAGGCCGTAGTCGCTGTCATTGGCCAGCGAAATTGCCTGTTCTTCGCTGTCGAACCCAAACACACTCAGCACAGGGCCAAATATTTCTTCACGGCCAATGCGCATCTCAGGCGTCACATCATCGAAGACCGTAGGCGATAGGAAATACCCATTGGAATTGCTGGCTTCCCCCCCCAGCGCCAACGTGGCACCTTCGCTCTCACCTCGGCGGATATACTCCAGTACGCGTTGGTACTGCGCTTCATCCACCATAGCGCCCATGAAACTAGCTGGATCGAGCGGGTCTCCAGGCTGCATATGCTCAGCCGCTTTCACCACGCGGGCCACAAAATCTTTGCGAATACTGTTTTCCACCAGCAGACGCGAACCAGCAATACAGACTTCGCCTTGGTTGTGGAAAATAGCTTCCGCAGCGCTTTGGGCGACGGCATCAAGGTGCTGGCAGTCGGCGAAAACGATGTTGGGGCTTTTGCCGCCACACTCCAGAAACACGCGTTTCAAGTTGGATTGTCCCGCGTACTGCATCAGCTGTTTACCCACGCCAGTGGAGCCGGTAAACGCCAGACCATCGACCTGCATGGAAAGCGCCAGCGCCTTGCCCACCGTATGGCCGTAACCTGGCAGCACCTGAAAAACACCATCGGGAATACCCGCTTCCTGGGCAAGGTGTGCCAAGCGCAGCGCTGACAAAGGTGATTTTTCAGACGGCTTGAGAATGACGCTGTTGCCCGCCGCCAGTGCCGGGGCAATCTTCCACGACGTCATCATTAGTGGGAAATTCCACGGCACAATGGCAGCGATAACGCCCATTGGTTCGCGCAATACCAGTCCCAACGCACGATCGCCAGTGGGTGCCACTTCACCGTAAAGCTTGTCGATACATTCCGCCTGATAGCGCAGGCAGGCAACGGTGCCGGCCAAATCACCTAGCGCGCTGGAAATCGGCTTACCCATGTCCAACGTATCCAGTAGCGCTAATTCATCGCGGTGTGTCTCTACCAAATCAGCTAGGCGCAGCAGTACTCGCTTACGTTTGCTCGGGTGACAACGTGACCAGACACCACTTTCAAAGGTTGCCCGGGCCGCTTGCGTTGCGCGCTCTGCATCTTGCGCATCGCAGCTGGCCACCTCGGCAAGCACATTGCCGGTAGCAGGATTGATGCTAGTCAGTGTGCTGCCATTGGCGGCAGTAACAAACTCACCATTAATAAAAGCGCGCGTTTCAAAGCTCAGTGACGCTGCTTTTGATTGCCAGTCGGCTAGGGTTTTCGGTGTATCTGCCGCCATTATGCACTCTCCATGGGGTGTGTTATCGCCAGCTTTTCAGCGGTTTTATCCAGCGCCAAGCGCGCCTTGTTGACCAATTCATCAATTTCATCGCGGGTGATAATTAGCGGCGGAGACATCACCATGGTGTCGCCAACCGAGCGCATCACCAGACCACTTTCAAAGCACAAATCACGACATAAATTGCCAGCGGAAAGAGACTTATCGAAGCGTTCACCGGTGTTCTTGTCGGCGACGAGTTCTAGCGCCCCAATCAAGCCCAACGAACGGGCTTCACCCACCAGCGGATGCTCAGCCAGTTCCTGCCAACGCTTAGCTAGATAGGGCCCCAATTCATCGCGGACTTTCTCGACTACCCGTTCACTTTCCAGCAATTCGAGGTTTTTAAGCGCAACAGCCGCACAGACCGGGTGACCAGAGTAAGTAAAGCCATGGAAGAACTCACCGCCGTCTTCAATCAGCGTATCGGCCATGCGATCTCCCACCAGCACCGCGCCAATGGGCAGATAGCCCGACGACAGCCCCTTGGCAATCGGCATCAGGTCAGGTTTCAACCCATAGTGCGTACTGCCAAACCACTCGCCCAAACGCCCGAAACCGCAAATGACCTCATCGGCAACCAACAAAATGTCGTACTTAGCCAACACTTCTTTCACCGCGGGCCAATAGCTTTCCGGTGGAATAATCGCACCACCTGCGCCCTGCACCGGCTCAGCGATAAAAGCCGCTACTTTATCTTCACCCAACGCCAGAATTTGCGCTTCCAACGCTTGGGCACACTGCTTGCCAAAGGCTTCCTGGCTCATATCGCGCCCTTCACCAAACCAGTAAGGCTGGCAAATATGGCTAATCCCCGGCACACACGGCCCGCCTTGATCATGCATCGGTGCCATACCACCCAGGCTCATGCCCGCGACAGTAGAGCCGTGATAACCATTTTCACGCGAGATGACCCACTGCTTTTCCGGCTTGCCTTTAATCGCCCAATAGCGTCGTACCATGCGCAGTACGGTATCGTTGGCTTCAGATCCAGACCCCGTGAAGAACACATGATTGATATGTTCGGGTGCCAGCTCACTCAGCTTGGCGGCCAGCTTCACTGCCGGTGGGTGTGTGGTTTTAAAGAAGTTGTTGTAATACGGCAGCTGCTGCATCTGCTCGGTGGCGGCATCAACCAACTCCTGACGCCCGTAACCGAGATTGACGCACCAAAGACCCGCCATGCCATCAAGAATACGATTGCCCTGGCTGTCGTAAATGTATACCCCATCGGCGTGGGTGATGATGCGGCTCCCCTCTTCGCCAAGTGATTTAAAGTCAGTAAATGGATGAAGGTGATGCTGGCGATCCAACGCCTGATAGTCCTGGGTCTGCATAGGTCAGTTCCTATTCAAGTCGTTGCAACAAGCGTTCAGCTAGCAGCAAGCTGGGCGGCGCGTTGGGTACGATGCTGACGGCAGGCCGCCGCAAACCCCTGAAACAGTGCGTCATAGAAAGGATGTTCTTTAGGGCGCCACTCCGGATGCCACTGCACAGCCAAGGCGAACGCAGCCGCATTACGCACCGAAATCGCTTCAACTAATCCATCAGGCGCCCAGGCTTCTGCATCCAGCGCTGGTGCTAACTGATCTATCCCCTGCTGGTGAAGTGAATTCACCTCAGCATGATCACTGCTATAGAGCGCCGCCAGGGCACCATCCGGGCGAATCTTTACCGTATGAGAGGGTGCATAATGGCCCGCCATGTCGTCAGCAGGCGGCTCACGATGATCGAGCATGCCTGGCAGCGTTTGAACTGCCTGATGAAGGGTGCCTCCAAAGGCGACATTCATTTCCTGAAAACCGCGACAAATGCCAAACAGAGGTAACGCCTGACGTAACGCCTCGTGCACCCAGCAAAGTGCCGCTTCATCGCGCTGTGCGTCTGCACGAGTATTCTCTGGGGCGCGTTCAGCACCATATCGGTCAGGAGTGACGTTGGTATAACTGCCGGTTAGCAGCAAACCATCCAGGCTGCCCAACAGAGCAATGGCCTGCTCCACACGCTGCTCGGGCGTCAACGTATCGGCGGCTAACACAGGAAGAATCACCGGCGTGATACCGTAGTGGTAAAGCGCCTGCAGGAATTTATCGGTCACTATCTGCGCAGGATGGCCTTCCACTTCTCGGCAGCAGGCGATAACACCCACCAGTGGGCGTGGGGAATGCGTTGCTTGCATAATCAAACCACTTTGTCAGTTGTTATGTTTTATTCAACAGTCACCTCAACATAGCGTGGCTTGTTTTATTTTCCAATAGCAAAATAGAATTTTTATAAAAATACGCATTAACCAATTGATAATAAAGAAATTAAAAAATAGAAGCATTATCTCCCCAAAAAAGCACCACTATTTTTGTTATTAAATATTTGACACGAACGGCTAGCGAAGCAAGGATACTGTTAGCAGAAACACAACTAAAACGGCATAAAAATAAGGTACAACGTATGTCCTCTGCCAATAACACAGACGCTCAAAACGTAGCCGCGGACTTTCTTGACAACCACCCAGAGATCACCAGCATTGACCTGTTAATCAGTGATCTTAACGGCGTCATTCGTGGTAAACGCATCCCTAGCGATAACCTTGGCAAAGTGTTTGAAAAAGGCATCTATTTGCCTGCTTCGGTATTTGCGTTGGACATCAATGGCAACACCGTTGAAGAGACCGGCCTGGGGCTTTCCAGCGGCGACGGCGACCGCGTATGTCGCGCCATTCCCGGCACGCTCAACCCGGTCACCTGGATGAATAACAGCCAGTATGGCCAGCTATTGATGACCATGGAGGAGATGGATGGCTCGCCATTTTTTGCCGACCCTCGCCAGATTCTGCGGCGCATTCTTGAACAGTTCTCCGACCGAGGCTTAACCCCCGTTGTCGCCCTTGAACTAGAGTTTTATCTGGTTGATCGTTTACGCGACGAAGAAAACTTGATTCAGCCACCGCAATCGCCTTGCAGCGGTGAGCGCGCCACTCAAAGTCAGCTGTATTCGGTGCTGGAGCTAGACGAGTACGCTGAATTTATCAATGACTTGCAGAGTGCCGCCCAGGCGCAAGGCTTGCCGCTGGATACGGTATTGAAAGAGTGCGCACCCGGCCAGTTTGAAGCCAATCTGATTCACACAGATGATGCGTTAAGCGCCTGCGACCACTCGGTACTGCTCAAGCGACTGATCAAGGGGGTTGCATTAAAGCACGGCTTTGAAGCTACCTTTATGGCCAAGCCTTACGGCCTAGAAGCCGGTAGCGGCACCCATGTTCACGTCAGCTTGGTAGATAGCAACGGACATAATATCTTTGCCGAAAACGGCGACGACCCGCTGGAGAGCGCCGCACTGCAACACGCCGTAGGAGGACTGTTGGAGCTGATGCCAGACTCTATGGCACTGCTGGCTCCCAACCTCAATTCGTTCCGCCGTTTTCAGGAAGGACTCTATGTGCCCATGGCACCTACCTGGGGATACGACAACCGCTCTGTGGCAATACGCGTCCCCGCCGGGCCGAAAGAAGCGCGGCGCATAGAGCACCGAGTGGCGGGTGCCGATGTTAACCCCTACCTGTTACTGGCCACCGTGCTGGCCTCTATTCACCATGGCCTAACTCAACAGATTGCACCCGCTGAGCCAATCGTCGGCAACGCCTATGACCAAATCGCACCTCAGCTAACTAACAGCTGGACCCAAGCGCTGCACCTATTGAACAACAACCGTGTACTTGGCGAGCAACTTGGCGAAGACTTTATTGAAGTGTTCATTGCCAACCGCCAAGCAGAGCGCGCCGAAACCATGCGAGAAGTTAGCGCCATGGAGTATGACTGGTACCTGCGACACGTATAAGCTGATAAACCACCAATAGAACAGAGAGAGGCGCTGCTCGGCGTCTCTCTTATTTCTTCTGCCTGTCTTATGCTGCTACCCCCGTCCTTCTACTAGCTTTTTATGCCGTGTTATCCGTGAGCATCCGTGGCAAATAAAAACGGGCCGACGAACGTATTCGCCAGCCCGCTTCCAAGCAATCATCAAACTAATCGGCGCTAAATAGCCAGCCGGTCACGCATGGCGTAGAACCACGCTCCCATTGCGGAAAGTGGAACACGTAACAACCGTCCGCCGGGCATTGGCAGGTGGGAAATCTGGGCAAAAGCTTCAAAACGCGTCTCTTCACCGCTAATCGTTTCTGCCACTAACTTGCCAGCCAAATGAGAACACGTTACCCCGTGGCCGGAGTACCCTTGAGCGTAGTAAACGTTGCTATTAATGCGGCCAAACTGCGGCAGGCGGTTGAGTGTCAGTAAAAAGTTACCGCTCCAGGCGTAATCGACGCGGACATCGCCAAGCTCTGGGAAGGTAGCCAGCATTTTCGGTCGAATAGCTGCCTCAATACTAGCGGACTCCTGGCCGCCATAGTTCACCCCGCCGCCATACAACAAGCGGTTATCGGCGGTCAGGCGATAGTAATCCAAGAGATAATTACAATCCTCTACCGCTTTATCGTTAGGTAGCAATCGTGCAGCTAACTCTGCAGACAACGGCTCAGTGGTAATGATCTGGGTGCCGCACGGCATCGCTTTACTTTCCAGCTTGGGTAACAACCCTTGCAAATAGGCATTGCCAGCCATAACAACCCGTTGAGCGATCACGCGTCCCTTGGGGGTATGCAGTGTCACCGGCTCACCGTGCTCTACACGTGTCACGGGGGAGTGCTCAAAAATCTTGCCACCTAACGACTCCAATGCCGCTGCCTGCCCCAGCACCAAATTGAGAGGATGCAGATGCCCACCAGAGTGATCCACCAACGCCCCCACATAACGATCGCTGCCTATTTCTCGTTTGACCTCTTCACCTTCCAGCAGCTCAAGTTTCTGATGGCCGTAGCGCTCCCATAAGGCTTTTTGCTCCTTTAAGCCTTCCCACTGCTTCTTGTTACAAGCGGCAAACAAATTGCCTTCTTTTAGGTCGCAGTCGATCTGATACTTTTCAATGCGCTGACGGATAATCTGGTTACCCTCAAATGCCATCGCACCCAGTGCCCGAGCGGTTTCAGCGCCGTTTTGTTTCTCGATAACATCCATATCACGGCTATAGCTATTAACAATCTGCCCACCGTTGCGCCCGGACGCCCCAAAGCCAATCGCCACGCTTTCCAGCACCACTACTCGATGACCACGCTCCGCCAAATGTAGTGCTGCAGAGATACCCGTAAACCCAGCCCCGACGACGCAGACATCACACTCAACATCTCCCTCCAGCATGGGCCTTTGAGACGTGGAGTTTGACGATGCCGCGTAGTAAGACGCCACATGACCAGAAGACGCTTGAGGTTGCATTTGCCACCTTCCTTTTGTTGATTATTTTAACCAATCTGATCATATAGACCGATGTACAAATGCGCAAGCAACAGGAGCCAATGGGCTTGCAGAGGCGAATAACACCTTTTCACATAAAATAAATGTTATTAAAAAAGCAACACGCGAATATAAAGCACATGACCATTCCACTGGAAATAGCCACCACACGTTTGATGCATCTCCCCTATTGAGGGCGAGATTTTGTGCGAACTATCTACGTCTTATTACAGAGCACGATTGAGGCACAACTAACTGCTATTGCTTGCGTTGATAATGGCCGCGGCGTAACGCTAGCAGCTGCCTATACTCACCATAGCCCCACCGGAGACCGCTATGGACTATCAACACTACCGTACCGCCCTTGCCGAGACGCTCGCCCAAAGTGAATTGCCCTTTGCGCCTGCCGAATACCAAACGCGCCTCAACAAAGTGCGCCACGCAATGACACATCGCGGGCTGGATGCTCTACTGCTCACCGACCCTGCCGACATAAACTACTTAACCGGCTATCACACCTTTGAGGTATCGGTACACGCCTGCTTAGTGTGCACACCTACACAGTTGGTGTTGCAGGTGGCATCTATTGAAACAGGGGCGGCAGTGGTCACTGCCCGTGTTGATGAAATCATTGGTTACCGATGGGAAAATCTAGATGAAATCATCACGCCGCTGGCCGACCTGTTAATCCCTTGCAAGCACATTGGCATCGATGGCTGGAGCAGCGGTTTGCGAGTGGGCGTGATGGACGCGCTGGCCCGCTCAGTGGGTAAAGAGCGCTTCTGTGAAGCAGGTGACCTGCTCGATACGATTCGTATTGTTAAAAGTAGCGCCGAACTTGAGATGCTCAGCGAAAGTGCACGAATCACTGCGGCAGGTTTAGAGGCTGCGATAGCCGCTATTCGCCCTGGCATGACTGATAACGATATTGCCGCCATCGGCGCTAAAGCGCTGCTAGAGAACGGCAGCGAGTTCATGAGTTTGCAGCCTATCGTGACCAGCGGGCAACGCATCGGCGTGATTCACGTTAACCATAAGCGCCGCGTCATACAGCCCAATGAACCGGTATTTTTAGAATTCGGGGCCGCTTACCAACGCTATACCGCCCCAATGATGCGCACAGCGGTAACAGGAAAGCCTAATACCGAGTTAACCGCTACCCGCGACCTGTGCCGCTCGCTATTCGAGTCACTGTGCAGTCATATGAAGCCAGGCAACAGCTTTGATGATGCCGCGAAGGCGGCGGATGGCCTGCTAGCTCCAACCCGCGACCAGCTATTTTTCTCTGGGGTGTTTGGCTACGCCGTGGGCGCTCAGTTCCCGCCAAGCTGGGTAGAGGGGACGGGCTACATTGCCAAAGGCCAGGCGCGCACCTTTGAAACCAATATGGTGTTTCATCTACCGCTCTGCCTGCGGGTACCTGGCCAGTGGGGCGTTGGCTTGAGCGATACGGTCGTGGTGACAGAACAGGGTGCCAAGCCGCTTACCAACAACGATTGGCAACTTTATCAGGCAAGCGATACGCCTATGCGCTCATAGCCTGAGATTGACACCGAGATTGAGGAAAGCTATCTTCCCTACAGATGCAAATGAGAAACAATCTCCTTTTTAACCATCATCTTGGTTAAAAAGAGCCGTTGAGGTAAAGGGACGTCACATGACCAGTGAACAGCGCCAGCTTCGTCAAACCCTGCTGTTTTTACGCACATCGTTTGAAGCCGTTCAGCACTCGATTGCCGGACGGCTGGAAGATCCGCTGCCCTGCTGGCTAGATACCAGCATGCTTTCCATGCTTTCCCGAGAGCTAACCCGCTGCTGCCAGCAGGCCAAGCCACTGTTCACGCCTGAGATCGTCGAGCAGCTCTTTATCGCCTCCCAGCAGTGCGAATTGCTTCTTAAGCAGTGCCCCGGCGTGATGAGTAGCGCCGCCTGTCACCGCCAGCTCAGCGCTATTATGCTTCCGCTAACCAGCGCTATAGGACAAATCGATACGCCCGTTAAGCGCCGCTGGCCATGGCAACGGCGCTAGCGGCAACGTGCTAGAACTCTTCCCACTCATCGACGGTGGCCTTGGCTTTTCTTACGGGCTTATTCTGAGTGGGCGAAGGCGTGGCGGCAAAGCGCGCGTGCTTTTCTTGCGGAGAAGCAAGGTTCTGTGGAGCAGAGAGAGACGGCTGACCCTCAACCACTTTGAAGAAGGCAACCGCGCTAGCCAGGTCACTGGCCTGCTCTTCCAGCGAGGCCGATGCCGTCGCGGTTTGCTCAACCAGTGATGCGTTTTGCTGAGTGACATCATCCATCTGGTTAATCGCAATGCTCATTTGATCAATGGCGGATGTCTGCTCGTCGGAGGCACGGCTAACATCTTCCATAAGATCCGACACTTTGCCAATGTTCACTACGATTTGTGACATAGAGTCGCCAACGGCTTTCACCAGACCACTTCCCTGTTCAACCACTTGGTTGTTCTCGGCAATCAGGGTCTGAATCTGTTTAGCTGCATCGGCACTACGCTGCGCCAAGCTCCTAACTTCTTGCGCTACCACGGCAAAACCGCGCCCTTGCTCCCCCGCACGAGCGGCTTCAACCGACGCATTTAAAGCAAGAATATTGGTTTGGAACGCAATACCGTCGATTAGCGAGACGATACCGCTAATTTTTTCCGAACTGCTGTTGAGTTCATCCATTTTATTGACAGCTTCTTTGACTTTTTCGCCGCCGTAGCTCGCCGAACGGCTGGCCGTATGGGCAAGCGCATTGGCTTCGCCGGTATGCTGAGTATTATTTTTTACCGTCGCGGCCACCTGCTCCATACTGGCAGCGGTTTCCTGAAGGCTTGAAGCCTGCTGCTCGGTACGCTGGGAAAGGTCGATATTGCCTGCAGAAATTTGCCCTGAAGCGCTAGAAATGGCACCCGCTGACGCCTGGATACTGCCAATCAACCCCTGCAGTTTGCCCTGCATATCCCCTAGCTCACTGAGCATATCGCCAATTTCATCACGCTGGGAGTGACGAATTGTCTGAGTCAGGTCACCTTCGGCCATAGCATGGAAATGTTGGCGGGCTTGGGCAAGCGGCTGCAGGATGCGCTGAATAAGCAGCCAGCTAAGTATGCCCGCCAGCACAACGGCGACCATTAATGCACCCAACATTAAGTTCCTCATTAAGCCCGCCCGAGCCACAGCGTTTTCATAACCCGCCTGCGCTTCACGCTCTTCTTGCTCAATCAACTCATGTAAGACGGCATTCATCTGGCGGTATGCTGGCAACGCCTGAGTAAACGCCATCTCATTGGCTTCGTCGTAGTTACCCAATGAGTAGAGTGGCATCGTGGGGGCTACCGTCACTAACAGCTGCTGATAACTTTCGCGAAAACGCGCTGATAATGACTCTACTTCGGCAGACATCTCGTTGGCAGAGAAGGCATGCCAGATAGTGTCGATCTGCGAGATATTTTGGACAATATTGTCCATGTGCATCTGTACGGAGTGGTCGTGAAGCGCGCTGACAGCCAGCATCGGGTCGTGCTGACCCGCGAGCGACAGCTCCATAATCATATCTTTAGAGTGTTCATTGAGCTGAGCAATGCGCTGCGTATCACGCAGATTCTCTTGGTAGATAGTATCCACTGCGCGGTTAGAAGAGACCATCCCGCTAAAGCCCAACGCACCAATGATCAACATCAGCACTAGCATTACGATAACCATTAATGTCAGGCGTTTTTTGATTGTCATTCTCAACATAGTAGCTCTCGGCGCTTAAGCGCATGGCAGGTGGTATGTATATGCAAAGCACTATTTTACGCTTCATTGTCTGTTAGCTAAATCCACCTAATTGATACGCATCAATCAAACAGGCTATTTATCTAGAAATTTTGCAAACTGAAAATGCAACTAGCATGCCCTGCTAAGCGGTGTTCTCCATTACGCTCATGACAGCCCTTAGTATTTTGTAGTAAACTGGTCTACTCTAATTAACTTTGCACCATGCTCATACAAAACACGATGTAAAAGGAGTTTGCCCTATGGCGTATGAAACGCTGTTTTCCCCTCTCCAGCTTGGCAGTTTATCGATCCCAAACCGCGTGATCATGGCGCCGCTCACCCGCTCACGCACACCCGACAGCGTGCCGGGCACAATGCAAGAAGCCTATTACGGCCAGCGCACAGGGGCGGGGCTGATTATCAGCGAAGCCACTAATATCTCCCCCACTGCCCGTGGCTACGTCTATACCCCTGGCATCTGGACCGATGAGCAGGAAGCGGGCTGGAAAGGTGTGGTGAATGCCGTGCATGCCAAGGGTGGCCGAATTGCGCTTCAGCTGTGGCACGTGGGCCGTGTATCCCATGAGATGGTGCAACCTGATGGACAACAGCCGGTCGCGCCTAGCGCGCTGAAAGGCGAAGGCGCCCAGTGCTTTGTCGAGTTTGAAGATGGCACCGCAGGCCAGCACCCCACCAGCACGCCCCGAGCGCTGGAAACCGATGAGATCCCCGGCCTTGTCGATGACTACCGCCAAGCCGCCATTCGTGCCAAACGCGCAGGCTTTGACATGGTGGAAGTCCACGCGGCTAACGCCTACCTGCTGAACCAGTTTTTAGCCACCGGCACCAATAAGCGTACCGACCAGTATGGTGGCTCGCTGGAAAATCGCGCCCGTTTCCCGCTAGAAGTCGTCGATGCAGTGGTTGAGGTTTTCGGTGCCGACCGCGTTGGCATTCGTATGACACCGTTTATTGAACTCTTTGGCTTAACCGACGACGAGCCGGAAGCCATGGCCTTCTACATGGCAGAGCAACTCTCCAAGCGTGGCCTTGCCTACCTGCACCTGAACGAACCCAACTGGGCCGGTGGCGATATCACTTTCCCTGATGGCTTTCGTAAGCAAATGCGTGAACGCTTTAACGGCAGCCTGATTTACTGCGGCAACTACGACGCTGAGCACGCTGAAGCACGCATTGGTGAAAACACCACCGATGCCGTGGCCTTTGGTCGCCCCTATATCGCCAACCCTGACTTAGCTGAACGCTTTCGGGTTAACGCACCACTGACTCAGCCAAACCCTGAAACCTTCTATGGTGGTGACGAAAAAGGCTACACCGACTACCCTTTTATGAATAACGGCTACGATCGTATCAATTAAACGACGATTAAAGCGCTAAGAGTTACAAAGATAAGCATCACTTCGGTGGTGCTTTTTTTATTCCATCCCATTTATGACAAAAAGCATTAAAACGCTGCTAGGCTGTTGATTCTTTCGTTTTAACATTAGGATGAAGCATGCTAAGTTCGCTGTTAGCATTATTGATATCGTTGCTGCTGGTAGGCATTACAGCCACCACCGGTGCACGCTTTCGCCCCGATAACTGGTACCGCGAGCTACGTAAACCCCGCTGGACACCGCCAGATTTGGCCTTTCCCATCGCTTGGGGCATTCTATATCTATTGATGGCGATCGCCGCTTGGCGGGTTTACATGGCCGATGCGTCGCCGCTTCGTACGGCGGGCTTTATTGTGTATGGCCTGCAACTGGTGGCTAATGCGGCATGGTCGTGGTTATTCTTTGGCCGTAAGCAAATTGATGCAGCGTTGGTCGATATTGTTCTACTGCTGGGTTTAATTACGCTAACAATAGGATTGTTTGTTAACGTAAGCGCACTAGCCGCAGGGTTGATGGTGCCTTATTGGCTCTGGGTAGCGCTTGCGTTAGCGCTTAACACATCCATTTTAAGACTCAATAAGGCCTAGGCGCCAACCAATAGGGTTCAAACGAATGAACGACACGTCTCTTCCTGTTTTACTTGCATTTGCCTCGCTGATTTTAGGCATGCTGGCAACAGCCATTTTCGTATATATCGTTTTACCAAGACGTCGTCGTGCAAAAGAGAAAGCAGCGGCGGCAGCCCCTATGGCGCTAAAACCATCACCGATCGAGCCAGCGCAGGCACCGGAAACACCGCCAACGCCAAAACAGACCAAAAAAGTAACGCAGCACTCGCTGTTTGTCATTTTTTCTCAGCCTGATGACACGACCGATGAGCGCTTAACCGAGTGGTTACGGAGCAAGAACGCCCGCTTTGACGCCATCAAAAAAGTGTTTTTGATTGATGGGCAGCAGGCGTCTAACCCGATCACCGTCGCCAACGCCTTTCCGCCTGGCGAGATGCCCGACTTACTCCGTGGAGAGAGCCATGAGCCAATTCGTGGCGTTAGCCTGCTGGTGAAGCCGCCGCTACGTAAACGCCGCAATCAGCAGATGCACGTTTATGTAGAGCTCGCCAAAGAGATGAACGAGACGTTCAGCGGTGACATGTTAGACGCTGACCGGAAACCAGCCAGCGAGTCGACTTACGCCCAAATCATTGGCTAACTTATACGACGCCTTGGCTACGCAGATAGTCATCGTAGCTACCGCTGAAATCAACAATGCCGTCCGGTTGCATATCGATAATGCGGGTGGCCAGGCTTGAGACAAACTCTCGATCGTGGCTAACGAACATCAGCGTGCCAGGGTAGTTCTCTAACGCTAAGTTCAGCGCCTCAATCGATTCCATATCCAAATGGTTGGTTGGCTCATCCATTAGCAGCACGTTGGGGTTGGTGAGCGTTAACTTGCCAAACAGCATGCGCCCCTGCTCGCCGCCGGAAATCACCTTCACCGATTTACCAATGTCATCGCTGGAGAACAGCATCCGCCCCAGTGCACCGCGCACTATTTGCTCGCCGCCTTTAGTCCATTGGCTCATCCACTCAAAGAGCGTGGCATCAACCGGAAAGTCATCGGTGTGGTCTTGGCCAAACATGCCAACTTCAGCGGCATCGGTCCACTTCACCTCACCGGCATCGGGGTGCAAATCGCCCGCTAGGGTTTTCAGCAGGGTGGTTTTGCCAATGCCGTTGGGGCCGATAATCGCAATACGCTCACCCGCTTCCACCGTCATCGAGAAACGCTCAAAAAGCGGTTTCTCATCATCGTAGCCTTTGGTAATGGCATCTACATTCACGGCATTGCGATGAATCTTTTTATTCTGCTCAAAGCGGATAAACGGGCTAACCCGGCTCGAAGGCTTGATATCTTCCAGCTTGATTTTATCGATCTGGCGCGCCCGTGAAGTGGCCTGTTTGGCTTTGGACGCATTGGCCGAGAAGCGGCTGACGAACTGCTGAAGTTCGGCAATTTGCGCTTTCTTTTTGGCGTTATCCGAATGCTGACGCTCGCGAGCCGCAGTGGCGGCTGTCATGTAGTCATCGTAGTTGCCGGGGAACAGGGTAATTTCGCCGTAATCCAGATCCGCCATGTGCGTACACACGCTGTTCAGGAAGTGGCGATCGTGGGAAATAATCACCATGGTGCTACTGCGCGCTTTGAGGATGTCTTCCAGCCAGCGAATCGTATTGATATCCAGGTGGTTGGTGGGCTCGTCAAGCAGCAGCACGTCTGGATCAGAAAACAGCGCCTGGGCCAGTAGCACCCGCAGCTTCCAGCCGGGGGCCACTTCACTCATCGGGCCGGTATGCTGTTCAATGGGAATACCTAGCCCCAACAACAGCTCTCCGGCGCGAGACTCAGCGGTGTAGCCGTCAAGCTCGGCAAAGCGTACTTCCAAGTCAGCCACGGCCATGCCGTCTTCTTCGCTCATTTCGGGCAGCGAATAGATACGCTCGCGCTCGGCGGCCACTTTCCACAGCTCGGCGTTGCCCATGATCACGGTGTCAATCACCCGCTCGTTCTCGTAGGCGAACTGATCCTGGCGCAGTTTACCCAGCCGGGTGCTGCTATCCAGCATCACCTGCCCGGAAGAGGGTTCAAGCTCGCCACCGAGAATTTTCATAAAGGTGGATTTACCGCAACCATTGGCGCCAATCAAACCGTAGCGATTGCCGTTATTAAATTTGACGGAAACATTTTCAAACAGGGGCTTAGCCCCAAACTGCATGGTGATATTGGCGGTTGCGATCAAGATGTGAGCCCTGGTTAACAGTGTAATTGCGCGTTCAAAGGCCCGCGATTCTACGCGCCTTTGGGCGGCGTTACACCTTCCGCCTCCCTAGCATCGTGATGTAGCACAGGGAGTTCGAGTAGAAAGCGTTCACCATCAAGCGCTTGTTGCAGTCGCGCGTGCAGTATCTCGACGATGCCCGCATGCTCGCCAACCAGTGCGGTGGTCGTCACACGCAAACGGGGGTGGCGCTGCTCAGCGGCGGCGCAAATTTCGGCGATATCGCCGCCTTCGCCCGCATGCCGACCAGGCGAGAGAAACAGCATCGCCAGCACCACGTCCCCGCTGCTGAACTCGGGGGTATCCAGCAAATGCTCCAACAGCGGCTCGTTAAAGCGGTACTCGTCACCCTTTCGGCGCTCCATGGACGCTGCCGCCACACAGCTCACCTCATCGGCCAGTAGCACGCTTAGTTGCCCCGCTAAGCGGTTACGTACAGCCGTCACGTCAGGAATCGGGCTGCCGTGATCTACCAGTGCGACCTTCGCCGCGCCTTTTGCAGGTAGTTGCGCACGTACGTTATCGGCCAACAGCTGCACCAAGCGCAGGTCGTTATTCCCCAGCTCATCCACCAGCGGCTGAGCCACCCGCACCGTCACGTTAGGAAAACGTGCCTGTAGCGCAGCCATACGCTCCGGCAGATAGCCGGTGAGCGCTTTGCTAGGCCCGAAGAAAAACGGCAGCACGATAATTTCAGTAGCCCCCGCCTCGGCGCTGCGTTCGGCTGCCGGGCCTAGGGTGATGGCGGGAATGCCGTCGACCTCTTCAGCAGGAATCTTATTGGAGTGCAGCAGCGAGGCCGCGTGAACGGTTTCCCCTAGCTGCTCACTCAACGCTGCCGCCACCCGACGTAAGTTATGGGTGGCCTGAGGCCGTTTGGAGCCGTTATCGACAAGAAAAATAGCGCGCATTAGGTTTCCTATTACAGCTGAATTCAAGCGTTCATCGTCAACACATCCGCTGCCGCGCGATGCAACTGGGCATGGCGGCCTGCCAGGGCGAGAATATCTCGGTCGTAGCCGCCGCCAATCACCGCCGCCACGGGAGTGTCAGCATCGCGGCAGCAGCGAAGCACATAATAGTCGCGGGCATACAGCCCCTGATTGCTTAACGCTAAATAGCCCAGACGATCATCTTGGTGGACATCGACGCCCGCGTCGTACAGCACCACATCTGGCTGGTAGGCGGCTAATATCCCCGGCAGCCACGAAGCAAGTTCCGTGAGGTAGCCACCGTCATCCATGCCGTTAGGCAGGGCGATATCCAGGTCGCTTTTTGCTTTGCGGGCGGGGAAATTGCGCGCCGCATGCATGGAAAAGGTGAACACACCGGGCTCGTTGGCAAACAGTCGCGCGGTGCCATCGCCTTGATGAACATCACAGTCCACGATCAACACCCGCTCTACCCAGCCCAGCGCCAGGGCATGGGCAGCAGCCACGGCAAGATCATTAATCAGGCAATAACCGCTGGCGGCATCTGCATGAGCGTGATGCGTGCCGCCTGCCGAATTGCAGGCAAGCCCAGTGGCCAGTGCCGCTTCAAGGGTGAGCAGCGTGCCGCCGGTTTCTAGCCGCACACGCTCCACCAGCTCCTCCGACCATGCAAACCCACTGCGCCGCTCGGCAGCACGCTCTAAACGGCCCTGCAAAAAAGCAGTCAGATAATCACGGGAGTGCACCCGGGCAAGGGTATTGATGGGTGCAGGCTCAGGCGTCAGCCACGCAATGGGGCACGCTAACGACTGCTCACCTAGTAGCTGTCTAAGCACCCGAAATTTTTCCATCGGAAAGGGGTGATTGGCTGGTAAATCAATTGTATAACCCGGATGATGAACCACCGTTAACGCCATGCGCGTGCAGCCACTTTGGTCACAAATGTAGATCGCTTATGTTGCTTGATACCACTGCGTTAAACCAGCAAAGAAACTTCTTCGACGGCCATACCGATATCTGGCTTTTTGGTTATGGCTCGCTAATCTGGAAGGCCGATTTCGAGTATTTGGAACGCAGACCCGCCTATATCACCGGCTGGGCGCGGCGTTTTTGGCAAGGCTCCCACGACCACCGTGGTACGCTGGAAGCACCGGGCCGGGTCGCAACGCTCATTCGCGACCAAGGAGCCTTATGCCATGGCATGGCGTACCGCATTACGCCGGACGTGCTAGCACCGCTGGATGTGCGTGAGAAAAACGGCTATTTGCGAGAAAAAGTGCCACTCACGTTTCAAGGAGAACGTGAAAAGAGGCCGGAAGGTAGGACTCAAACCGAGGGGCTAATTTACTTAGCGACTGCAGACAACCCCGCCTTTTTAGGCGATGCGCCGCTGAAGGACATCGCCTATCAAATTGCCCACGCACACGGCCCGAGCGGCTCGAATAAAGCCTATTTACTGAATTTAGCCCAAGCGTTACGCGAGTTAGAAACAGAAGATGCGCACGTTTTCGCTATTGAAGAGCAGCTATATCGTTACCAATAGCGCGGGTAACGACGATGGCGCGCTAAATTGTTCACCAAAATCGCCACTACCAGCATTACGATGCACCCTGCGCCAATGGGGATTAGCGGATACCACCAACCCAGCTTGTGAACACTCGCCCCACCGGCGACCGCGATCAGCGCGGCAGCAGCCCCAGGCGGGTGCACGGTGTGAGTCAGTTGCATAACCAGTATGGAAAGCGATACCGCTAGTGCCATTGAGATAGGCGTCGCGCCTAACAGCTGGTAGCAACCCACCCCAATAAACGCTGACAAGACACTGCCAAATAGCACATGACTTGGCTGGGCGAACGGGCTTTCAGGTGCTGCATAAATCAACACCGATGTTGCCCCAAAGGAGCCCACGATCAATAACTGCTGCGAGAGCCAAGCAGAACTTAACCAGCATATAACAGCCATGCCTGTAAAAGCGCCCAGCCACGACCAGCAGGCATCTTGCCAGCCGACGCGCGGGCGCTGCGTTGGCTCTCCTCGCATCTTGCCAAGATAGGTTTTCATTGCACTCTCTCTGCACAAAAAGAGTACGAATGATGTCAAAATGCACCAAATAAGCAAATGACAATACATCAAGCGCTAATGAAATGTTTTCACACACACGTCACGGATGATAAAACCGCCCATGCCTAATGCCACCTCTCCCCTTATCGCTCCGTCGAGCTTAGTGCTTGCCGTTGTCGCCGCCGTGGGCATGGCGACCATTGGCGTAATCTCACGTATTACCGAACTAAGTGCCGAAAGCATTACCTTTTATCGCCTGGGCCTAGGGGCTGTATTTTTACTTATTTACTTAATGCTGACGAAACGTCATGCCACGCTTAAAACGCTGCCTGGGCGCCACGTAGTGCTTAGCGGGCTGTTCTTAGCCGCATTTATCCTATTTTACGTACAGGCCATGAACTACACCCAAATGGCTAACGCTATTTTGATGGTGTATCTCGCGCCGATTTTTGCCGCTGTGGTAGCGCATACGCTGTTTGCCGAACGCCTGACGCCGCAACAAGTGGGGTTAATCGGCTTGGCACTGTTTGGGTTTGCCATGATGCAGGAGTTCCGCCTTAACCTAGAAGACCGCCAAGACGTGATTGGGATGGGGTTTGGCCTCGCCGCCATGCTAGCCTACAGCGGCTTTATACTTACCAACCGCCGCTTACCCAGCCACTTAGATGACCGCACTTGCGCCTTTTGGCAACTGTTGGTGGGGGCGCTGGCGATCCTTCCGTTTGCCCTATGGCAACCCGACGGCCTAACCGCCGCTACCTGGCAGTGGCCGTGGCTATTGGCGGCGGGCTTCGTCCCAGGATTTTTAGCGCTGCTGTGCGCGGTGATGGCCATTAACCGCCTGCCTACCGCCCTATACGGTACGTTAGCCTACTGCGAGCCGGTGGCCGTGGTGATCTTTGGCTGGAGCCTGTTTGGTGAAGCACTCACGTCGATTCAACTGGCCGGGTGCTCGCTTGTGCTTGCCAGCGGCATTGCCCAAGCGTGGCTAGGCGGCCGAGTAGCTACACCATCAGCCACGACAGGATAATCAGCGCCAGCACAATACGCACAATGGCGCCCAGCAAGGAGCCTCGCAACAGCGCACGGACACCGCGCCACAACAGCCACAGCCCAATCAGTAGCACGAGAATACTGAAAAATGAGGCGTTGACACCCAGGGATCGGCTCAGCCCATCAACAAAGTCCTCAAGCGCGCCGAAGAAATTGGTAAATATCGCCAGTAAAAACTCGACGACCGCGCGAATGAGATCACCAATGACTTGTCCTGCTTCACTAAAAAATCCGTTTGCCTGCATGCGTCTCGTCCATCGCTATAAGGGTTGGGGCATTTTCGACCAAAATACCCCCTCTGGCAAAGCAATGCTGCCCACTCTCTACGACGTTAGCCTTATTCCCATGAAACCTTTAACGCGTTAAAACGTCTAACTCTGCTATCGCGGGAGAGTCTGGTGCCCGACACCAGCGCCGAAGGAGCAACGACCCCGGAAACTCTCAGGCCAACGGACCGCGACAGCAAACATCGTTACCAGTACGTTCCGAAGAGCGGTTGATGACTGCGTCACTCAGCCCACCGAAGGAGCAAGCGCTTCACTTGATGCGTGAATCTCTCAGGTTCCATGACGGAAGGGGTACGCCTAGCCAACACGCTGCTGGGGGTATCGCCCGACGCTCATACAATCTGTGGAGAAGCTCATGCAACGCATTGCAGTTATTGGCGGTGGCATTACCGGTATTACCAGCGCCTACGCCCTCGCCAAACGCGGCTTTGATGTCACCGTTTTTGAAAAACACCGCTACGCGGCGATGGAAACCTCCTTTGCTAACGGCGGGCAACTATCGGCTTCGAACGCGGAAGTGTGGAACCACTGGCCAACAGTGATTAAAGGCATGCGTTGGATGTTGAAAAACGACGCGCCGCTGCTGGTCAACCCTCGCCCGAGCTGGCATAAGTTAAGCTGGTTTGCTGAATTTATCGCCTCTATTCCTCGCTATGCCGATAACACTACCGAAACGACCCGCCTCGCGATTGCTGCCCGCGAGCACCTTTTTCAGTGGGCAAAAGATGAGCAGATTGATTTCGATGTGAAGCAGAAAGGCATTCTGCATATTTACCGTGATAAAGCGGGCTACGACCACGCCGCCAAGGTATCGCAACTGCTTAGCAAAGGCGGGCTTGAGCGCCGTGCCGTGACGCCAGAGGAGATGCGCGCTATTGAACCTACGTTGGCGGGCAGCTACTACGGCGGCTTTTTCACTGAGAGCGACGCCACGGGCGACATCCATAAGTACACCAACGGCCTCGCCCAAGCGGCGGCAAAGCGCGGCGTAACGCTTAATTACGGTCACCAGATCACCGACCTAGGGGCGGATGAAAATAGCGCCTGGGTGACGGCGGCTGTGGATGATGAAACCATCCGCCAAAGCTTTGACAGCGTTGTGGTATGCGCAGGCATAGGCAGCCGCGCCATTGCCGCCAAGCTAGGCGACCGGGTGAACATTTACCCGGTAAAAGGCTACTCCATCACCGTACAGTTGGATGATGAGGCCTCGCAGCAGGCAGCGCCCACCGTCAGCCTGCTGGATGACGAAACCAAGCTGGTGACCAGCCGCCTGGGTGACGACCGCTTCCGCATCGCCGGTACCGCTGAATTTAACGGCGCAAACCGCGACATTCGTAACGACCGCATTCAGCCGCTCATTCGCTGGGTAGAAGAGTGCTTCCCGGGTGTTAGCACCCAGCGGGTAGTGCCTTGGGCAGGCCTGCGCCCGATGATGCCCAACATGCTGCCCAAAGTCGGCCCCGGCAAACTACCGACGGTGTTCTACAACACCGGCCACGGCCATCTGGGCTGGACGCTTTCTGCCATCACCGCCGAAATGCTGGCGGATGCGGTAGACAGCTCCCAAGCGACCTCTGTCGCTTTACCTTAGATGGGTTAAGCATCCGGCAGCACTAAAGCAGAAGGGGCCTCGTGCCCCTTTTTTTATGGGGCCGCTTTATACCCTTTTGTCGACACGCAACTGCCTGTCCACGGTGAGGGCACTGTTAACGAACCCATACATAGTGGTTGAGAGAAGTAGGCGAATCTGCTAGATTAACGATAACGCTTATCATTAACATAGGAAACATGCTCTCATGCAGCCCCGGAAACAATTCACCGCTTCGCAAGGCTCGCCTAGCGCACCCCGCGAGGTGAGCAGTCAGGCGCTACTTGATCAAGACGGTCAGCTGGTAATTTATCATGAGCAGAGGCGCTATGTGCTGCGCCGTACGAAAAGCGGCAAGCTGATCTTAACAGCATAAGCCTTATGCAATAATCGCTTACCTATTACCCCTTTAGCCAGCCAGGTAGCCCATCGCACCCAGCCAGCAACATTCTCCATCACTTTCTGTTGGAACTGTCTGGCCCATGAAACCCACGCACACGTTAGGCCTTTGCCTTAGCTTACTTCCTCTACTGCCCGCCTACGCTAATAACACGGACTTAGCCCCCGTGACGGTAACAGGCACACGCGCACCGACGGATCTTTCCCGCGCACCGCTGATGATCGACATCATCGACCGCCAAGATGCCACGCTTGCCACCGCGAGCCGCGTTGAAGACGTACTGAGCCGCCAGCCTGGCTTGCATGTGGCTGGCCAAGGCCGCCGTAACGGCCAAACGCTGAGTATGCGTGGCTTCGGAAGAAATGGTGTGCTGGTGCGCCTAGACGGCGTCCGCCAGGATATTTCCACGGGTCATGTGGGTAATTTCTTCCTCGACCCAGCGCTGATTCAAGAAGTGCAGGTTGCCCGTGGAGCGCTGTCTAGCCTCTACGGCAGCAACGCCATGGGCGGTGTGGTCAGCTTTACCAGCGTGGAGGCCAGCGACCTGTTAGCCCCCGGTGAAAATAGCGGGGTACGTCTTTCCCTTGGCGGAGCAACTGCCAGCGACGAACTACGTGGCAGCCTGACGGCGTTTGGTCGCCGTGACACGGCTAACGGGCCAGTGGACGGGCTATTTTCTGTGGGCCGCAGCGAATCCGGCGATATTCGCCGCGCTGGTGGCGATAGCGCCGAAGAGGAGGCAACGCTTAATAGCCTACTGCTCAAAGGCGGCTGGGAGCCAAGCGACGACCAGCGGGTGTTTATTAGTTGGCAGCATTATGATGAGCGCGCCACCCAACCCGCTAATCCGCAGCAGCTATCAACCAGCGCTAGCAACCCATTACGCGATCGCGATGTTGAGAGCAACAACGTCCAGCTAGGCCACCGCTGGCAGCCGAGCGGTGACACCGATATCACCTCACAGCTGACGTTTAGTCAACAGGATATCGACGAGCCACAGGCAAGCCGTACCCTGGAGCGAGTCGGCCTGCAGAGCGACGGCTATCACCGCATCGACCATGGCTGGCTTTCACAAACGCTGGTGTTCGGCGCGGAGTTAGAGCAAGCCCGCCAACGGCCTGACGGTGAAGCGAATGGTTTCCCCAAGGCTGATATCGATACCCAGTCAGCCTATCTCGACACCACGCTTACGGCTGGCCGCTATGTGGCTGAGGGCGGCGTGGGGCAGGTTGACGTTGGCATAGGCGCTCGCTACGACCGCTATGACGCTAGCGGTCAAAACGATGCTGATAGCGTACACGACCAAGTGTCGCCGCGCTTCCGCCTTGCCTGGCGACCTGACGACGCCTTAATGCTCTTCACAGGCTACGCCGAAGCCTTCCGCGCGCCCAGCCTTTCCGAGCTTTACGCTAACGAGCGTCACTTTGCCGGGTTCTGTGCAGGGCCATCTTTCTGTACGCCCGACAACTACTGGATACCGAACCCTAACCTATCGCCTGAAACCAGCCGCACCTGGGAAAGCGGAGTGGTGTGGCACCAAGGCGATTGGCAAATGCGCGCCAGCTACTTCGACACCCGTGCCGACGACTTCATCGATACTCAGGTCGATATCATGGCAGGCACGACTCAGGCCGTAAACGTGCAGCGGGCCCAGCTGTGGGGCTATGACGCACGTCTTACTTGGCAGCCGAGCGCCTTCCCAATGCTCACCAGCTTTGCCGGTCTATCAGAAGTATCCGGCAAAGACCGCGATAGCGGCGAGGCCCTCGGCAGCCAAACACCCCTGGAAATGACGCTGGGCGGTGAGGTTGCGCTTTATAACAGCACGGTGCGGGTCGGCTGGCAGGGTCGTTTTGCCCAATCCTTTGATAAGCAGGGCGACGATGAACACCTGCCCGGCTATGGCCTGCACGACGTACACCTTGCCTGGCAAATCACCCCTGCGATTGATACTGCACTGCGCCTCGCCAACCTGGGCGACAACGTGTGGTATCGGCCTGATGGCAGCCTGGGTGACGGGCGCAGCCTGTTCGCCACCCTCAACTGGCAGTGGTAACGCCCTGCAATCGTTAAGCTTAGAGGTGTCATATGATTAATTCTCAGCAGATCGCTATTCTTGAAGCCTTCGACGCTGCGCGCGCAGCGCAGCCTCGCCTGCCCGCCATTGATATTGCCGAACGCTTATCCATCAGTGAAGGCGAACTTCAGGCCGCGCGCTTAGGCCGTGACGTGTGGACCCTGCCCCTCGCGCCGAAAGACCTTGCAGCGCATCTTCCTCTATTAGGCCGTGTCAAAGCACTCACTCGCTCCCGATTAGCCGTACTGGAGCAAACCGGTGATTACCCAGAACTAAATGGTGGGTCGCACACCGGCTTGCTGCTTGACCCAAGCGGCCTAGATTTACGGCTGCTGTTTTCCCATTGGCACTGGGCTTGCCTGATCCGCGACCCTATCCATAACCCTATCCATAACCCTATCCATAACCCTATCAGTGACCCCATGCCAACGGAGAATGAACAAACACAGTGGCGCTGGAGCCTGCAAGTTTTCAACCAACATGGCTGCGCCATTCATAAAAGCTTTGCGCTGGAAAATCCGCTACCTCGCCACTGGGGAGCGCTAGCCGCCCTAGGCACCATGGACACTCCCGCGTTTACCCAGTGCGCTCCCCGCTTAAAGCGCGCCCTCCCGGAAGCGCCCACGCTCGCTAGCGAGTGGGCGGCGATGCGCGATGTACATCAATTCTTTACGCTGCTGCAGCGCCATCACCTAGAGCGCCTTGAAGCCAACCAGCTGATGGAAGGCCGCTATACACGTGTGCTTCCTGTCGGAGCATTGGAACAGTTGTTAACCAACGCAAATCAGCGCGCGCTGCCCTTGATGCTGTTTGTGGCAAGCCCCGGCTGCGTGCAAATTCGCACTGGCATCGTGCCTGCGCCCCAGCGCGCCCGCGGCTGGCTAAACCTGTTTGGCGAGCAGTTCACCCTGCACCTGAATGACACCGCCATTGAGCAAGTGTGGCAGGTTAGCAAACCTAATCGCGACGGCGGCGTTACCAGCGTGGAGGCCTTTGATGCAGAGGGTTCTTTGGTGCTGCAAATTTACGCTGAGCGCCAGGAAGGCAGCAATGAGCGTCGAGAGTGGCGACAGTTGCTGAATGAAATCGACAGCCAAGAGGCCGTGGCATGAACGCAACACGCTTCGCACGCCACTCGCTTACTACATTACTGATTGGCTGGTTAACTACCGGGGTTGCGCTAGCCAACGAGCGCTGGGTCATTTTGGGCGGCGATATCGCTGATACCGTTGCCGCCCTTGATGCGGATATCGAGGTCGTTGCCCGCGACGATACGGTGCTTCATCCCCCAGAAATGGCCGCTCTGCCTTCGGTAGGCTACCTGCGCCAGCTCTCTGCTGAAAGCGTGCTCTCAGTGGCGCCAGACCGGGTGCTGGCAGCGGGGCACGCCGGGCCAAAGGAGGTGCTAGAACAGTTAGAGGCCGTGGGTGTAACCGTTGATGTGATTGAGGCACCGGCTGACCTGTCCTCGATTGCCGAGAAAGTCCGCACGGTGGCTCAGCATACGCAGCGCCAGCCACAGGGTGACGTGCTGGCCGCCTCACTCACCGCCACCCTTGAACGCTTAGCAGCCCTTCCCCCACTGCCTGACACCCGAGCGATGTTTATTCTTCACCACAGTGGCCTAACACCGCGAGTTGCTGGCAACGACACCGCCGCCCACACAGCCTTAACGGCCGTTGGCCTGAATAATGCGTTTGGCGAAATGAGGGGGTATCAAAGCGTGGCAGCCGAGGCGCTGGCAAAAGAAGCCCCCACGCTGGTGATTATGTCCCAACGGGGGTTGGCGGCGTTGAGCGGCGAGCACGCGCTATGGCAGTTACCGGGGATGCGCTTAACGCCCGCAGGACGCGAACAGCGGCTTATTGTGATTGATGATCAGGCGCTGCTAAGCTTTGGCCCCCGCACGCCTGAGCAGCTATTTACTCTGCGCCAGAGCATTGAGGCGCTGCTTGGCAAAGAGCAGGCTAGCCGATGATTACCAGCGCGCCCTATACTCGTTATCGCCCCTTACTTCCGCTTAGCCGAACTGTGCGTGTGTTAGGTGGCCTTACCCTAGCGTTAATCATTGCCCTTGGCTGGGGCGCTGCGTCAGGGGCGCTAGGCGTGTCGCCCTGGGCGCTCATCAATGGCAGCGCTAATGAGCTCAGCGCGCAGGTGTGGTGGCAACTGCGTTTACCTCGCTTACTGCTAGGCGTGGCCGTTGGCGCAATGCTGGCGGGTAGCGGAGCCGCCATGCAGGGGCTATTTCGGAACCCATTGGCTGATCCAACACTGCTAGGCCTCGCCAGCGGTGCGGGGCTGTTCGTGGCGCTTTGGATCGTGCTTTTTCAGGGCAGCGCTGCCGGTAGCCTGTACGGCCAGTTTGCGGCGGGCTTTCTCGGTGCACTTTGCGTCTGCTTGGTGGTGTTTGGCATTGCCAAGCGCCAGGGGGGTGGCAGTGCCGCCGTGATGTCGCTGCTACTCGCGGGCTTAGCCATCAACACGTTAGCGGGTGCTGGAGGCGGGATACTGGCATTTATGGCCAGTGATGAGCAGCTTCGCCAGCTCAGCTTATGGGGGATGGGCACGCTCACCAACGCTCTATGGCGCACCACGGCCTTAGCCCTTGTCCTTATTGCGTTTGCCCTATGGCTGTTAATACGCAGCGCTCGTGAGCTTGACCTACTTCAGCTAGGCGAATCTACCGCCCATGCAGCAGGCTTGGATGCAACGCGCTTAAAACGCCGCGTGGTCGTTGCTACCTCGCTGGGTGTAGGGCTGTGCGTCGCACTGACCGGTGTGATTGGTTTTCTTGGCTTGCTGGTCCCCCACTGCCTGCGGCTTTGGCTCGGGCCTGGGCACCGCCTGCTGCTACCCGCGTCTATGCTAGGCGGTGCACTACTGCTCGTCGTTGCGGACACTCTGGCACGCACCCTTGGCGCCCCCGCCGAAATCCCCGTCGGGCTGTTAACCAGCCTGTTGGGCGGCCCCTATTTTCTTTACCTTCTAATGCGTCGGAATCGAGCATGCTGACCTTACATCAAGCGGGCTTCACCACCTCGCCCACTATCGCGCCGTTGGACGGCACCCTTCGCCCAGGTGAACTGCTCGCCATTGTTGGGCCCAACGGCGCAGGCAAGAGCACCTTGCTCAGCATGCTGTCGGGGTTTCGCCCCTGTGAGCAGGGCGCTCTACACCTGGATGGCAAACGTCTGAGCGAGTGGCCAATCAGCGCGCTTGCCGACCGCCGGGCGCTGGTAGCCCAACAAGAATTACCCGGCTTTGATTGGCAAACCGGTGAGCTGGTGAGTTTAGGCAGCAACCCCAGCAGTTCACTGATTGCGGAACTACTGCATGATTTAGACTTATCGCACTTTGCCCAGCGCAGCGTGCTTTCGCTATCCGGCGGCGAACGCCAGCGGGTAATGATTGCACGGGGTGCCTGTCAGTTACTTTCACGGCGCTCCCCTACCGCCCAAGATGGCGGGCTTTTACTGCTGGATGAACCCACCAGCGCGCTTGATATCGGCCAGCAGCAGCGCTTAATGCGTCAACTACGCACCTGGGCAGAACGACACTTTATGGCAATTGTCTGCGTGCTTCACGACCTCAATCTGGCCAGCACCTACGCCGACCAAGTATGGCTACTCGATCAAGGGCAGCGTGTTGCACAGGGTACGCCTGCTCAGGTGCTTGACCCTAAGCGCATAGCGGCTATCTATCATGCGGATATTACGGCGCTAAGCCACCCGACATCACACCGCGCTAACCATACGTGGCTAGCGCTGAATCATTGATTAGCCGACCATTACAGCAGGCTAGCAACATAATGTGACGTAAGTAGTGCTACAAAAAGCTGTACAACACCACCACAAACTTTAGACTTTGAGATATAAGTTTATTGTCTATTGAGGTGATGCCATGTCGTCTACGCTCCCCCCTCGTTTGACCCTGGAAGAACTGTCACAACGCTCACAAACCTCAGCACCACTGCCCGAGGTGGAACTGCTGGGACTCGACATGGGCTGGTATATCGTGCGGCTGCACCACAATGATTCGGTTAGCTTGCTGGTCGATGCAACGGGTGAAACCAAACGCTTTAGCGGCACCCAATGGGTCAGTCGTGCGCTCGCCCCGCTTGGCTTTACCCACGGCATCCTCACCTGGGCAGACGCTGTGGACGAAATGATTGGCAACGATACCCCACCAGTGGGTGCCCAACAGCGTATGGCATACGGCGTACGCGTGGCATTTGAAACACGCCACTAACAACGCAATCCTCCAACGCTGTAACATTGTCCAACGCCATGCTGGTCTTCAACGCCGTCATGGCTTTCAACCCTGCCTATCGATAAAATTCATCGTGAGCCATCAAGCGCTTTCTAGTGGTTGTGTTCAAAATTAATTCCCCCTAAGGATGGACTCTATGCGCGATGAGGAAAAATATACCAATACCGAGGAGCAGCTGCTCTATCTGCAGAAGCTTCTAGACGAAGAAGACACCATCGCCCTGAGCGAGCTGTTTACTGAGCTCGATATCTTAGCGATTGCGCGCACGCTTGAGTCTTTTCCGGCCAAAACTCGTGACCTCCTGTGGGACTACATCCCTGACGATGTGCTCGGTGAAGTACTCGCCGAAGTGGATGAAGATATTCGTGCCGACTTCATCGAAGACCTTTCCGCCAGCGATGTAGAGCAAATCGTTAAGGGTCTGGATGCTCAGGAAGTGGCCGAGGTTCTCGATGTCGCCGACGACGACATCAAAACGACCGTCTACGCCAGCCTGGATCAGGAAATCCGCGCTCATGTAGAAATTCTTCATGCTTACGAAGAAGATGTCGTCGGTCGTTACATGGACCCTGAGACGGTCAATGTAAAGCAGGGCGTATCGCTAGAAGCGGTGCAACGCTATATCCGCATTCATCGCCTGCTCGACGATGAATCGCAACAGATTATGATTACTGACAAGGATAAGCGGCTACTGGGGACCCTATCGCTCATTGATCTCATCAAACAGCCGCAGGAGAGCACCGTTGATGAGCATATGGATGCTCCCTTCACACTCAATGATCAAATGAAGGTGGGCGATGCCGCTGCGCTACTCCGCTCTAAAGAGCTGCCCTTTGTGCCGGTTTGTGATAACGACGGGCTGTTAGTCGGTCAGTTAAACGCCTCCGACGTGTTAGAGATCACCCAAGATGATGCGGACATGACGTTAAAGCACATGTCGGGCGTCAGCGATGAGGAGGAAGTCTTCACCCCTATTCTGCGAAGCGCAAAGAGCCGTGGCGTTTGGCTGGGCATTAATCTGCTCACCGCTTTTCTAGCCGCCTTCGTGATTGGGCAGTTTGAAGAGGTGCTGGATCAAATTGTAGCGCTCGCCATCCTGATGCCGGTGGTGGCGAGTATGGGCGGGATCGCGGGCAGTCAAACCCTGACCGTCGTCATACGTGGTTTAGCGCTCGGCCAACTCGCTGGTAACAACAAACAGTGGCTCTATAACAAAGAGCTGTGGGTAGGGATGATTAACGGCTTAGTGTGGGCGCTGGTTGTCGGGGGTATTTCCTACCTGTGGTTTAGCGATCCGCTGATTACGCTAGTCATTACGTTAGCCATCTTTTTAAATATGAGCATTGCCAACTTATCGGGCGTGCTGATTCCCTTAGTATTGAAAAGGCTGCAGATAGACCCCGCATTATCAGGCGCCGTCATTTTAACTACCGTCACGGATGTGGTCGGCTTTTTGTCGTTCTTGGGCCTCGCGACCGTGATTATTTTGTGATCCCCCCTTATAACCGCAGCAGGTGAGACATCCCTCTATTTGCCTGCTAACATTTATCCCGCTCAACTTATCGGCACGATGCTTTTCAGCCCCGCGAATGCGGGGTTTTTTACGTTAGGCGTTTTTAACGACTGTTCACCAAGGATGTTCCATGCTTCCCGATTACTCCCTTATCGCGTGGGTGTTAATTGTCTTTTCTGTTTACCTGACCGGCGTTTCAAAAGGCGGCTTTGCAGGCGGTTTTGGCACGCTTTCGGTACCCCTGATGGCGCTGGCGATTAGCCCGACCCAAGCGGCAGGCTTGTTACTGCCCCTCTTGCTCGTCATGGATGTCTTTGCGCTAAAAGCATGGTGGGGAAAGCAGGCAAACGCCGAAGTGTGGCGGTTTGTGCCGGGGTTAGTAATTGGCGTGACCGTTGGCACACTGCTGTTTGGCAGCCTCAGCGAAGAGGGCGTTCGATTGGTGCTGGGCATTATCTCTGTGGTGTTTGCGGCGTATATGTTGCTGAAGCCAGTCGCGAAAAAGCCGATTTCCACCCGCTGGGCGCTGCCTGCCGCCAGCGTTTGTGGGTTTACCAGCTTTATTGCCCATGCAGGCGCACCGCCGCTTAACATTTACTTGATGCCACGAAAGCTAACCAAAGAGGCCTTTATTGCCACCTGCACGGTCATTTATGCGGTAGTGAATGTTATCAAGCTAGGCCCGTATATGTGGCTTGGTGAAGTCAACGTCACCAGCGCTTGGGCGTCGCTGCTGTTGGTGCCGGTCGCCTGGATGGGCGTGCGCAACGGGCTATGGCTGCAAAGCCGCGTCAACGAAGCGCTATTTTACCGCCTGGTGATCTTGGCCATGTTCTTGGTGGGGATCAACTTGGTCTGGCAAGCGGTTGGCTAGCACCTGCTTAAAGTGCCACCAGCAACAGCCCGCTCAGCATAATCAGCGTGCCTAGCGCTTTTGCTTTAGAGGCGGGTTCTTTTAGCCAAAGCACGCCCATTAAAACGCCCACCGGAATGGAGAGCTGGCGTAGCGCCACGATGTAACTCACCTCGTCGGTTAGCGCCAGAGCCATAAGTACCAGGCCATACGTGCAGGTCATCATCAGGCCAGTGACGACCAGCATCACTAGCCCTTGCTGGCGGATAGCGGGCAACCGACGGCGCTCTGCCGGTAGCAGCGCAAGCAGCGGTACCGCCCAGGTCAACGTCATCACGGCCTGTAGCACCATAAACACCGCGCCTGCGGTTAAACTGCTGTGGCCGGCTACCTGCATCAACGCCAGTGCCTGCTTATCGATCAGCGAATAACCCACGGTGCCTGCGGCCGCCAACAGTGCAAACCCCATAGCGGGTGTTAAATAGGTCGATAGCCTGCGCCCTTCTGGATGGCTTAGCGGCAAGCAGAGCGCCCCTGCCACCACCAAGGCCATGCCGATTCCATCCCCCACATTCAGCGCGCGGTTACCGAGCAGCGCAATGGATACGAGCGGCACCAGCACCACAGGCAGCGCCCGTGCGATGGGATAAAGAACGCTGACCTCCCCACGCGCATAAGCCCAGGCTAAGCCCCCCATATAGAGCATTTGGCACAGCCCTGAGAGCGCTAGCCAGCCCCAAAATGCCTCGGGCAGCGCCGCCAACGATGGCCCAAGCCACATCAGCGGCAGCAACAATGCACCGCCCGACCCATATGCCAAGGCAAAAAAAGCCAGCGACGGTGCATTCCGCTTACCCAATACGTTCCACCCTGCATGCATACACACCGAAAATAGCACTAACGCCAGAGCGGCTGGACTCAAGGCCGCTCTCCTCGCTGTAAGCGGGCATTAATGGCATCTACAACGCTTGGAAGTTCGGCGATGGTGGCAATACTGTAGTGCGGTTTTGAGGGGGCAAACTGGTCGGTCACTCGCTCATGGGCTGCACGGCGTTCGCTATCGCTCAGCGCATGATACTGGTTATAACTTAGCCCTAGCGCATTGCCTGAACAGGTGAGCGCGACCGTCCACATGCCGGCACGACGCCCTTCAAGTAGGCCGGGGGCGGTATCGTCCACCTTGATACAGGCAGCGACATCGCTGATGCCTAAGGCAATCACATTAGCCAGCGCCTGGGCGGGATACGGGCGGCCATTGGGCACCTCGTCAGTGGCCACCACATGATCTACCGTTAAGCCGTTATCAGCGGCTAGCGCCACTACTTTTTCCATCACCACGGCCGGATAGCCAGAGCACGAACCGATCTTTAGCCCCTGCGCTCGCAACCAAGTAAGCGTATCCAGCGCTCCCGGTATCACAGCCGAGTGATCGGCAATTTTGGCAATCTGCAGCGGCATAAAGCGCTCATAAAGCGCCGTCACATCGGCATCAGTCGGCAGGTGGCTCACTACTTGGTGAAAGCGCTCAGCTATCTCAGGCTGATCACACAGCGTGCGAATATGCTCCCATTTGCCCATGCCCATCGGGCCGCGTGCTTCTTCTAGGCTGATCGCCACACCCAGTTCGGCAAAGGCTTCGACAAATATCTGGGTCGGGGCGAAGGAGCCAAAATCGACCAGCGTACCCGCCCAGTCACAAATCACCGCCTGCAGACATTGAGGAGATTGATAGTGCATCAGGCACTCCTTGATTCAGTGAAGAGAGAAACACCCATACCCGTTAGGGCGTCTTGAATAACGCTGAGTAACTGCTCAATCACCGCCGCATCCAATTGGCCAATGCAGCCAATACGAAAACTTTCGACGTCGGTTAATTTGCCGGGGTAGATCAAAAAGCCACGCGCCTTCAGCGCTGCGTAGAAGGTCTTAAATTCAAACGCAGGGTCGGTAGGGCTCAAAAAAGTGGTGATGATGGGTGATAGCCATTCATCGTCTAAAAGCGTGCGGAAGCCTAACGCCCGCATGCCTCTTACCAGCGCATCACGCGTGTGGGTATAACGTGCGCAGCGCCCCGGCACGCCGCCCTCTTCCCGGTGTTGGGCAAGCGCCGCTTGAAAGGCCACCACCGTATGCGTGGGCGGGGTAAAGCGCCACTGGCCAGTGCGCTCCATGTAGTCCCACTGGGCGTGTAAATCCAAGCTCAGCGAATGGGCACGCCCCTTACCAGCAGCCAGTAGCGTCTGGCGAATGATCACAAAACCAAAGCCCGGTACGCCTTCGATGCACTTATTGGCTGATGAAATCAGCACATCAATAGGCGTTTTTGCCAGACTGATCGGTATGCCCCCAAACGAACTCATGGCGTCCACGATCAGCGTTTTCCCGTGAGTGCGTACCACTTCAGCGATAGCGTCAAGCGGGTTCAAAATGCCGGAGCTGGTTTCGCAGTGAACTAGAAACACTGCGGTAATGTCAGCATCTTGCTGTAGAAGCGCCGCCACTTCGTCGAGTTGCGGCGGTAAGTAGTCACCTTTATCCAGCGTCACATAACGGCGGCCCATCATATCGAGCAGTTGAGCAGCCCGCTTGCCGTAAGCGCCGTTCATTAACACCAGCACCTTGCCATTGGGGTCGGTTGCGCAGGCCAGCGCACTTTCAACGGCGAACGTGCCGCTGCCTTGCATCGGCACGCAGGCATAGGTGTCGCTTGTCGCCTCGGCCATAGCCAGCAGTTGCGCACGCACATCGGCAGTCACACGGTTAAACTCATCATCCCAGGAGCCCCAGTCACGCAACATGGCTGCTTTGGTCGCGTGGGAGGTGGTTAGTGGCCCTGGGGTTAAGAGGTAAGGCACTTTTAAATCACTCATTTTTTGGTCTATACCAGATTAGAAGCACATGTTAGCCGCTGGCGTAGCGGGCTATTTAGCCCGCCTGACGCCAACGCTGAGCGTTGTTTAAGAGAACGTGGGTAAGCGCAGCGTGGAGCAGTTTAACCACCAGCGAGGTCAGGAAAATCAGCACTGCCATGGCCGCGGCGCTGGCAAAATAGCCCGCCTCGTCCAGGTGTAGCACCGCCACTGAAGCCAGCCGCGTGTCACTGTTATAGAGGAACACTACCGCAGACACTGTCGTCATCGCATTGACAAATAGGTAGACCGAAATATCCAGTACGGCAGGCAGCGATACCGGCAATGTCACACGGCTAAACGTGGTCCAGAACGGTACTTTTAACGAGGCCCCCACGGCTTCAAACTCTGGATCGAGCTGTTTCAGCGCGGTGACAGAGGTGAGGTGACACACCGTATAAAAGTGCACAAGCGTGTTGAGCACCAGAATCGCCATGGTGCCGTAAAGCCAGTTAAGAGGATTCCCTGCCTGGTTGAAAAAGAAGATATACGCCAGACCTAGCACCATGCCTGGCACCGCCATGGGTAGCATGGCCATAAAATGCAGGCCCTGGCGCAGCGGGCGATAGCCTTCGCTCTTTTCAATCAGCCACGCATTAAAGAAAATCACCAGTGTCCCCACTAACGCGACGCTAAAGGCCAGTTTGAGGGAGTTAAACCACGCCCCCCAGCCACCGCCGGCTAAGCCTTGAAAGGAGTAATGCTGCAGCGTGAACGACAGGTTGTAGGGCCAAAACTGGATGAGTGAGGCATACACCGCGGTACCAATGACCAGCAGAATAATGCCCGCGACCGAATAACACAGCAGCGCAAACGTCCAGTCTCGCAGCGGGCTAGGCGTGGGTTGCCATGGCACTGCCCGCGCCGAAAGCTGAGCCACCTGACGCTTTTGTATCCAGCGGTCAACGGCAAACGATAGCACCGCAGGCATTAGCAAAATAACGCTAACCACCGCGCCCATTTGGAAGTTCTGCTGCCCCACCACTTGGCGATATACATCGGTGGCGAGCACACTGAATTGGCCGCCAATAATTTTCGGCACACCAAAGTCGGTAATGGCCAGCGTAAAGACAACGAACAGACATGAAATCAGCCCGTAACGTACCCCTGGCAGCGTAATCGTCAAAAACGTACGCCACTTCGGTGTGCCCAACGCTTCGGCTGCTTCATAGAGGCGTGCATCGCTGTTAGTCAGCGCCGTGGTTAGCAGCATTAGCGCATGGGGAAAAATCCAAAAACTCATGCCCATCACAATGCCGATCGGCCCATAAATCGAATGGCCTGCCAGCACGTCGCGCAAAAACCCCTGGTTGCCAAACAAATAAACCAAGCTAATGGCGGGCAGCAGTGAAGGTGCCAAAATGGGCAAAATTGCCAACATGCGAAAGAGCCGCTTGCCCGGCATGCAGGTACGGGTAATGCCGTAGGCGCATAAAAAGGCCAGCCCAGCGACGACCACCGTGGTGGTGAACGCCACGCGCAGCGAATTGGCAATTGAGTTCACCAGTGCTGGCGTTTGAAAGTACTGCACAAAGTTGGCTAGCCCAATAAAGTCGCCGCTGCGGTCTTGCAGGCTTTTCAACAACATCGCCAATAGCGGAAACAACAGGCCAATCACTAAAAGCGCCACGCCCGCTAACAGCACGAGCAGGCGTATCAACGCCTCCAGCGAAGGCTTTGAGGCAGAGCCTGAAAACGTACTTGCCCTCATGACGGGTTGCTCCCTGCCGGATATAAACGGGCAGCATCGGCAGGCAAATGGATACCCAGGTTTTGCCCTAGCCGTAACCCCAGTGCGGCGCTATCACGACTGGGAACATCAGCCAGCAACCGTTGCTCTGTACCGTTAAATTGCAGCGACACCCGCTGAAACGCCCCTAAAAACTCAATACCCATCACCTCACCGCTCAGCCCGGTGGTGCTGGCACTAAGCGCGACCGCTTCAGGGCGAATGGCCAGTTGAGCTGCTTGGCCTTGCGTGTAAGCGTGCGGCAGGCAAGGGCAGGAAATAGTGCCTAGCAACGCATGATTATTCGCCTGGGCGGTCACCTCTAGAAAGTTCATGGTGCCAATAAATGACGCCACAAAAGCGCTGGCGGGCTGATGGTAAATCTCGGCAGGCGTGCCCACTTGTTCGATCACCCCGTGGTTCATTACCACGATACGGTCCGCCATGGTGAGTGCTTCTTCTTGATCGTGGGTGACCATAATGGTGGTGACGCCAAGACGCGCCTGTAGCGCTTTGATCTGATAGCGCAAATGGCCGCGCACTCTCGCATCAAGCGCTGAGAGGGGTTCATCCAGCAGTAACAGGCCCGGTTCGGTCGCCAGCGCTCGCGCTAGCGCAACCCGCTGCTGCTGCCCGCCAGAAAGCGCAGCAGGATATTTATGCTCGCTACCGCTAAGATCAACCAGTGCAAGTAACTCCGCCACGCGGGCATCAATTGTCGCCCGATCACTGCGGCGGTTGCGTAGCCCGTAGGCAACGTTATCGAACACCGTTAGATTGGGAAACAGTGCATAAGATTGGAACACAATGCCAAAATCCCGCGCCTGCGGGGGCAGCGTGGAAATATCCTTACCACGCTGAATCAACGTGCCCGCTGTTTGCTGAGCCAGGCCTGCAATAGTGCGCAGTAAGGTCGTTTTTCCGCAGCCAGAAGGCCCTAAAAAGCAGACAAACTCGCCCTCCTGAACCTGTAGCGCAATGTTGTCCAGCGCAGTAAAGCTTCCAAAGCGTTTAGTGACCGATTCGATACGCAGATAGGGCATCGTTGGGGGAACCGCTGTGGGCGAATCGGCGGCCAGCAGCGAGGTCATAATAGATTGCATAACATCTCCAAGCCCCGGCCTAGACCGGGGAACTGATCTCTGCTTACTGTTCTGTCTTACCGTCGTAGCGGCGCTGCCACTCAGCCAGTACGCGCTCGCGATTGATGGCGGCCCACTGGAAGTCAGCATCAATCATGCGATCGGCAATGTCAGCGGGATAGTTTTCAATCGGCTGTGCCACACCGGGATAGGCCACCACGGCGTAGCCTTCGTTATAGAGTTCGTTAGCCTCGCGGGAAACGGCCCAATCCATCAGCGTTTGTGCAGCTTCCTGTTTGGCGGTACCTGCAACGATGGCGGCAGCTTCCATATCCCAGCCAAGCCCCTCTTCTGGGAAGATCACTTCAATTGGTGCGCCTTGAGATTTTAACCGTGCACCCCGGAAGGCAAACGACACACCGACTGCTGCTTCACCGGTGGCCGCTAGGCTGCAAGGAGCAGAGCCAGAGTGGGTGTAACGGGAAATGTTGTTATGCAGACGATCCATATAGTCCCAGCCCTGCTCTTCGCCCCACAGCTGCATCCAACTGGCTACATCCAGATAGCCGGTACCGGAGGAATTAGGGTTAGGCATGATTACATGCCCCTCAAACTCAGGCTGGGTCAGGTCTTCCCAGGAGGTCGGCATGGGTACACCCTGTCGCTCGCCTTCAATGGTGTTGTAGCAAATGGCGGCTACCCAGGCATCCATGCCCACCCACGCGGGGTCTTCACCGTTACGGTAAGCAGCATCAACGAATTTTGGATCGAGATTCTCTACGCCAGTGGGGGCGTAGCGTTCCAGCATGCCCTCTTCTTCAAGCACCAGCAGACTAGTGGCTGCTAAGCCCCAGATAACGTCTGCCCGGGGGTTGTCTTTTTCCGCCAGCAGGCGCGCAGTAATCACGCCCGTCGAGTCGCGCACCCAGTTAATGGTGATATCGGGGTGGGCAGCATTGAAGCGTTCGGCATATTTTTGCAGGTCATCTGATTCAACGGCGGTGTACACCGTTAGCTCAGTGGCGCTCGCCATAGAGGTGAAGGCAACGGCCGCCGTTGCAAGCAAAGCTGTGGCTATTTGAGTGGGTTGAAACAACCGGTGAAGTGTCGACATGGTAGGCTCCTAGCGTTTTGGTATAGACCAGGAGTTTGCCGTGGTTAAATGACAGTGCGATGACGCTTGCTTGACCGTTTTTTTAAGTTGTGATGTACGCTTGAATGGACGGTATTAGGCAGCCGCTATGCTCGCCTTAAGGTTACTGCTGCCCAGCCAGATCAACGCTGATGCAAAGGGAATCATGCAGCCAGTGCTCTTCATCAAACTCAATGGGCCGCTGCTGATCGTCGAAAATAGCGCGGCAAATATTGAGCCCTGCAGCGCCTGGGGCAACGAGTAACTCTTCGGCATCGAGTGGCGAAAGTGCCTCAGACACCATGCGGATCGAGCGATTGGCTAAGTGGTGCCCCCAGCGTTCTCTTAATAGCCCCCACAGTGATTGTCCGCTGTAGATGTCGAGCAACTCTGGCGCTCGCTCTGGCACTACCCAAAGCGACTCCACCAGTACAGCGCGATCATCCACGTAACGGCGACGGCGAATATGATGGAACGGCTGGTCATCGGGCAGCTCCAGGGCACGGGCCGCCGCTAAATGTGGGCAGGTTTCAAGCTTTAGAACCGCAGTGCGTGGCTGGCGCCCCTGAGCACGCACATAATCGTTAAAGCCTGCGTCCCGGGTAGGGTCATACACTAGCCGAGCCGGTGAAATAAACCAGCCTCGCCGATTACTGCGGTGAATAAGCCCCTCCCCTTCAAGCTGCGCCAAGGCTTGGCGCAACGTCACGCGGGTCGTCGAAAAACGCTCTGCCAACGCTCGTTCGGCGGGCAGTTTACCTTCCCACTGAGTCGCGTGCTGAGTAATTAAATAGCGAAGCTGTTCTGTTAACTGTAAATAGTAAGCATCAGGCATGCGCCGATTTTCCAGATAGATCATTGGCCGATGAAGCGTCGGTCGACGATGCCACTCGCCAGTCTAATCGCCGCCACCCTTCGACACTAGCGACCTCCGCCAGCACGGGGTCAGGATTCACCGCTACCGGGCAATCAACATATTGCAGCAGCGGGATATCGTTACGGGAATCCGAGTAGAAGGTCGTGTGGCTAGGGGTGATGTTTTGCTCGGTTAGCCACTGCTGGAAGCGCACGACTTTGCCGCTTCGATAAGAGAGCACGCCTCTACTCTGGCCGGTATAGCTTGCCCGACTCCCTGCGTGTTCGACACTGAGCTCTACTGCCAACACATGCTCAATCCCTAACATTGTCGCAATCGGCGCCACCAAGTGATGCGATGACGCCGAAATGAGCACCAAGGTGTCGCCTGACTGACGATGCGCGTCCAGGCAGCGCCAAGCGTGATCAAAAATACGCGGCTGTAGATGAGTGTCGACAAAGCGCTCTACTTCTTGCTGCACATCGTTGACGCGACGCCCCCGCAGCGGTGCCAGGGTCATCGCTAGGTATTCTTCAAGCTTTAACTTACCGGCGTGATACGCCTGTTGCATCTGCTCGGCACGCGCCATAAAGGTCTCAGCGTCACGGATCCAGCCCTGCTCGATCATCCATAAATTCCAGCGGTCGCTGCAGTCTCCATCCAGGAGAGTGTCATCAAGGTCAAACAGAGCGAGGCGCATGGGGCACTCCTTTTTTCGCGGGTTCGGCGGCGCGTAGGGTATGCCAACGATGATGACAGGACGATGACGTTAATACTGAAAATGAAGGTTACCGTTTCTGATTGCTGTTCAAGAGGCTGACGACGTTAACCACGTCGCAGCAAACTCTGTTGCTGGAAGTGGGCGGCCAAACCAGTAACCTTGGGCTTGGTTACAGCCCATTTGTGCTAATAACTCGGCTTGGGCGACGCTTTCAACCCCCTCGGCCAAGGTTTTCATTCCTAGGGCGTCGGCCATGGCAATAATGGTTTGTACAATAGTACGGTCGTGATGGTTATCAAGCATGTCACGAACGAAGGAGATGTCGATTTTTAGCGCATCGGCAGCAAACCGGCGTAAGTAGGCAAGCGATGAGTAGCCGGTACCAAAATCATCAATAAACAGCGCATAGCCGGCTTGCTTCATCGCTTGCGTAATAATGACGGCCTGATCCGGGTCACGCATAAAATCGCTTTCCGTCAGCTCAAGGGCGATGGCACTTGGCACCACGCTAGCGGTTAACGCCCCCACACGTGTCGTCAATTGGGGGTCGGCAAACTGCTGAGCGGAGATATTGATCGATAACCTCCCAGGTAGTGGCGTATCGCTCGCCTGCCATTGAGATAGCTGGCGGGCGGCCTCTTCCAGCACCCAGTCACCCAGCATGCGTATTAACCCGCGCTCCTCAGCCAGAGGAATAAACTCGCCTGGGCTTACCCACCCCCACTCAGGGTCAAACCAGCGGCATAGCGCCTCGGCACCTGTTAACGTGTGGCTGGCGAGGTCAACTTGGGGCTGAAAATAGAGTTCTAACCGGCGTTCTAAAATCGCCAGGTGTAGACGCTCCGTCATCCATTGCCGTCGCTCTAGGGCATGGCGCATGGCCTGGGTATAGGGGCAGTACGTTGTCTCCCCCCTTTTAGCATGGTGCAGGGCGATGCTAGCAGCGTTAAACAACTCGTCCGCGTCCGTCACATGATCGGGATAGCGGGCAAAGCCGATACTCACATCCAACGTAAACACGCGATGATCAAGCGTAATAGGCTGCTTAATCACAGCGCCTAACTCTCTGACGATTTCCAGTAACCGCGACTCATCAGCTTGCGGTAGCAGTAAAGCAAACTCGTCTCCCGAAAGCCGCGCAACGCCGCGTTGGGCGAGTTCTTGGTTCTGTATTCGCCCAGCGACCGTCGCAAGCAGCTGGTCGCCCACATGGTGCCCATGCAAATCATTTATCTCTTTAAAACGGCGAATATCGACCAGCAGTAGCGAAAGGGAGTGCTCTAAACGCACCGCTTCTTCGCTGAACCTAGCCAGCAGCTCCATAAAACGAATGCGGTTAGGTAACCCCGTGATGCTATCGGTATAGGCAAGACGATGCATGTGCCGGTGGTCGCGACGACGCTCTAATTCGGCAGCCGCGCCTGTGGAAAGTATCTGCAATACGGATGTCGCAAACGCGTTGGTTGCTAAGGGTTTGCGGTAGAACACCATCATGACGCCGATCGCTTCACCACGGGCATTATCAAGGCGACGACCTATCCAGGCTTGAGCGTGTAGCGGTACGCCGGGGAAGGTGAACGTATCGACATGATGCTCTACGCTTTCTTGCTCTGCGACAACTCGCGCGGCTGGCGTTCCTGACAGCATAAACGTCAAATTATCTAGCGCTGTATGCGACGCTGTCAGACTAACAGTAGTCATTGTTGCCTGCCTAAGCTGCGCTTCTATGGCCGCTGTAGCGTTACCCCCCACATCAATAGGATGGTTGAGCTGCGCAATAAACCCTGCATCTGCTTCTAACAGCTCCACCAGTGTGGTAATCAACTGTTGAAAGTAACCATCGCCCGCCCGAGACGTGACCGTAGAAGCCACCTGAACAACCGCGCTTTGCACGCGCTGGGACGCTTGCTGGTCGGTAACATCGGTAATAAAGCCTTCTAGGTAGACAACGGCACCATTATCATCAAACACCGCCTGGCCCTGCTCCCACACCCAGCGATACTCACCGCTGCGATGGCGATTGCGATAAACATATTGATACGGGCGACGCTGGCGAATCGATGCGTTTACTTCCTGCTCAAGTTGCGGTTTATCGTCGGGGTGAACGAGAGACGCAAAACTGACCACGCGGCTGCCCTCTAGCTCATCGGGCCGGTAACCGATCAGCGCTTCGGCTCCCTGGCTGACCAGCTGAATAGTCCAATCAGGGTCGTTTAGGCAGCGATACGCCATGCCTGGCAAATGGTTCAGCAGCGTATTTAAGCGCCTTTCGCTCTCCCGAGACATTAACTCACTGCCCCGCAAGGCATCTTCTGCTTGACGGCGCCCTAGCTCTGATCCCGCCTGGGCCGCGGCGATGCGAATAATGTCACTTTCCATCCCCTCAATGCGCAGCGGTTGGCTGTGTAAGAGAGCAAGCAACCCGATCGCCGCACCGTCTGGTGCAAATAGCGGCACTCCCATATAGCTCTCTGCGCCCAGCTGCCCCAGCAGCTCATCTTGAGGAAAGCGCGCTTGCACATCGCAGGGATATAGGCAGGCTTCCCGCCCCACGACGGTTTCACAGGGCGTTCCCTCCAACGGGTAGGTGAAGTTTTCTTGCAGCTGCCCTGCAGACCAAACCGCTAAGGTTTCCGCTAGCTCCCCGCTCGTAACCGCTGCAATCAACACATGATCGACGTACAGCAAGTGAGCGAGCTGCTCCACCAGTGTCTTAAAAAAATTAGGCGTACCGCTTAGCGATAACCCCTCCGCTAACAGGCGAAACGTATCCGCCGCGTCATTACGTTTGTGCATGTCGCACTCGCCTTGTTATTTGAAGCCGCTAAGCAATATGTAATATGTTGAACCCGCGAAGCAATCGGCATGGCCCCAATAATAAAGCACAGCAAATAGCTAAGGGTAAACGGCAATTCTACGACGTTACCATGTTCACAAATGAGGACGAGTGCTCGCCATAGGTATATGATAAAACGTAAAGAACTTACCTTGGTGCCAACCACCGCGCTGATGAGTGCAACGGGAGAATATATGAAAAGCCTTTCAGCGGTGGATAAAACACGCTATGTGGCGCTCACTGAAGAGCTTCCTCTTTTTGTGAGCAAATCACTTTTACAGTGTTCACACCTGCCCACGCTTCCGGCAGTCGCGTTAAAAATAGTAGAGCTTGCCCGCACACCGGCCGCCACTCTGCATGATTATGGGCAGGCGGTTGAGTTCGACACGGCATTAACCACACGGCTTATCTCGGTGGCTAATAGCGTGCACTTCATGCGTTCTGCCCAACCGGTTAAAACCAGCCTCGAAGCCACCCAACGTCTAGGGCTGGATGCCACTCTAGCCACTGTTCTGAGCTTTAGCCTACTGCGCCACACCCAGGAGAACGCACCCCAAGTTCGCATCTGGCAGCGCGCCATCACCTCGGCTATTGTGGCAAGCCGCCTGGCCCAGCAGCTTTGCCCCGCCTTCAGGGGCAGCGCGTTTACCGCAGCGCTGTTACAAGATATTGGCATCTTAGCGCTACAGGCAGCGTACCCACAGGAAGTGGAAAAGCTCTACGCTAATAGCGGCACCCCTCATCAGCAAATAGCCCGCGCTGAACGGCAACACTTTGGTTGCGACCACACCCTGGTAGGCGCTTGGCTGGCCGCTAAATGGGGCATGCCTACTACCCTCGTTGATGAAATTTACCAAAGCCACGATGGCTTGCTAACCGACCACCTGGCAACGCTCTGCGTGCGTTTATCTGGGCCCATTGCCGATGCCTGGCTTGCAGTGGAGCCCGTTAGCGCCTTTGCGACGCTACTGCGTCAGCTCACAGCGGTGGAAAACACCCCGGCATTGGCACTAGATAACTTGCTGCATCACTTGCAGGAAGACCTCGCCATACTGGCTGACACGCTGCAGCTTACCCACCCCATTGAGATGGATAGCCACGCGTTACTCATTGAAGCCCAGCAGCTTCTTTTTCAGCACACGCTAACGCTCAGCGCTCGGCTTGACGAACAAAACCAGCGATTAGAAAACTTACACCAGCACTATGCAGCGCTTGAGAAACAGAGTCGCCTTGACCCGTTAACCCAACTGGCCAATCGCGCTTGGTTAGAAGAGCAATTACGCGAGCGCTTTGCATTTTGCCAGGAAAACGATCGCACCCTGTCAGTGGTGTTTATCGACCTTGATCACTTCAAGGCGCTTAACGATCGTTATGGTCACCGCACCGGCGACCAAGTGCTTGAGCGTTTTGGGTATACCCTCTCCTCACTGATCCGCGCGGGCGATTTAGCCGGCCGCTACGGCGGTGAAGAGTTCCTCATTATCTTACCCGACGAAACGGCCCAAACGGCCAAGCTGTTTTCCCAGCGCATTACCCAACACCTCCAAGAACAGCCAATGGCAAACGTTGACCAAAAACCGATTTACGTGTCGGTGTCTATTGGTGTGGCCTGCTTGTGCGATGGCGGTTTTGGTAATGAACGCGAACTAATCGATGCCGCCGACAAGAGCATGTACTTCATCAAACGCTCTGGCCGCGGCGGCATAGCGATCTATGGAGAGAAGTGAGCGCCACTAACCACTAGCGATTCATTGCCTGGGGTAGATAGAGCGCGATCTCGGGGAAGAGGTGCATCAAGGCAATCGCCAGCATCATCAGCAGGAAGAACGGCAGCGTGGCTTTGGTAATGGTCAGTATATCTTTGCCGGTTAACCCCTGGATGACAAACAGGTTAAACCCCACGGGCGGCGTGATTTGCGACATCTCAACCACAATCACTAGATAGATACCAAACCAGATCAGATCAAACCCAGCCGCACTCACCACCGGCATAATAATGGCCGTGACAAGCAAAATCAGTGAAATACCATCCAAAAAGCAGCCCATTATCAGCAGCAGCACCGTTAAGGCCACTAACAGCATCGTGGGGGATAGTCCCATTTCACCAATCGTGCGAGCTAGCTGCATGGGCACCTGCGTAAAGCCCATTGCAGAGGTCAGAAATGACGCCCCCGCAATAATAAAAGCGATCATGCATGCGGTACGCACGGCGGCAAATAGCGAGCTGGTAAAGATATCTCGATTGAAGTGACCATTAAAATGCGCAATGACCATCGACAGCACGACGCCCACCGCCGCCGCTTCTGTGGGCGATGCCAAGCCTCCATAAATCGATACAATAATACCGCCAATCAGCAGCAGAATGGGCACCAGCGACCAGGTATTGCGCAGCTTCTCAACAAAGCTCATACCCGACTCATCAGCGCCGGTTAGCCCGTCCCGGTTACCTTTCAGCAGTGCCCACAGCACCAAATAGGTCATAAACATGGCCAAGATCATCAGCCCAGGACCAATACCTGCCATAAATAGTCGGGTAATAGACTGCTCAGTCACTACGCCATAAACAATCAGCACAATGGAAGGCGGTATCAACAAGCCCAGCGTTGAAGCGCTAGCCAATGTACCAATCGCCATATTGCTGTCGTAGCCGCGACGTTCAAGTTCCGGCAGGGTCATTTTACCCACCGTTGCGCAGGTGGCCGCTGATGAACCGCACACCGCTGCAAACATGCCGCTGCCAATAATATTAGTGTGGAGCAAACGTCCCGGCAGGCGATTTAACCAGGGCGACAAGCCACGAAACATATTGTCGGCAAGGCCAGAGCGAAACAGAATCTCACCCATCCAAATAAACATCGGCAAGGCCGTTAAATCCCAGCCATAACTTGCTCCCCAAAAGTCTGAGGCAAGAATAGGGCCGGGGTCGAAAGGACTAAAAAACTGAAGGGCGACCCAAGCAGTGCCAATCAGTGCAAAGGCAATCCAGACGCCACTGCCTAATAGAACCACAAGAGTAAAGATGGTAGCCAAACTGAGTAATAGCACGAGGGTGTCTCCTGGGTAGCGTCTTAATGCGCTTCGTTGTCGTCGATGGCGGTTGCTTCACGAAAGCTCGCAGGGTCGTGGATAGCGATACGCAGCGCTATCCACAGTGCTTCCAGAAGTGCCAGTGCCAAGAGCCCTACCCCAACGACCAGTACCGATTGAGGTATCCATAGAGGAATCGATAAAAAGCCTGACGATACATCGTTATATTGAAGGCTTTCTCTTGCCAGCCCAACTAAGCCATAGGCCAGTAAAAGGCTAATCACTACCGCAATAAGCAACCCAAACACCTCAAACCAGACGCGTACGACAGAAGGTAGACGCGAGATAAGCAGCGTTACCCGAATATGCGCATGGTGAACAAAGGTGTAGGCAAGCCCAAGAAACGTGGCGCCGACTAACAGATAAGACGCCATCTCAGACACGCCGGTGATGCTCACGCCGAGTCGGCTAAAGCCAATCAAAACAAGCAACGCGTCGACTAATCGAAACGTGACCTGCAGTGCGATAAGCGCACAAATAGCCACCATACACGCGGCTGCACCCCAGGCACCGAGGCGGTAGAGTTTGTCGAATTTAAACGTCATGTTCGCAGTCTCATTAAGCGCGTGGGTGGGAAGGGCGGCAAACGCAGCCGCCCTTAAAGCCAGCATTAGTTATTAAGACTAGTTATTAAAACTAGCGATTAAGTCCCGTTGCTAAGCTTAGTGACTAAGTCTTAGCTACTAAGGCTCAGCTACTAAGACTCAGTTATCACGCTGTTCGCGATAGCTCTCTAAGGCTTGTTTTGCATCGTCATCAGCACGGGATTCCCAGTCAGCAAATAGCTCATCGCCTGCCGCTTGCAGGGCAGCAGAAATTGCTTCATTCGGCTGAGAAACCGAAATACCGTTCTCTTTCAGTGCTTCCAGGCTAGCCTCATTATTCTCGCGACTCATTTGCCAACCACGCTCTTCGGCACGCGCCGCGGCTTCCATCAGGGCATCTTGGGTAGTTTCATCTAAACGATCAAAGCTGCGCTGACTCATAAACACAATGTTCTTAGGCAGCCACAAGTTGGCATCGGTGTAGTCGGTCACATAGTCCCAGGCCGCCATGGAGTTACCGGTAGAACTGGAGGTAATCATAGCGTCCACGCGTCCGGTGCTAAACGCAGTAGGAATATCAGACTCTTCGGTTTCGGTAGGGCTGCCACCTAAATTATCAACGAAGCGCTGGGTATTAATATTCGGTGCGCGCACCCGCAGGCCATCAAACTGATCGGGGTCCGTTAACGGTGCAGAGGTGTAAATCCCCTGCGCTGGCCACGCTACCGCATATAGAGGAACCATGCCTTCATAGGCAAATAGCTCAGTAATCATCGGCTTCGTGGCTTCCCACAAGGCATAGGCATCTTCATAACTACCGGCAACCCCCGGCAGCGTGTCGACTTCAAAAATCGGGTCATCATTGGAAAGAATCGACAGGAACACTTCGCCAGCATCAATCGTGCCCCGGCGTACCGACGGTTTAATTTCACCATGGGAGACCAGAGAACCGCCGCTGTGCACCGTAATGGTTAAGTCACCATTTGTGGCCTCAGCCACATCCTCTGCAAACTGTTTATTATTTTGGGTATGGAAGCTGGCATCGCCATAAGGCGTTGCCATGGTCCACTCAGCCGCATGGGCGGTCACCGCAGCGGCAAGGCTGCATGCGGTCACGAGCAGTAGTGGCGTTGTTATACGTTTATGCATGGGACGTCCTCTTATTCATATTAATGGAAGTTCAAGTTAACGGAGGTGTTGCTTCAAGGGTTGCGCTGGGTTGAACCCAACGCCCGGTAAAACATGTATGTGCCATCTCCTCGCGCCGCTCTCCCGCATAGTTAACGGCACACTCTTGGGCGATTCGGCCCACGCTGCGACAAAAACGAAGATGATTGGCACTGCGCCATATCACATCATAGTTCATAGGTGGCAATGGCACGGGTAGTGCTAAACGGTACAGATCCCCCCGTCGCCACTCATCTAACACGGTAGCGACTGGAAGCGCACCAATACCCAGCCCCTCCATCGTCATCCGTGCAATGGTCATCAACGTGCTAACGCTATGGATACGAGGCTGCTGGACGCCTAGGTCAGCAAGGTAACGGACTAGCTCTTCATAAGGGCGTGCCTGTCGGCCAAAGGAAATGAACGGCAACGAATGGCACCAGGCAGTGGGGTGTTCGTTTAGCAACGCCGCATGACGCGGCGAAACAAACATGCCCATTTCATAGGGATTTAGCGTAACGCACTCAATTTGCTCTGGGGCCAGATACCCGTTCATTGCCAGCAGGATATCCAGCTCGTTGCGCATAAGCCGCTCATTAAGAGCCGGCGAGTAATCAACGGTTAGTTCAATAATAAGTTCTGGAAAACGTTTAGTAAGTTGCTGAATGAACGCGGGAAACCAGCTATGTGCAATGGTTTCAATGGTGCCAAGCCGAAGGGGGGCAGAAAACGTCTCGGCACTATCAAACATCTTCAGCGCCTCATCCCGCTGATGCAGTATGCGCTCAGCATGCAGAAAGAATTCGCGGCCACGCATCGTTGGCTGGATCGGGCGCGCCGAGCGCTCAAGCAACAGCTCACCTACGCTACTCTCCAAGCGTGAAATACGCTCTGAAACAGAGGGCTGCGTGATGTGTAGGCGTACCGCTGCCTTGCGAAAAGAGCCAAGCTTTACCGCCCATACAAAAGCGTCTAGCTCCTTGAAATCAAGCATACGGCCTAACCAACGGTTGCAGTAACATCGGTGGAGACTCCTATACAACGCAGGTTATATCGCACGTAGTGCCGCTTACGATCGCAATGTGTCACTGGGTAAAATGGTCGCACTACTATGTAATGCAATTTTAGGGCCAGCATAATAGGGTTACCCATTGCGCCTAGCGGTATCGTGACGAACTGCCCCATGGCCGACGTTTGCATGTTTCACTCCTCTAAATGACTCACTGTCTGCTGATTATTATTAGCACTACTGATATTCAAGGGCTGACGTGAGCGTTTTTTTATAATCTTTTATCGAGTCGCTTTATTTATTTGATAATCGTATTCCTGCCTAGCGTCAACTATTTTCCCAATAAATAACAGCATGATAGGAAGCGCCGATACTAAGTATCGCTAAAAACGATTGGAACTTAACAAGATAGGTTCATATATTAGTTTTAAGGCACTGCACTGGTAACCAAGCTAATTATTTACAGCAGGCCATCAAAAAAACGCCGGTAACCGAGATTCCAAAAGTCTTTTAAACATTAGCACTCCGTTATTAAAATAAGCATTCTTTGCCAAGACCGTTTATTAACAGCACGCTGCTCTTAAACACGTTGTTCTAATAAATCCAAAACAGGCTAGGAGACAATATGGCCATCCCGCTGCTCAACTGTGATATGGGTGAAAGTTTCGGCAACTGGTCGATTGGTTTGGATGCCGATGTAATGCCTTATGTCGATTGCGCCAACATTGCCTGCGGTTATCATGCCTCCGACCCCCATGTGATGCGCAAGACAGTGAAGCTTGCTGTTCAGCACGGCGTAAAAATCGGTGCGCACCCCGGCTACCCCGATTTAATGGGCTTTGGCCGTCGCTCCATGGCCTGCTCGCCTGCCGAAGTAGAAGACATGATGCTCTACCAGATCGGCGCACTGGCCGGCATTTGCCAAGCGGAAGGCACCGCGCTGAGCTATGTCAAACCCCACGGGGCGATGTATAACGACATGGCCGCCAATCTTGAGTTATTGGAAGGTGCCATGCGTGCCGTGAAGGCGTACGACTCCCGCCTGCCGCTGATGGTGATGGCCACCGCCAACCCAGCGCCGCACCGCCAGTTAGCCGAAAAAATGGGCATCACGCTGTGGTTTGAAACCTTCGCTGATCGCGCTTATGAGGCCACTGGCCACTTAGCCTCACGCCGCATGCCGGGGGCCGTGCATCACGATCAAGCAACCATTGTCGCCCAAGCCGTGGCACTCGCTAAAGGTGAAGCGCTGACCGCCCGCGATGGCAGCGCCCTGCAGTTGCCCTGCGACACGCTGTGTGTACATGGCGATAACCCCGAATCCGTGGCCGCCGTACACGCCATTCGTGAGGCCTTTACGGCGCTGGAGTCCGCGTGAAACTGCGCATAGAAACGGCAGCCATGGACGCCTTGACGGTGCGTCTGTTCGACGCCATTGATGAAAGCAATATGGCGTGGATCATAGCCGCCGACGAGGCGCTGCGGCGCGCCTTTGATCACGCGCTCATCGACCTGATCCCGTCGTATACCACTCTGCTGGTGCACTACGACTGCCAAAAGCTCTCCTTTGCCCAGGCCTCGACGCTGGTACGCAGCGCGCTGCACAACCTAACGCCTGCCGACTCCCAGCAGGGCCAGCTCCACGAAATCCCCGTGTGGTACGACGAGAGCGTTGGCCCCGAACTGCCGATTGTTGCTAAACGCGCCGGCCTCAGCGTCGAGGCGTTGATTGAGCGCCACTGTAGTCACGACTACTGCGTGTTTGCTCTGGGCTTTGCCCCTGGCTACGGTTTTATGGGCCTGGTGGATGAAGCCATTGCCACGCCGCGTTTAAAAACGCCCCGCCGCCGCGTCTCGGCCGGAAGTGTGGGCATTGCCGACCGACAAACGGCCATCTACCCCCTGCTCTCCCCCGGCGGCTGGAACATTCTTGGCAGAACGGCGGTACCGCTTTTCGAGCACGCCAAACGTGGTGAACCGCTGCTGCGCCCGGGCGATAAGGTACGTTTCAAGGCGATCTCAAAATCCGAGTTTGAAGCAGCCGAGGGCGATACCACCCCGCTGGAGGAGCGGTCATGAGCCAACCTATGTTGACCGTTAAGCAAGCCGGGCCGCTGGCATTGATCCAAGACGCGGGCCGCTTCGGCGTTGGGCACTTAGGCGTGACTCAAGGCGGTGCCGCCGACTGGATCGCTTTCCGCTGGGCCAACTGGCTGCTGGGCAACCCGCTTGAGAGCCCCGCACTGGAAATCGTCATGGGCGGCAACTTAACGCTGGTGGCCAATAACAACGTGCGTCTTGCCCTGACCGGGGCCGACCTTGCCGCTACGCTGGAGGGCCAACCGCTTGCGCCCAACGACAGCTTTATGATGCAAGCAGGCCAAACGCTGGTCTTTCGCCAGCCAAAAAAAGGCCTGCGTGCGTACCTCGCTTTTCCTGGCGGGCTCGGTGCCCCCCACGTATTGGGCAGCTACGCCTGCACGGCGAGAGAGCAAATCGGCGGCCTGCACGAAGATGGCACACCGCTTAAAACCGGCGACCAGCTCACCTGGAAAGGCAGCAGCGCCACGCCGCGTCAGCTGCCACAAGGCGCCCAACTTCTCCTGCCGGATGCAGGAGAGACCGTGCTGGACATGGTGCTAGGCTCTCAGGCCTCGCACTTTGCCGGGCGCAGCCTGTTTGATGCTTTCAACCAGCCCTGGACCGTGGATCAACGCGCCGACCGAATGGGTATTCGACTCACTGGCAAAGCGCTGAACAGCCGACTAGGCGGCATCGTCTCTGAAGGCATTCCTTTAGGCGCCGTGCAGATTCCCCCCGATGGCCAGCCGATCATTCTGATGAACGATCGCCAAACCATCGGCGGCTACCCCCGCCTGGGTGCTTTAACCCCCATGGCCTGCGCCCGCCTCGCCCAGTGCTTGCCGGGCACCAAAGTGCGTTTGCAGCCCATCAGTGCGACGCAGGCGCAGGCGGCGTATCATAAGCAGCTCAGCGTCTGGGCATAGCCGATGATCTTTCCCCGATAACCTCGTCGCCATAAAAAAAGCCCGCATCGTGAGATGCGGGCTTTGCGTTTCTATGCGGTTAGTACATGTTACGACGCGACGTCGAAACGGTCGGCGTTCATCACTTTGGTCCAGGCGGCGACGAAGTCTTTAACGAACTTCTCGCCGTTATCGTCCTGGCCATACACTTCTGCGTAAGAGCGCAGCAGTGAGTTGGAGCCAAACACTAGATCCACGCGCGAGGCGGTCCACTTAACAGCGCCGGTTTTGCGATCGCGGATTTCGTAAGCGTTGCTTCCTACCGGCTTCCAGGTGTTACCCATATCGGTCAGGTTCACAAAGAAGTCGTTGGTCAGTTGGCCTTCACGATCAGTGAATACGCCGTGTTTGGTGCCAGCGTAGTTGGTGTCCAGTACGCGCATACCACCCAGCAGCACGGTCATTTCCGGGCCGGTTAAGCCCATCAGCTGCGCACGATCCAGCAACATCTCTTCCGGCTTCACCACGTACTCTTTCTTCTGCCAGTTGCGGAAGCCATCGGCCAGCGGCTCTAGCGGCGCAAAGGAGTCGCCATCGGTCATCTCGGCAGTCGCATCGCCACGGCCTTTCAGGAAGGGCACGCGCACTTCATAACCCGCAGCTTTAGCAGCTTTCTCGATACCGACGCTACCGGCCAGAACGATTACATCAGCCACGCTGGCACCGGTGTCGGCAGAAATCTGCTCATAAACGCTGAGCACTTTGGCCAAACGCTCCGGCTCGTTGCCCTGCCACTCGTTCTGCGGGGCTAAGCGAATGCGGGCACCGTTAGCACCACCACGCATGTCAGAGCCACGGTAGGTACGGGCGCTGTCCCAAGCGGTGGAGACCATATCGCTGATGCTCAGGCCGCTTGCCGCGATTTTCTGTTTGACGACTTCTTCGCAGTAGTCGGTGCTACCTGCCGGGACCGGGTCTTGCCAAATCAGGTCTTCCGCCGGGACTTCCGGGCCGATGTAGCGCGCTTTCGGGCCCAGGTCACGGTGCGTCAGCTTAAACCACGCCTTGGCGAAGGTTAATTTGAAGTATTCCGGGTCCGCCATGAATTTTTCGCAGATGGCGCGATAGGTCGGATCCATCTTCATCGCCATATCCGCATCGGTCATGATCGGATTGTGGCGGATAGAGGGGTCGCTGGCGTCGACCGGCTTATCTTCTTCTTTGATATCAATCGGCTCCCACTGGTGGGCACCGGCGGGACTCTTTCTCAGCTCCCACTCGTAGCCAAACAGCAGGTCGAAATAGCCCATATCGAACTGAGTCGGGTTGGTCGTCCACGCGCCTTCGATGCCTGAGGTCACGGCGTTGCTCGCCTTACCCTGCATGTTAGGGTTGCCCCAGCCAAAGCCCTGGTTCTCAACGTCAGAGGCTTCCGGCTCAGCGGCTAGCGCCGAGGCATCGCCATTGCCGTGACATTTACCGACGGTGTGGCCGCCAGCGGTGAGGGCTGCGGTCTCTTCGTCGTTCATCGCCATACGGGCGAAGGTTTCACGCACCTGCTGTGCGGTTTTCAGCGGGTCAGGCTGGCCGTTAACACCTTCCGGGTTCACATAGATAAGGCCCATCTGGACAGCCGCCAGCGGGTTTTCCATGGTCTCTGGCTGGTTCACGTCGCCGTAGCGCTCGTCAGAAGGCGCCAGCCACTCTTTCTCGTCACCCCAGTAGATGTCTTTCTCGGGCTCCCAAATATCGGCGCGGCCGAAAGAGAAACCGTAAGCAGGTAAGCCCATGGACTCATAAGCAACGGTACCGGCCAGAATCATCAGGTCTGCCCAGCTGATTTTGTTGCCGTACTTTTTCTTGATTGGCCACAGCAGACGACGCGCTTTATCCAGGCTGACGTTGTCCGGCCAAGAGTTGAGCGGCGCAAAGCGCTGGGCGCCGGTACCACCGCCCCCACGGCCATCAGAAATGCGATAGGTGCCAGCGGCGTGCCACGCCATGCGGATCATCAAGCCGCCGTAGTGCCCCCAGTCAGCGGGCCACCACTCTTGGCTATCGGTCATCAGCGCGTGGACATCTTGCTTGAGCGCGTCAAAATCGAGCTTACGCACTTCTTCGCGGTAGTTGTAATCCGGGTCCATCGGGTCTGATTTGCGATCTTGCTGATGCAAAATATCCAGGTTCAAGCCTTCCGGCCACCAATCTTTGTTGGACGTGCCGGTCGACGTGTTACCACCATGCATAACAGGACATTTACCGCTCATAGCTCTCTCCCCTTACTGCGACGTGCCTTAGCTAAGAAGCCAAGGAAACAAATGGCGCGCGTCTCTGAAACTATTTACTTACACCGTTTGCAAGCAAGAAGACGCGTCACATACATAAGACTGTTTTAAAGCACATTACCGATAGCTACCATTTGCATTTTCTGACCGAATTCATAGCTGCAACCTATTGCCTGCATCAACCCAGCTTGAAAGCCTCAACACCAACTCTGCTTGGTGATTCTCGGCAAGTGGGTTAGAAGATTTCACTATGGTTGCTTTGTGGATTAAGTGGGCTGTACAGAGCATCATTTACAAACATAAATAACTGTATAATCAGCTTATCTTTTTCTACGTTAATGGCTTTATTCACCACCGGCAACTCCGTTGCCTATAGATGATAGCGTAGCACTTCATGGGCACGGCAAAGCGCTATTCATTGGCTAAAGCGCTTTGCAAACGCAGTAAGCTCATGCGTCAACCATACGAGCGCAGGGTCATTGGCATACAGCCCGTGTTGAATCAGCACCATGTTAAGCGCCGGCAGTTCTTTAGGTGGCGCGACGATGCGCACGGGCAGCATCGTGATAAATCGCTCAGCCATTTGCCGTGGCAGCGTCATGATCGCATCGGTGAGTGCCACGACTCGCGCTGCCGCAATGTAATTTAGATTTTTCGAAATAACGCGACGGCTTAACCCATGCTGCGCTAAACAATGCTCAATATTGCTGGGCAATAAGCCGCTGATATCCGCTAACTCTACGTGGAGCTGACGCGCAAACGCCTCAATGCTCAGCGCCTCACCCACACCATCATTGTTCGCAGCGGCTAAGCAGACCAATGCCTCCTCCATCCACGGCGTTTGGATGACGCCAGTGGGCAGCCCGTTCTGGCTATCTAGCCCTACCACCATATCTACCTGGCGCTGCTCTAACGCATCGTTAAGCACATCAGGCGTAATTAACTCTATCGAAAAGCTGATCCCCGGCGCGTAAGCCAGCAATTGGCTAAGAAATGTCGGATACATGACCTCTTCAAAGTAATCGGTCGTGGCGAGGATAAAGCGCCGCGTGCTGGTTGCAGGCGTGAACATTTCTGGTGGCGCCAAGCCTGCTTGCAGCAATGCCAAGGCTTGCTGTACCACCGGCAACAGTGCCAGCGCTCTTGGGGTTGGCTGCAGCCCATTGCCCGTACGCACTAACAGTGGGTCGTCCAATGCATCCCGCAGCCGTTTTAGGGCGTGGCTAAGCGCTGGCTGGCTTAAATGCAGCTTTTCTGCCGCCCGCGTTACATGGCGCTCGCGCATAAGCGCTTCAAATACCAGCAGCAGATTCAAATCAAAATGACGAAGCGAACGCATGGTGCCTCACTATCTCTATCATTATCTATACAGTGAATGATTTCATTCTAAACATTCATTTCATTCATCGCTAAAAATTCCTTATCGTCGCGCTTCTGTAGGGCCTATCCCCCACTGCTTTCTACTGTACATCTAAGGAGTAAACGCTCGTTGACCCCATCACAGATCATGCCAAGCCTGTTTGGTGACGTTATCTCTACGTTTATGGGCGTGCCTAAAGCCACTGACCCAAAAGCCAGTGATGCCGAGGTAGTGGTGAGCGGTGTGCCTTTTGACTTGGCGTGTTCGGGACGCTCAGGGACCCGCATGGGGCCAAACGCGATTCGTCAAAGCACTGCCAATCTAATTTGGGAGGGCAAACGTTGGCCGTGGGACTTCGCCCTGGAAGAGCGGCTGCGGGTATGTGACGCGGGCAACCTGGACTATGCCTACGGCGAACCGGAAAGCCTGGTGGATAACCTTGAGACGCATGCGATGCGCTGGCTGAAAGCGGGCAAAAAAATGCTCACGCTAGGCGGCGATCACTACATCAGCCTCCCGCTGCTACGCGCCCACGCTCGGGAACATGGACCGCTGGCACTGATCCATTTTGATGCCCATACCGACACTTATGAGCAGGGTACCCGCTTTGACCACGGCACCATTTTCCACCACGCCCTTAAGGAGGGGCTGGTAGTGCCTGAGCACTCACTGCAGATTGGCATTCGCACCAGCTACGACCGTCACAATCATCCTTACGAGGTGCTCGATGCCGACTGGGTCAATGAACACGGCGCGAGTGCAGTGCTGGAGCGCATACGCGCCCGCGTGGGCCACCACCCCGCCTACGTAAGTTTGGACATCGACGGCTTAGACCCCGCTTATGCACCGGGCACCGGCACGCCGGTCTGCGGCGGCATGTCAACCGATCTAATGCTGAAAGTGGTGCGCGGCATGGTGGGCATGGATTTAGTAGGCATGGACCTAGTGGAAGTGAACCCTGCTTACGACCACGGTGATATCACATCGCTTGCCGCGGCCACGCTAGGGCTTGAGTTCTTATATACCCTAGCCGCCTCTAAAAGCGCATAACGCAGTTTGTTTCACAAAGGCCGCCGTGCCTTGGCGTTTTGAGCTAAAGCCCGGCGGCCAATGACGGCTTAAAAAAGCCTTCGCCCTACCCTTGAGAGGCGGCGAGTGCCTGGTCAATATCTGCCAGCAAGTCGTCAATATGTTCAATGCCAATCGAGAGGCGCACCATATCCGGCGTGACGCCAGCGGCCTTTAGCTCCTGCTCGTTTAACTGGCGGTGCGTGGTGGAGGCGGGAATAGAAGAGCAGCTTTTGGCATCGCCGATATTCACCAAACGTAGTATCAATGAGAGCGCATCGTAGAAGCGCTCGCCTGCTGCCTGCCCACCTTTAATGCCAAAGCTTAAGATGCCCGACGCTTGGCCCTGCATATACTGCTGAGCCAGCGCGTGATCGGGGTGGCTTTCAAGCCCGGCGTAGTGCACCCACTCTACCTGAGGGTGATTCTCCAGATGCTTGGCGACCGCTAAGGCGTTGGCACAAATGCGCTCGATGCGCAGCGACAGTGTTTCTAACCCCTGCAGCAAGTTCCAAGCGGCTTGCGCAGAAAGCGCTGCCCCCATATTACGCAGCGGCACCACACGGGCACGGGCAATAAAGGCGGCCTCACCCACATCGCGGGTATAGCTTACGCCGTGATAGGAGATATCCGGCTCGTTGAGCAGCGGGAAACGGCTGGCATTTTCCGCCCAGGGGAACTTACCTGAATCGACAATCACACCCCCTACCGTCGTGCCATGACCCCCGATGTATTTCGTCGCCGAGTGGACGACGATATCCGCCCCGTGCTCAATAGGTCGGCATAAAAACGGAGTGGCAGTGGTGTTATCAACAATCACCGGCACGCCATGGCGATGGGCGGCGTCAGCCAGCTTTTTAAGATCCACCACCCCACCGGATGGGTTACCGATGCTCTCGCAGAAAACCGCTTTAGTGCGCTCATCAATCAAGGCTTCAAGGCCATCAACGTCATCTTTATCGGCAAAGCGCACCTGGATACCTTGGCGCGGCAGCGTGTGGGCAAACAGGTTATAGGTGCCACCATACAACTCGCTGATCGAGACAATGTTATCGCCTGCTTCGGCAATGGTTTGAATGGCATAGGTGATCGCCGCCATACCAGAAGCCACCGCCAGGCCTGCCAACCCGCCTTCAAGTGCCGCGACTCGCTGCTCCAGCACCGCGCAGGTAGGGTTCATAATGCGCGAATAGATATTCCCTTCCACCTTTAAATCAAACAGATCCGCCGCATGCTGCGCGTTATCAAAAGAGAAAGACGTGGTCTGGTGGATCGGCACGGCAACGGCGTTTTGTGAATCCGGCGCATAGCCGTGATGGAGGGCAATGGTTTCTGGCTTCATGGGTTCAGCTCGCTGGTTGATGAAGAATCACCTTTGATCCTAAACAAGCGCCACTCCGAAGGCCAACATCGTTTAGTCGGGGTCATACCCGATGCAGGCACTTGTGCCTCCGCAGAGGCTGTTTAAAGAATAGAGCCGCATCTCAACAAAGATATGGGGGATGTAGGGAACGTCTCTGAAACGTACAGAGTGCAATGAACAATGCCAGCAGCGATCTTAAGCACATTGAGAGAAGCTATGATCACGAAACCTTTCTAAAAAATAGAAATATTCAGGCATTTTAAATCAATTTTATAACCATGTTAGCCTGCTTACAATATTGCTTGTCGTCCATGCAGCGATGAATCGTCATCGCAAATTTAGAGACGCTTTATTTAACGTGAGGTTAAAAGTTATGAAGTTAATCAATACAGTAGCAGCCGCCGCCCTAATTTTATTCTCAGGTGCTGCCCTTGCCGAGCGTGGCTCGGGTGAAGACAACAAAATCGCTTACCCCGACTCATCCGCACAACACCAAACCGACGCGAGCACGTACCGTACTTCTGAGTTACCCATTAGAAATTCAAAGTAATCAGCCACTTGTTTATGGCTGGAATGTACGCAGGGTGGGCCTAGTGGCCCACCCTTTTTTTATCAGTAGAAAGGGCAGTACTTTTGGACTAAAACGCGCATCCCTTGCCCACCTAGTATAAAAATACTGACTGGCCGACAGCCGCATGTATACAGCTCGGTGCGGCTGGATAACGCTTCACTCCAGGCATGCACCAGTGCTTTAAACGCATCCAACGTGTTATCAACGCGCTGAATGCGTATAAAGTTTATTGTAATAAAACACTATGGTGAGCTGGCAGCATGCTGGTTGGGGAATCGTGGATGGGGATCATTTACACCATGTTGCGCCACTGCTTAGTCCTACTAACGGCTACCTTGCTGCTGCTTGCCCAGCCGGGCGCTTTCGCCAGTCCGCCCATGCCGCTAACTGACTGGGAGTATCGCTGGGGAGATGCCCCATTAGAAGCCAGTGAGCTTTGGAGCTCTATTTCCTTTCCTTCCAACCCGCCTGGGCGCCACGGGCAGCAGGCCGTTTGGTTCAAAACGGTGCTGCCAGAGGGTGAATGGCGCGACCCCGTTCTGCACATTACCAGTATTAATCTGGTAGGCGAGATCTACCTGGATGGCACACTTATTTACGCACATGGCGATATGGCTGACCCACGCTTTATCGGCTGGCCATGGCATTTAGTGGCGTTACCCGATAACTTTGCGGGCAAACAGCTTGCACTGCGTATTTATTCGGATTACACCAGCATCGGGCTGTGGGGCGATGTGGAGATCACGGACCGCATTGACGCGCTTCAAGGCATGCTTCAGGCGTCGGTGAAAGATTTAGTGGTGAGCGCCTTTAGCCTCCTGCTGGCCTTTTTGGCGACTATTTTCGCCATGATTGGGCCACAGCGCCGGGGATTCTTCGCTATTGCGCTGTTTGCTTTTTCGTCAGGGCTGATGCTGCTGGCGGAAACCCCCGTTCGGCAACTGCTGGCAGATGCACCACTCACTTGGGACATTCTCAGGGCCGCTAGCTACTTCACGCTTCCCATTGCCATGGGCCTGTTGCTGAGCCATTGGTTGGATGGCGCTCCAAAACGCTGGATGGCCCGTTTGTGGCAGCTTCACTTAGCTTACTTGGTGGTATCGATTGGATTGGTGGCGCTGGGAGCGGTCAGCTTGGCGCTGACCTTTCCCGTGTTTGATGTGCTGCTGTTAATCACGCTGCCCAGCATGCTAATGCTGGCGCTGTTACGGGTGCGTCGCTTGAATGTTGAGCAACGGCTGTTCGTCGTCAGTTTCTTGCTGTTTGCGCCGCTTCTGCTACTGGATATGCTGGTGGCGCACGAGTTGATTCCACGACGCAACGTTCCTTTGAGCTATGGCGCGCTGGGCTTCTCTCTGGCCATCGTCGCCATTTCGCTGTGGCACTACCGCCATACGCAGCGTCAGCTTGCCGAGGCGAATCTGACGCTGGAGGCGCAGGTCACGGCACGCACGGCAGAGCTGGATACCCTGGTTCAACAACTCAAAGGACTCTCCTTGCAGGACGCGCTAACCGGGCTCTATAACCGTCGCCACTTCGATACACTGCTTCATCAAGAATTGGCCCTGGCGGAGCGCAAAGGAAGCCCGCTCTCTTTGCTCATGATCGATATCGACCACTTTAAAAAAGTGAACGATAACTTTGGCCACGAGGCGGGCGATGCCGCGCTGATCGAGGTCGCAACGATGTTGAAGCAGCATTTTCGAGGAACGGATGTCGTGTGTCGGTTAGGCGGTGAGGAGTTCGTTGCGCTGCTACCGGGCTCCGGCACGGAAGACGCCGAAGCGAGGGCCGAGAAGCTGCTGGCAGCGCTGCGTCGCCAAACGCTAAGCTACCAGCATCAGCCGCTCGGACGTATTACCCTCTCCTGCGGGATTGCCACTTACCCCGCCCACACCACGAACCCCAAAAGGCTCCTGCGTCTGGCCGATACGGCGCTGTACAAAGCCAAGAATAACGGGCGCGACCGCTGTGAAGTGTGGGAAGGGGCGCTCTCTTGAGACCAGCCCAACGTTTAACTATAGAGAATAGCACCTACTTCGATGGCCCTAAAAAGCGGGTGTCGTTGACACTCATTATCGACGGATTATCTAAAGCGATGAAACGTAGCTCGACAGGATGGCTAAGCTGCATCAAGTCAGCCGCCTCTGCTGTCAGCGCTAGACGTACGCTGCGTGTTTCGTTCGAGCCCACCTCAACGCTCTCCATCCCCTGCAAGCGCAGACCCGGCAATCCCGATACAGATAGCGCATAGCGATGTGACTGATGATCTTGATTACGCAGCGTCACATTATAGTAATTAATGATGCGGCCCTCTGCCGTGCTTTCGAACAGCGTTTGCCGGTCGCGCACAATGTCGACATCGAGGGGCACTCGCGTTGTCAAAAAACTGACCAGTAGCACCACCATAGAGAGCAGCGCCACAGCATAGGCGATCAGTTGAGGGCGCCAGAAACGAGTGTCTTTCCCCTCCAATGCACGCTCCGTGGTATATCGCACGAGTCCAAGCGGTTTATTAATGCGTGCCATAACGCTGTCACAGGCATCAATACACGCGGCGCAGCCTATGCACTCGTACTGAAGCCCGTCACGAATATCGATACCGGTCGGACATACCTGAACGCACAGCTCGCAGTCGATGCAGTCGCCAACACGGGAAGCGTGCGCACCTTTTGGGTGATGATGGCGACGCGGCTCACCACGTGCCGCGTCATAAGACACAATCAGTGTATTAGCGTCGAACATTGCCGATTGAAAACGCGAGTAAGGACACATATGGAGGCATACTTGGTGGCGTAGCCAACCCGCATTTAGGTACGTAAAAACCGTGAAGAAGCCGATCCAAAATAGCGCCCAGGGGTGCGCTTTCAGGCTGACAAAGTCCACGACCAATTCCCTGATCGGCGTAAAGTAGCCGACGAAAGCGATCCCCGTGGCCAGGGCAATCAGCAACCACGCCGTATGTTTAACGGTCTTGCGCCATAGCGTATCAAAGGTACGTGATGCGTTATCACGACGAATGCGACGGTGGCGCGGCCCCTCCAAACGATGCTCAAACCAGATAAACAGGAACGTCCAAACACTTTGCGGGCAGGTGTAGCCACACCACACGCGCCCCGCCACCACCGTGATCAAAAACAGGCCAAACGCGCACAGCACCAAGATCCAGGTGAGCAAGATAAAGTCTTGTGGATAAAACGTCGCCGCAAACAGATGGAACTCTTGAGCAGAAAGATCAAACCACACCAGCGGCCGGTCCCCCCAATTAACCCATGGCAAGCCAAAATAGAGCGCCATTAACAACCAGTTTGAGCAGCGCCGGATGCGCTGAAAAAAACCACCAATTTCTCGCACATAAATATGCCCAAGCTTGGGTGGCTTATTATGGGACGGATTGTTACTAGAAGGCTGGTGACTGTAATCATTAGATGAAGGCGAGTGGTGTTCAACCGCTGCCTCAGTGGTTAGGTTTTGCAATGGAATACGTTGCGTCATACCGATATCCAGAAAAGAGGGAATAGAGGTCATACGGTCGAGGGGCGTCGCCGATTATTAACCACTACTATCCCCACTATGCCGACTAGCAAATAGGCTCAGTTTTAGAGAAATAGTGCGTATCAGTTGCGACGTATCAGTCGATAAACGCATCATCTGATATGCTTTTTATTGATGAATTTGAGCCTGTTTATCCCATGAAACGTTACGAACAATTTGCCGATGAGATAGCCACGCTGATTCGTCAGGGCGTGCTTGGTCCTGGGGAGCGAATTCCGTCGGTTCGCCAGGCCAGTCGTCACCATGGAATCAGCCCATCTACGGTGTTTCAGGCGTACTACCTACTCGAAAACCGCGGCCTCATCACAGCACGAGCACGCTCAGGCTATTTTGTGCGTGAACATGCTCGGCGCTTGCTGGGCGAGCCACGTGTGACGTTGCAGCCCACCGACCCCGCTGAAGTAGAAGTCAGTGAGCTAGTGTTCTCGGTGCTCGACTCACTGCAGGATGATCGAACGGTGCCCTTTGGATCGGCCTTCCCAAGCCCTGAGCTTTTTCCACTTTCGCGGCTGAGCACCAGCATGACACGAGGGCTACGAGCACTTTCGCACCAACAGGTAGTGGCCGACATGACCACCGGGCATATCGATCTGTGCCGACAAATCGCTCTGCGCTACATGCTGGGGGGAATTCAGCTACCCATGGAAGAGCTAGTGATTACCAATGGCGCGATGGAAGCGCTCAATTTAGCCCTGCAATGCGTAACCCAGCCAGGTGACCTAGTGGCAGTGGAGTCCCCGGCGTTTTATGCCAGCCTGCAAGTACTGGAGCGGCTAAAGCTGCGTGCAGTCGAGATTCCAGTACATCCACGCGAGGGGATCGACCTTGATGTGTTAGCAGAGCAATTGGCGTCGCTACCTATCAAGGCCTGCTGGTTTATGAGCCATCTGCAAAACCCGCTCGGCGCCAGCCTAAGCAATGAGCGAAAACAGATTCTTTATCAACTATTAAAGCGGCACCAAGTCCCCATGCTAGAGGATGATGTGTATGCCGAGCTGACCTTTGGCAGCACGCCGCCTACCCCAGTAAAAGCGTTTGATGATGAGGGGCTCGTTATTCACTGCAGTTCGTTCTCGAAGTGCTTAGCGCCCGGCTATCGCGTTGGCTGGGTAGCCGGGGGACGCTACGCCAAAGCTATTTCACGGCTGAAATTAATGACGACGATTTCACCTTCTATTCCCGCGCAGGCAGCCATTGCCGACTATTTACAGCACGGCGGCTATGACCGCCACTTACGCAAGCTCCGCCACGCGCTAGAAGCCCAACAAGGCAGCATGCTGGCAGCCGCAGACCGTTACTTCCCCACCCAAACGCGTATCACTCGCCCTGCTGGCGGCTACTTTTTGTGGGTAGAGTTTCCTGAAAAAGTTGATTCGCTGCGCTTATTTAACCTAGCGCTCGACCATGGTGTTAGCTTAGCGCCAGGCCCCATTTTTTCTGCCACTCAGCAGTTCCGACACTGCGTGCGCTTAAGCTATGGCCACCCGTGGACGCAACGCAGCGAGCGGGGTATGGAAACCTTGGGACAGCTCTTAGCACTCTCTTAAATCTCTGCTGCTTTGAAGTGACATTAGGTTCATGATGGGGCTAGTGCTTAACCAGTTAAAAGGCTTACGTTATCTGGTCAACGTATTAGGCATCGGGCCATAGGTTACGATCGCTCTTTGGCGTCCTGCCTGCCAGTGAACCACATTAATCGGATCAGCCTATGCCCGTTGACCTGCAAGCACTCTATCCCAAGCTGGTTCACCTAATGCTGGACACGGTCTTTGTGGTCAATGGCGACCATCGGATCCTCTTTGTGAGTGATGCCTGTGAGTCGCTGCTGGGTTACCGTGCCGAGGAGCTGACCGGCACTGTCATTACCCGTTACATGCATCCTGATGACCTCGCGCTCACCCAAGCGTCCATCGAGCGCGTCATGAGCGGCCAGCCTCACGTTGATTTCCGCAACCGCTACCTCCGCAAGGATGGCAGTACGGTGCACATTTTATGGTCTGCTCGCTGGTATGCAGATGAGGAAGTGCGTATTGGCGTTGCCCGGGATGTCACAGCCCTGGTGCAAGCCGAAGATGAGTTGCGTTTTCTCGCGCATCACGACCCATTAACGAAGCTAATCAACCGGTCGCTCTTTTATGATCGGTTAGTCTCCGGCTTGAGCACAGCCCGGCGCCACCAGAATAGCCTCGCGGTACTTTTCCTGGATGTGAATGACTTCAAAGCGATCAACGATACCTATGGGCATGCCATAGGGGATGGGGTTCTCTGTACGGTGGCGCGACGACTCGAAAGCTGCCTACGTGAAACGGATACCGTCGCGCGGATGGGCGGCGATGAATTCACGATGTTGCTGACGGACATTCAATCGATGGACGCCGTGACAAGCAAAATAGAGCAGATTCTTACCGTCTTGGCCGAGCCATTGGACGCAGAATTCGGTGGTATCAGCATGCCGTCTTGCAGTATCGGTGTGGCGTGCTATCCCACCGATGGGGACGATGCGGATACGCTGCTCAGGCATGCAGACAGCGCGATGTACACCGTCAAAAAGCACCGGTAAAACGCTCATCGTGCTAGCGGCGCACTTCGTTGATAACCAGCAACAAAAGGGGCGCTCCTGCCCCAGGCCATCTGCTACGCAAGGGGTGAAACCGGCTCAGTTCCTGGGACTTATCCGCTAAACTGCAGCGCCGCCAGATGACGATAAAGCGGGCTAGTGGTGATTAGCTCCGCATGGGTGCCCGACGCCACAAGCCGCCCCTCTTTCAGCACCAGCAGGCGATCCGCGTTAATCACCGTGGCTAGCCGATGCGCTATCACGATACTGGTGCGCCCCTGCATTAATCGGTCTAGCGCCTGCTGTACAAGGCGCTCGCTCTCCGCATCCAATGCACTGGTCGCTTCATCAAGCAGCAGCACGGCCGGATTTTTAAGCAGCGCGCGGGCAATGGCGAGCCGCTGGCGCTGCCCACCGGAAAGCTGTACGCCGCCCGGGCCAAGAGGCGTATCAAACCCTTGAGGTAGTGCATCGATGAAATCGATGGCGCTGGCATCCACTGCCGCCGCACGCAGCTGTTCGTTGCTCGCTTCCGGGCAGCCGTAGCGAAGGTTGTCAGCCACCGAGCCACTAAATAGCACCGGCTCTTGAGCGACTAATCCCATAGCGCCGCGCAATTCAGCAATGTCTAGCGTGCAGATATCAAGGCCATCCAGCGTCACACGCCCCTGGTCAGGGTCGTAAAAGCGAAGCAGTAACCCCAACAGGGTGCTTTTTCCCGCTCCCGAAGGCCCGACAACGGCCACGCGCTCTCCTGCCTGAATGCTCAGGTCAAAACCGCTAAGAGCCGGTGTTTCCCGCCCGGGGTACGTGAAGCGAATGTTTTCTAGGGTGATTTCACCATGCGTGGGTTGCGGCAAAGCCACCGCGTTGGCAGGGGATTGGATAGCGGGCTGGGTATCAAGTAGCTCTAAGAGTCGCTCGGCAGCGCCAGCGGCGCGCTGCACATCACCGGCCACTTCTGCCAAGGTGGCTACCGCCCCCGCCGCCAGCAGCGCGTAAAATATAAAGGCCGATAGCTCACCAGCGCTCATTGTTCCCGCCAACACCGCTTGACCGCCTTGCCAGAGCATTAAGCCAACGCCGCTGAATACCACCAACATTGCAACGCCGGTTAGCCAAGCGCGCTGCTGCGTGCGCGACACCGCGCTACCAAATGCCTGCTCAACACGCTGACCATAGCGGCGTTTATCAACGGCCTCGTGGTTAAACGCTTGAAGGGTTTGGAGGCCGCTAAGCGCCTCTTCAGCATAGCGCCCAAGCTCCGCCACGCGGTCTTGGCTGGTGCGCGAAAGCCGCCGTACGCGGCGGCCATACCACACAATAGGCAGCAGCGTAGCGGGTATCCCCACAAGCACCATTGCCGACAGCCACGGCTGGGTCACCAGCATAAGCGCCACCGCCCCCACCAGCATGACGAGATTACGCAACGCCAGCGAGATGGATGAGCCAAACAGGCTTTGCAGCACGCTGGTGTCTGCGGTCAGCCGCGAAGCAATTTCTCCCGCCGCTCGTCCATCGCTGGCACTCTCGAAAAAGCTCGGCTCCAGGCTAAGCAGATGATCAAAAACACGCTGGCGTAGATCGGCCGCCAAGCGCTCTCCAATCCAGGTTACTTGGTAGTAGCGCAGCGCTGATGCCATCGCCAACAGCGCCACCACGCCTAGCATTAGCCCCAGCGTCTTCGCCAGCGCCCGTGTGTCCGCGGCCATAAACCCATTGTCGATCACCAGGCGCAGTCCATTGCCTAGCAACAGCACGCTGCCCGAGGCAAACAGTAGCGCTAAACCGGCCAAGGCAAGACGCAAGCGATAAGGGCGCAAAAGCCCTAATAGCCGAAGCAAAACACGGCGGTTGGGGGTGTGGCTCATAAGGTGACAGGCTCGGTGATAAGAATCGGTTTTGACCATAGCAGGCCACAGGGTGGCATGCAGCCAACGATTGTCTAAGTGCAAACGTTCGCCACGGCTGGGTTGCGCAATCAAGGAGTGCTAAAGTGACGTACGGTGTTGCTGCCCAGGTAGGTAATGGTGCTCATCGTGGATCTTGCTACCTCCTCAAACTCGCCTGCCATAGAGGCCAGATAACGATGACAGCTCCCATAAAACCAACGCCTTCACCCACGCCACTGCGGCTGCCCTGCCGTGGCTGCCTAGCCAACTGCGCAAACTACGCGACCTGTGAGGGCAAGCCCTGGCGGAAAACGACGACAAAACCGTGACCTCGTTAGAGCGGCCGCGTTTACTACTGAATAGCGTTACGCAGGCGCACGTTAGGGCACGCTGGCCTCTTTAGCATCCGGCTCCTCAAGGGGGTCGCCATTTTCGTCAAGCAGCTGGTGGTCGTAAGCAGCCTGAAGCCCCGTCTCTTCAGCAGCCAGCGGCTCCTCTTGCGGTGGTTCCTCTTCCGTTGATTCCTCCACCAGGTCGGCCCAGTAATCAATATGGCCCGGGTAAGCAGGCGATATAATCGCTATCACGATACCCACGACTGCAAATATCGAGAACGCATAGGCGTAACCAGTGCTGTCGACCAGTAGTCCCACCACGGGCGACCCTACTGCTTGCCCCAGCGCGCAGGCCATGAAAGGCAACACCGGCCCCATGGAAAGACGCCCCGGCAATAGCCTAATGCCGGTCATGAGATACAGCCCCGTTAAGCTCATATAGGCAAGGCCAAACACCATCGCTGAAAACATCGCCAACGCTAACTGGCTTGGGCTCGCTGCTAGTAACACTAAGCTGGAAGAGAGCATCATCAGCATGAGCGCTTGCGTAATCGGTGGGTTATTGCGATCAGCCAGATCACTCACCACAGCGCCACCCAACCCCGCAACCCCCACAGCAAACCAAAGCCACCCGGTTTGATTAGCCGGCAAGGCGCCCAGCGTAACGGCCAAATCGGGGGCGAAAAGCCAGTATGGCGAAGAGACAAAGCCCATAGCAAAGGCAAATAGTGAAAGCCGAATAAGTCGTGACCATTGCAGTCGCGTGATCGGCGGCGGTGGCGCCGCGTTCGCTGGCACCACCCGGGATACTGAGGGAATAAAGTACCACGCGGACACAACCCCCACGCCCGCTAACACGGCAAAGCTTGAGTAGGTAAAGCGCCACGCGTCCGCCAAAAAGACAACCGTCGGCACGGCCACAATAATGCCCACGCTGGTGCCCGCATTCATAATCGAACTGACTCGGCCATGCATGGTTCGGCTCACCAACGCCTGCATAGCAGCAGTCAGCCCCGGCATCATCAGGCCTGTACAAATACCGCAGATAAACACTCCCGTGCCGAGCATCCAGGCACTGGTTGACTGACTAATCACCCCTAACCCAGTTGCCCCAATCAGCCCCGAAAGCACTGTCAGGTTACGCGCGCCAAAACGGTCTGCAGCAAACGGAGCCACTAGCGTGGCCAGCACGAAACTAATAAATGGTAAGGCGCCGATGACCCCCACTAAGTAGGATGAAAGCGCCAAATCCGCGCTAATAGCCGGCACATATAAACCAAACGCAAAGCGCGCAAGCCCATAGCTAATCGCGATCAGCGCTGCCCCAAAAAGAGCAAATCCGATACTCGACAAGGTCTTCATACGGGACTCCACAACCATGTATGGCAAACACAACAACCCACGTAAATAAGTGTCGTAGTAATAGTGGAGATGGGCAATGAAGATAGGCAATGCAGATAGAGTATTTAGCGAGAACGGGCAGCCATTAAGCGACAGCGAGGAAAAGCGCTATCTCATATAACACTCTTTTAATTAGGCTCCGCTAATTACCCGCCACTGCCTTCGTTTAAACCTTTCATGGAATAAAGAAAATAATTAACGACAACACGTCTTAAAACAAACGTACAGAAATGCAAAAACCCCGCACTTGGCGGGGTTTTTAAGCTTACCGATCTTATCGGTTGCTAATAACGCGTTGCGGGTTTATTCCACAACTTTGATATTAGAAGCCTGAAGGCCTTTTTGGCCCTGGGTAACGTCAAAAGAAACCTTTTGACCGTCTTGCAGGGATTTGAAGCCGTCTGCTTGAATTTCGGAGAAGTGTGCGAACAGATCGTCGCCGTTATCTTCAGGAGAAATGAAGCCGAAGCCTTTAGTGTCGTTAAACCACTTTACGGTACCAGTTGCCATGATCGAAATCCTCGATTTAGCGAAATTAATGCCGGGGAAATACCCGAGTTACAGAGGGTAGAACAAGAAACTTTCACCAGGCTCAACGCTAAAATGCTTCGATACTGCTGACAACGTTCGACTTGCTAACCAACTGCATGCAGTCTGCGCTTCTATATCAGTCGCGTCAACAGCAAATAAATAAATGTTTTTATACGCTAGATAATTATAGTAATTCTTAGACATTCACCCATGAATTAAAACAATAAACACAGCACATCCTTATGCTGTACGTTAATTACCAACTACGCATTAGTTTTTAAACGTGCCAACACCTTCGCTTTAGAGGCATTTTCCCGTTCAGCATAGAGCGCTAGCTCATCGGTCACCTGGGCGCCCAGCGCCGCTTCAAAGGCATCGCGATTAGCATTGCCAGCATAGGCTTCGCTCTCTGCACCGCCCAGGTTTGACTGGAAAATCCCTGCCGCGCTCACCGGCAGAAAATCTTCATAGGTGATCGGCTGCGCTTCCACCAAGCCCTGGGCGATTAACGTCTCAATATTGGCTTTGCCAATGTCGCTCGCGGCCTGTCCCTTCTCGGTCAGATGATAGTGAAAGTACGCTAACGCCTCACGACGCATGGCCTCATCGTTATCAGGGAACTTGGCAAAGACATTGTTCATCACCGCTTGATGCGCGTCGTTATCTAACCCTGCCGCTTGCTTGCGGCCCTCATTTAACAGCTGGTCATAAAGCGCGCGGCCTTTCGGCGTTAGCGCCACGCCGCGCTGCTCAATTTCACCAAAACGAGCGGTATGGGTGCCTTGCGCGTCACCGGCAAAACGAATCGATTCTTCCAACGCTTTAAAGCTGGTTTGGCGCAGCAAAATGGGGCACTCACGACGCGGCGGCCCTTCAATAACGGCTTTGGGGTTCATGCCCTTCTCCGGCATGCGGCGCTGTACGTCGTCGATATCCAAAGTGCGTGGCGTGAGGTGGTTAATATGTGGCCCTTTAAAGCACACCACATCGGCAATCAGGCGGTGTTCATCGTGGAGTGCTTGGTACGTTTCCAGATCCACCGTGGCATTCTGGTGCCAGCGGAAGGTTTCCAGGGCTTCCTGGACGAACTGGTCGGCCTCTTCGCTGGTGAGCCCGCCCTGGCTTTCATGGCGCTCAATTAGCTCGCGCGCCCCTGGGGTAAAAATATCGCGCTGAGCCAGAATTTCTTCTGAACGCTGGCGCAGCGCCTCGCTTTCAATCAGTTCTAAACGCAGTAGCGAGGTAAAAATACGGAAAGGGTTCATCGCCAGCGCGTCATCGTCGATGGGCCGAAAAGCGGTTGAGTGAACCGGCACGCCCGCTTCAGAAAGATCGTAATAACCCACCGGATACATGCCCATCACGGCAAACAAACGCCGCAGCATGGAAAGCTCGGCAGCCGTTCCCACGCGAATCGCCCCGTGGCGCTCTACGCTCAAGCGCGCCAATTCACCCTGTGCTTCCAGGCGGCGATGAAGTTCAGGCTGTTGACTCAGGGTGTCTTGATTAACGCGCTCGACGAGTTCCAGCAGCGTGCCGTACTGCGGCACTTCGGCCTGATACATGGCCGACATCGCCTTAGAGAAACGGTCGCGAACAGCATCGGTAGACAGAAAGGGGGCTTGTTTCATGATAGGACTCTCAACGTATGTTTAATACACGTATCAAAACAAGTTCACGTGACGGTTCACAAACGAAAAAAATAGCCGAATGCATGCCTAACAGGAATGTATACTCAAATGTTGCGATATGAGCACTGCTCTTTACTGCTCCTCTCTTCGCCAGCACGTGGAGCAGTAAAGCGCATTGCATTAATCAGCAGGAGCGTTTGTTTGGCATCTCGTAACCTTCCCTCAACGGCGGCAATGCAGTGCTTTGAAGCGGCGGCACGACATATGAGCTTCACTCGCGCAGCCGATGAACTGAACCTCACACAAAGTGCCGTAAGTAAGCAGGTGGCGCATCTTGAAACCCTGCTGCAGCACAAGCTGTTCCGTCGCGTACGGCGCAGCCTAGTGCTCACCCCAGAAGGCGCCATCTTTTTAAGCGACGTTCGTAAAGTATTGACCCAAATTGAGATGTCGGCCCACACCATTATGACGTTTAGCGGCAATAGCGAGGTGCTTAAAATTGCCACCTTGCCAAGCTTCGGCAGCCGCTGGCTGGCTGATAAGCTGCCCGCTTTTTTATCCGCGAACCCTGGCATTAGCTTGGAGTTTCATGACCGAGTGACCGACTTTGATCTTGAGCAGCAAGATATCGACATCGCGTTTTTCTACGGTCACGGCAGCTGGCCTAGCCTTGCCTGCCATAAATTGTTTGATGAAGCGATGGTGGCGGTCGCCGCGCCTGGGCTGCTAGCTAAGCACCCCATTCACGCGGCGGAAGACCTGGCGCAGCTGCCGCTACTCCACCTTTCCAGCCGCCCCGATGCGTGGCACCAGTGGTTCGCTAGCCAAAAAATCGTCACTGACCGCAGCTATCACGGCACGCGTTTTGAGACATTCGCTATGCTGGTACGTACTGCCATGGCCGGTGGCGGCGTGGCATTAGTGCCACACTTTATCGTTGATGAAGAACTCGCCGCCGAGCGGCTGACACTTGCTTGGCCGCATAAACGGCTCAGTGAGAGCGCTTATTACCTGGTGTATCCCGAACACCTAGGAGAACTCGCCAAGGTAAGGCGCTTTGTCGATCATATTACGCAGGCGTGTTGATCGTTTAGCCGCCTGAGACTGAAAAGATACTGCTTAAACGTAACGCTGGGGGCCTAGGCCCCCAGCGACGTGATACCCCTAACGTTCAGCGTTTTGCTGAATGATCAGAAGTGCCACTCTAGATTAAAGGTCATAGCATCGGTATCCACACCCGGCTTGTCGTGGTTGCCAAATTTATTGCGCCAATACTCATAGCCAACGCCTACCCATAGCGAGTTTTCCGTCCCCCAAGCGAGCTGTCCTGCGTCCAGCATCAGCGAGGTGCGCATTAACTGCTCAGGCTTGGTCGAAACGCCAAAGTAGTCATCGCCTTTTGCACCGTTATAGTTATAGAAGCCTTGGAATTTGAGCGGTAACTCGGCGGCTTCAAACGGCAATCCCCAAGCCAAATTGATCTGGTAATAAGGATCAAAGGAGAGGCTGTTCTGATTTTCCGGCAAACCACAGGGCGGCAGACCACAGTGATTCCATTCACGACTGTAAAACAGGCTTAGATCTACAAAGCCGCGTGGCACGTCAAACTTAAACGTTGGCCCCACCAACAGCTGGCGCTTACGCGGCGCAAAGCCGGTGTTCTTGGTGTTTAGGTCAAACCCAAACGTCAGCGCCATATCCCGCACTGGCCCAAAAGCGAGCGGCTCATCAAATACCCCCCCAGCATGCAACTGATGACGATAAGCCAAGTACGCTTCTGTTGCCCCTGAATCACTATTATTGGCGGGGTCCGCGCTGCTGGACTGCAAGACATCCAGATTGAAAAAATTTTGCCCCAGTGAATAACCGCTGACATGCGTGAATTGGAGAATATGTTTCTCCACATTTTCAGGGTTATTCGGCTCGGTAAACTGTGTTCCATAGCGATACCCCACAAACGTATCGCTCCACGTCGCCGCATGGGCACTGACCGACAGACAGCCAAGAAGCGTAGCCACCGACACGTTCTTAACCACGGCTCGGTTTTTCTTCAACATGCGAAAACCCCTTTTGTTTAATTTTGTTTTTAAACGCATTTTTTTAACGCCGGCTTTCAGCTGCTGGCGTGAATTACCGTTTTTTTGCGATAACGGCAATTCTTAGAGTACATTTCACTATATTTCTTGTATACAATAACTCAGACAAAAATATACAAATGGAGAATACAATGCCGCACATTTTAAATGCCGCCCGTCCGAGCAATCTTGGCTTAGAAGCATTTCTTACCCACTACGGCGATATCTTTGAACACTCGCCATGGGTAGCAGAAACAGCTTGGAAACAGGGCTTTACCACTCAGCATGATGATGCCGATGTATTGGCTGACACCATGGGAGCAGTGCTTCAGAGCGCAGATATCAACGAACAAATTGCGGTTATTCGCGCTCACCCTGACCTTGCAGGAAAAGCCGCCTTGGCCGGCGAGTTAACGCAGGACTCCACCCGTGAACAGGCAGGTGCCGGGCTAGATCAGTGCTCTGCCGAGGAATTTGCACGCTTCCAGCAGATGAATCAGGCTTACCAAGATAAGTTTGGCTTTCCCTTCGTGATTGCCGTTAAAGGACTTGATCGCCACGCCATTCTCGCTGCGTTCGAAACGCGTCTTGAAAACGATGCAGCAACCGAACGACAGACCGCTATTGAGCAAATCATCCAAATAGCTCGCTTTCGCCTGCACATGCGTGCTGAGACAGTCGCGTAATTGTTTAGATATTCGTTACCGCAACAATTGTCTGCTCACGCGCTTAGCATGGCTGCTTTTCCCGCAGCCTGAACGGTGCTCACCCTTCAGGCTGTGAGGCTTACCTTTTATCGTCATTCGGAGAGACCTCTATGAGTCTGGAGACAAGAGAAGATCTCGATACGGTCGAAACCACGGAGTGGCTGGACTCCCTGGAATCGGTACTGGATCGTGAGGGCGAAGATCGTGCCCGTTACCTGATGACCCGCCTGGCGGATCGCCTGCGTCGGGATGGGATGAAGGTACCCTTCTCGGTGACAACCCCGCACCGTAATACCATTCCGGTTCACCGCGAAGCCCCCATGCCCGGCGATCTGTTTATGGAGCGTCGCATTCGCTCCTTGATTCGCTACAACGCCATCGCCCAGGTGATTCGCAACAACCGCGCGAACCCAGGGCTCGGTGGTCACATTGCCAGCTTCATGTCGTCCGCCACGCTGTATGACGTGGGCTTTAACCACTTCTTCCGCGCCCCCAAGGGCGACTTTGAAGGCGACCTGATCTACATCCAGGGCCACGTCGCGCCGGGTATCTACGCGCGCTCTTATTTGGAAGGCCGCCTGTCCGAAGACCAGATGGACCGCTTCCGTCGCGAAGTCGACGGCGATGGTCTCTCGTCCTACCCGCACCCGTGGCTGATGCCGGATTACTGGCAGTTCCCCACCGTCTCCATGGGCCTGGGCCCGATTCAGGCGATCTATCAAGCCCACGTGATGAAGTACCTGCATCACCGTGAGCTCAAAGACATGCACGACCGTAAGATCTGGTGCTTTATGGGCGACGGCGAGTGCGACGAGCCGGAATCCCTGGGCGCGATTTCCCTGGCCGGTCGTGAGAACCTCGACAACCTGATCTTCGTGATCAACTGCAACCTGCAGCGCCTGGACGGCCCGGTACGCGGCAACTCCCGTGTCATGGACGAGTTCGAAGGCGTGTTCCGCGGCGCCGGTTGGAACGTCATCAAGGTGGTCTGGGGCCGTCATTGGGACCCGCTGTTCGAGAAAGACAAGAAGGGCGTCCTGCAAAAGCGCATGGACGAAGCGGTCGACGGCGAGTACCAGAACTACAAGGCCAACGGCGGCTCCTACACCCGCGAGCACTTCTTCGGTAAGTACCCCGAAACCGAAGAGATGGTCAAAGACCTCTCCGACGAGGATATCTGGAAGCTCAACCGCGGCGGCCACGACCCGTTCAAGGTCTACGCGGCCTACCACGAAGCCGTTAACCAAACCAACGGCAAGCCCACGGTCATCCTGGCGCACACCGTCAAAGGCTACGGCATGGGCAGCGGCGACGGCGAAGCCGCCAACGAGTCCCACCAGGTCAAGAGCATGGAGTACGAAGCGCTGCGTAAATTCCGCGACCGCTTCGGCATTCCGCTCACCGACGAACAGCTCAAAGAGGTGCCCTACTACAAGCCGGAAGAGGACTCCCCCGAGCTTAAGTACATGCACCTGCAGCGCGAGCGCTTAAACGGCTACCTGCCGAGCCGGCGCAGCGACTTTGAGGCGCTAGAGATCCCCAGCCTCGAAGACAAAACCTTTGCCTCGCAAATGGGCGGCTCCAAAGGCCGTGAAGTCTCCACCACCATGGCGTTTGTGCGCGTGCTCAACGGCCTGGTGAAGGATAAGAAACTCGGTAAGCACGTCGTCCCGATTATCCCCGACGAAGCGCGTACCTTCGGCATGGAGGGCATGTTCCGCCAGCTCGGCATCTACACCTCCGAAGGGCAGAAGTATGAGCCGGTCGATAAAGGCCAGATCATGTTCTACCGCGAGGATCAGAAAGGCCAGATTCTCGAAGAGGGGATCAGTGAAGCCGGCGCCATGTCCGCGTGGATTGCCGCGGCGACGTCCTACAGCAACAACAACGTCACCCTGCTGCCGTTCTACATTTACTACTCGATGTTCGGCTTCCAGCGGATTGGTGACTTAGCCTGGGCCGCCGGTGACCTGCAAGCCCGCGGCTTTATGGTCGGCGGCACCGCCGGGCGCACCACGCTCAACGGCGAAGGCCTGCAGCACCAGGATGGCCACAGCCTGATTCAGGCCTCCACCATCCCCAACTGCCGCAGCTACGACCCGACCTACGCCCACGAAGTCGCGGTGATTATTCAAGACGGTCTGAAGCGCATGTTCACCGACAAAGAGAACTGCTTCTACTACCTCACCGTCATGAACGAAAACTACGAGCAGCCCGCCCTGGAGACGGTGCCCGCGGACGACATCATCAAAGGCATGTACCTGCTCAACGAAACGAAGGGCGACAACGGCCGCGTGCAGCTGATGGGCTCCGGCACCATCCTGCGCGAAGTCGAAGCCGCTGCCGAGCTTCTGGCCAACGACTGGGGCATTGGCGCCGACATCTGGAGCGTCACCAGCTTTAACGAGCTGCGCCGCGAAGCGCTGCTGCTCGAGCGTGAAGGCTTCTTAAACCCGGACGCCGAGGCCAACAAGCCCCACGTCACGAAATGCCTGGAAGGCCGCGATGGGCCGGTGATTGCTTCCACCGACTACATGAAACTCTACGCGGATCAGGTGCGTGCCTGGGTACCGAATGACTACACCGTGCTCGGCACCGACGGCTTTGGCCGCTCCGACACCCGTGAGAAGCTGCGTTACTTCTTCGAAGTCGACCGCTACTTCGTCACCGTGGCCGCGCTGAAAGCGCTGGCCGACCGGGGCGAGCTTGACCGCAAGCACGTCGGCGAGGCGCTGAAGAAGTACGGCATCGATGCCAACAAGCCCAACCCGCTGACCAGCTAAACGCTGCCCGGCGGGCAGGTGCCCGCCGGCTCGATCCGATTTGGAAGGAGCGCGACCTTGAGTAGCGAAATTATCAAAGTTCCCGACATCGGTGGCGATACCGATGTCGAAATCATCGAGATTGCGGTGTCAGAAGGCGACGTCATTGAAGCGGAAGACACCCTAATCACCCTGGAATCCGACAAAGCCAGCATGGACGTCCCCGCCCCGAAAGGCGGCAAGGTGCTCAAAGTGCTGGTCAAAGAAGGCGACAGCGTCTCCGAAGGCGACGACATCGTTGAGCTGGAAGTCGAGGGTGGCGGCGACGAGCAGCAAGAGAGCTCGTCTGACAGCCAGCCTGAAGAGGCTCCAGCCAAGCAAGCAACACCCAAAGAGCCTTCTCAAGAACAGTCTAAAGAGCAACCGCAAGAGCAGAAGCCTGCGGCTAAAAAGTCCGCCGGTGGTAAGCAGACGGTAGATATCACAGTGCCCGATCTTGGCGGCTCGGACAGCGTCGAGATCATCGAGGTGGCCGTAGGCGAAGGCGATGAGGTCGAAGCCGAAGACACCCTGATCACGCTAGAGTCGGACAAAGCCTCCATGGACGTGCCCAGCCCCCATAGCGGCAAGATCGTGGCGCTGACCGTCAAAGAGGGCGACACGGTGTCGGAAGGCGACGTCATCGGCCAGATGGAGATCGCGGGCGACGGTGGTGACGAAGACGAAGTGCCTGCCCAAGCAGACGCGCCGGCTGCGGCCAGTGAGCCTGAAGCCGCACCTGCTGCAGAGGAAAAGAAAGAAGCAACGCCCACTGGAACGCCCAGCCCTGAAGCCCAAATGGCAGCGCATAAGCCACGTGATGGCAAGCTGGTTCATGCAGGCCCGGCGGTGCGCATGCTGGCCCGCGAGTTAAGCGTTGACCTTGCCTTAGTGACGCCCAGTGGCCCGAAGGACCGCGTGCTGAAAGAGGACGTGCAGGCGTACGTCAAGCAAGCGATTGCTAACCAAGGCAGCGCGTCAGCAGCCGCGCCGGCAGCAACGGGCGGGGCGGGTATTCCTGCGATTCCCGAGGTCGACTTCAGCCAGTTTGGCGACGTGGAAGAGAAGCCCATGGGCCGCCTGCTCAAGATGGGCGCGACCAACCTGCACCGCAGCTGGCTCAACGTCCCCCACGTGACCCAGTTCGACGAAGCGGATATCACCGAGCTTGAAGCCTTCCGCAAAGCCATGAAGGCCGAAGCGGAAGCGCAGGGCGCAAAACTCACGCCGCTGCCGTTTATGGTCAAAGCGTGTGCCTTTGCGCTGCGTAAGTTCCCCCAGTTTAACGTCAGCCTGAAAGGCGATGGCGATACGCTGGTCTGGAAAAACTACGTGCATATCGGTATCGCGGTGGATACGCCGGAGGGCCTGATGGTGCCGGTAGTGCGCAACGCCGACCAAAAATCCTTGATTGAGATTGCCAAGGAGATGGCGGAGCTGGGCAAGAAAGCGCAAACCAAGAAGCTCAAGCGTGACGAGATGACCGGCGGCTGCTTCACGATTTCGAGCCTGGGCTCGATTGGTGGCACGGCATTTACGCCGATTGTTAATGCGCCGGAAGTGGCGATTTTGGGCGTATCGAAAGCGCAAATGAAACCGGTGTGGGATGGTAGCGCCTTCCAGCCGCGTTTGATGATGCCGCTCTCGCTCTCCTACGATCACCGGGCGATTAACGGTGCGGATGCGGCGCGCTTTACCGCTTTCCTGGCGGATGTATTGACTGACATTCGGCGGCTGTTGTTATAACCGGTGTTGAGTTCATAACACACCCACACACTAACGGCGCCTATAGGCGCCGTTAGTGTTTAAGCCTTAGCATTTAAACAACGCAACGCTCAACATTACATTACTGGCATTTAATCGCGTTGATGCCTGGATAGTTCACGCTGTCACCCAGCTCCGCCTCGATCGCAAGTAAACGATTGTATTTGGCCACTCGATCGGAACGGCAGAGCGAGCCGGTTTTAATTTGCCCTGCGCAGGTGCCCACTGCCAGGTCGGCTATGGTGGTGTCTTCGGTTTCTCCAGAGCGGTGTGAAATCACGGCGGTAAAGCCCGCGTCCTGAGCCATACGAATGGCGTCCAGGGTTTCACTCAGCGAGCCGATCTGATTGAACTTGATCAAGATCGAGTTACCAATTTGCTCATCAATACCGTGTTGGAGCAGTTTGGTGTTCGTCACGAACAGATCATCACCCACCAGCTGAACACGGTCGCCTAGTTTATCTGTCAGGGCTTTCCAAGCCGGCCAATCCGACTCATCCATTCCATCCTCAATCGAGACGATTGGGAAGTCATCGCATAGGCGGGCAAGATAGTCGATAAAACCAGCGGCATCATACGACTTCCCTTCCCCAGCCAACACGTACTGGCCACCTTTGTAGAACTCGCTGGAAGCGCAGTCCAGTGCCAGGGTTACATCACGGCCTAGCGCGTAACCGGCCTCTTCTACGGCCTGTTTTATGACGGCCAGGGCGTCGGCGTTAGAAGCAAGGTTTGGCGCAAAACCACCCTCGTCACCGACAGAGGTCGATAAACCGCGGGAGGAAAGCACGCGCTTCAACGTGTGGAATATCTCCGCGCCCATGCGCAGGCCTTCGCGGAAGCTCTTCGCCCCCACCGGCTGTACCATAAACTCCTGAATATCCACATTGTTGTCGGCATGTTCGCCGCCATTCAAGATATTCATCATCGGCACGGGCATCATAAACTGCCCCGGCTGGCCATAAAGCTCAGCAATATGCGCATAAAGCGGCATTTTCTTTGCTTTCGCGGCGGCTTTGGCGGCGGCCAGTGAGACCGCTAGTATCGCGTTAGCGCCCAGTTTCGCTTTATTAGCCGTACCATCCAACGCTACCATGGCATCATCTAGGCCGCGCTGATCGCCGGCATTTGCGCCTAGTAGACAATCACGGATCGGGCCGTTAATCGCCTCGACGGCTTTGAGCACGCCTTTGCCCAGGTAGCGTGCCTTATCGCCATCGCGCAACTCCAGCGCCTCACCTGAACCGGTAGAAGCGCCGCTAGGGGCAAAGGCCTGTCCGACGATGCCATTTTCCAGGCTCACTTGCGCCATTACCGTCGGGTTACCGCGAGAATCTAATACTTCTAGTGCTGATACGTTAACAATGTTGAGCATTGCGAGCCTTACTTGTTGTTATATCGTTGAATACAGTGAACGATTAGCGCAACGCGCCAATACGCCTAACGTCAAATCTGGAGAATCGTTCATGATAGGTCGCTAACGCGTGGCAAAATCGCAAGGGTTAAGCTCGCGCTAATTTGCCACCCAAAATAGCCTTTAAATCGCTCTCCGCCCCTCGTGGAGAAAGATCCAGCAGGGCTTCTAAACTGTGCAAGTGTTCATGCACGCACTGCCTGGCCCCTTCGGCATCACCGTTAGCCAAATGCACCATTAGCGTTGCATGGTCGCCTTCCAAGTAGCACGAAGCCAACGTGGGCCGCTTATATAAAGCGATCACGATTGAGGTGCGTAAAATCAGGTCGGTGAGCATGGTGCCAAGAATGCGGTTGGAGGCATGCTCAGCCAGCAGATGGTGAATGGTTAGCGAGTGTTCGATGCGCGCTGGCTCGTCTTTTCTGGCATAGGCCTGCTTTTCATCGTCCACTTGCGCATTCAGTGCCATCAAGGTGTCGGTACCAAGCTTCCCCGCCAGCAGTGCCACTATCTCACCCTCAATTAACCGACGCGCTGAAAACGTCTCGCGGGTCTCTTCAACGGTAGGGGCGCGAACGCGCGCGACTTGATTAGGGCGCTGATTGATAACGTGCTCTGCCGCAAGCCGCGTGAGCGCCTTACGCACGACTGAACGGCTAACGCCAAACACTTCACCCAGGGTAATTTCTGGCAATTTAGTATTCGGCGGTAGTCGCTGCATTAGGACCGCGTTACGGATGTGCTCAACGATCGTTTGATCGTTATACCCACCTCTTTTGGAAGTGTTTAAAGGTTGTTTGTGCCAGCCGAGGCTCATGTTGCCTTTCTCCAGGTGGTCCTCACTCAACATTCGCATTGTTACCTCGGCCACTATAACAGCACACTGTTTTAGCTTCCTAAAAACGCGTCGCTTAGCCGCGCTGATGCTTAGCTTTCACATCCAAAATTTTCAGAGTATTCGTGCCACCATGAGCATTCATGTGATCACCACGGGTAAGAATGACGTGGTCATCCGGGGCCGCGATTCCGTGTGCCACCAGCACTTCCAGCGCCCGATCATTAAGTTCTTCTGCTTTCATCTCGCTGGTATCAAACGCGAGTGAGACGACGCCGCGATATAGCGCCATGCGACGCTGGGCAATCTCACTATGCGCCAGGCCAACGATGGGTAATCCCGAGTGGATACGCGAAGCAATCAGCGCCGTGAAACCACTCGACGTCATACAGGCAATGGCAGCCACGCCTTGCAAGTGATTGGCGGCATACATGGCAGAGAGCGCCACGGTTTCGTCGATTTTTGAGAAACCCTGGTGAATGCGATGGCCAGACTCTTGAGCACTACGCTCGCGCTCGGCTCCCAGGCATACCCGGTTCATGGCTTCGATGGTTTCAACAGGAAAATCACCCGCAGCCGTTTCAGCGGAGAGCATTACCGCATCGGTGCCATCCAATACCGCATTGGCCACATCAAACACCTCAGCCCGAGTGGGCAGCGGCGAACTGATCATGGTCTCCATCATTTGGGTAGCGGTGATCACAGCGCGGTTGAGGCTGCGTGCGCGCTTAATTAAGCGTTTTTGCACGCCTATCAGCTGTGCATCGCCGATCTCTACGCCCAAATCGCCCCGCGCCACCATTACGGCTTCGGACGCGCTGATAATGCCGTCTAGGGTGGCCTCGTCCGCCACCGCTTCGGCACGCTCAACCTTAGCGATAAGGCCAATTTCCTTACCCGCCTCACCGAGCAGTTCACGCGCTTCATGCATATCTGCAGCACTGCGTGGGAAAGAGACCGCCAAGTAGTCCACCCCAATCTCTACAGCGGTTTTAAGGTCTTGTTTATCCTTGTCGGTGAGCGCAGCTGCCGATAATCCACCGCCCTGTTTGTTTATACCTTTATTATTGGAGAGCCTGCCGCCAACAATCACACGGGTGTGGACTTCTTTACCCTGAATGGCACTAACTTCGAGCACCAGACGGCCATCGTCTAATAACAGGCGATCACCGACGCTGACATCATCCGCCAGCGTTTTATAGTCGCAGCCCACGCGGTTTACATCTCCGGCGTCGCTCTCCATCAGCATATCAAGTACGAAGGACTGCCCTTCTTCCAGCACCACGGCGCCCTCTTTGAAGCGCGCGATGCGAATTTTTGGGCCTTGCAAATCGGCCAGCGCAGCGACGCTTCTACCTAAACGCTGCGCAATCTCACGCACTTCGCTTAGACGACGACGATGATCATCCGCCGACCCATGGGAAAAATTGAGCCGAACAACATCCACGCCAGCTCGCAGCATTGCTTCCAGCACGCCTTGACGGTCGCTGGCGGGGCCTAACGTGGCGACAATTTTTGTGCGGCGAATAGGGGTATACGCGGTAGGTTTCATGGCTGCCTCGGAAGAATAAGGATGGCGCGAAAATCATTGACGTTCGTACGGGTTGGCCCGGTCACGATTAGGTCGTCAAGCGCATCAAAAAAGCTATAGGCATCATTGCGAGACAGGTAGTCTCGCGCTGACAGCTGCAAAGACTCGGCGCGCTTCCAGCACTCAGGGCCAATTAACGCACCCGCGTTATCCTCCGACCCGTCAATGCCGTCGGTGTCGATGGCCAGGGCGTAAATGCCCTCTGCGCCTTTGAGGCCATCGAAAAGCCCCAGTAGATACTCAACATTACGCCCACCCCGCCCATCACCTTTCACGGTAACGCTGGTCTCGCCACCGGAGAGCACCAACAGGGGGCGGGTGATTTCGTCCTGCAGTTTGAACGCCATGCGCGCCTGGGCAGTGCCTAAATCGCGCGCCTCGCCCTCTAAGTCGTCGCCTAGCACTCTGATATCGATACCACTTTCGCCAATACTGGTTTCACCAACGCTGGCTTCAGCACTGCGCTTTGCAGCATCTAACGCATCGCAGGCGCGAGCGAGGATGATGTGCTGGTCGCGGGCAAACTCAGGGCTATTGAGCTGTGGTGCGCTGTGGTCGGCCAGCAGGTGCTGACGCACGTTGTCGGGCACCTCGATCTGGTGGCGCTCAAGAATTGTTAGCGCATCACGCGGCGTGGTGTTATCCGGCAGCGTAGGGCCGGAGGCGATTAACGACGCCTCATCACCCGGCACATCCGAAATAAGGTACGTCACCACGCGAGCGGGGTGCGCGCAGGCCGCTAAACGACCGCCCTTAATCGCGGAGAGATGACGACGCACCGTATTGATTTCACGAATCGTCGCCCCGCAACGCAGCAGCGTTTTGTTCAGAGCTTGCTTATCTTTCAGGCTAATGCCATCGGCGGGAAGCGACATAAGCGCAGAGCCACCACCGGAAATCAACGCAATGACCAGGTCATCTTCACCCAGGTCTTTAACCGCTTCCAACATACGTTTTGCGGCCTGCTCACCCAGCGCATCAGGCATTGGGTGAGACGCTTCGAGTACTTCAATGTGTTGGCAGGCGGCACCGTGCTGATAGCGGGTAACCACCAACCCTTCTAAGTCAGTTGACTCGCCAGAGGACTGCGCTTCCCATGCCAGCTCCAACGCGCGCGCCATCGCTGCGGCGGCTTTACCAGCCCCTACAACCACGGTGCGACCCGTCGGCTTTTCAGGTAGTTGGTCGGGTAGCAAGCTGTCGGGGTGAACCGCAGCGATCGCCTTTTCGGCTAAGCGCATTAGCCACTGGCGTGAGTCTTCTTCACTGGTAAAAGGGGCTAAGCGAAAAGGGGCATTCATCGGCAGACTCCTCAGGCAAGAGCCAGGGCAAAGAAGAAAAATAAGGGGGAAAAAGCCGGTGGCAGCAAAATGGCAAAACGGGGGAACTGCCACCGGGTAAAAACCAATGTCTCACATGCAACTACAGCGGTGGGCCAGGAACCACGACCCACCATTACTCACTAACGCCGATTAAGGGTTACGCGCCCACCTCGTGATCTGCCAGTTTCTCCAGCGCACGTAGAATGCCCGCGTGATCCCAGTCCGCGCCACCGTTAGCAGCGCACGCTTGGAATAGCTGCTGCGCATTAGCGGTACCTGGCAGTGACAGGTTCAAGCTACGAGCGCCTTCCAGTGCGAGGTTAAGGTCTTTTTGATGCAGACGGATGCGGAAGCCCGGATCAAAGGTACGCTTGATCATGCGCTCGCCATGGACATCAAGAATCTTCGACTGAGCAAGGCCGCCCAGCAGCGATTCACGCACTTTCTCCACATCAGCACCGGCTTTAGAAGCGAATAGCAACCCTTCGGCAACGGCTTCGATGGTCAGAGCCACCACGATCTGGTTGGCGACTTTACAGGTCTGGCCTGCACCGTGACCGCCAATATGGGTGATCGTTTTACCCACCACTTCAAGCAGCGGTGTCGCTCGCTTAAAGCCTTCGTCAGTCGCGCCGACCATGATAGTGAGCGCGGCATTAATGGCACCACCTTCACCACCGGATACTGGGGCATCTACATACTCACCGCCCGCGTCGGTAATACGCTTGGCAAATGCCTGAGTTTGCATGGGCGCGATGGAGCTCATGTCGATCACTAAAGTGCCCGGCTTGAGACCTTCAATGACGCCGTCTTCACCGAACAGCACGGTTTCAACGTCAGAGGTGTCTGGCACCATAGTGATAATCACGTCAACGGCTTGGGCAACCTCTTTGGGGCTGGCTACTTCTTGCATGCCTTTTTCAGCAAGGCCTGCATCCAGCGTACCGCGCTTCACGGTCACCAAGGAGTGGCCCGCGTCGAGCAGGTGGCCAGCCATCGGGCGACCCATAATGCCTAAACCAATAAAACCGATCTTGCTCATAATGTTGCTCCTTCCAATTAATTCACCAAGCGTGGGTTCAGCAAACACGGGGCAGTGTTCACCCGCTTGCCGTTAACCCGCTCGGAATCTATAGATGCAGTTGGCCTTAACGTGCGCTATCCAACCAGCCCAGCCCTTGCGTCGTTCCCGCTTTGGGCTTGTATTCGCAGCCAATCCAGCCGTCGTAACCCAGGCGCTCAAGGTGCGCAAAAAGGAAGGGATAATTGATTTCGCCGGTACCCGGCTCATGACGCCCTGGGTTATCCGCTAACTGCACGTGGGCAATACGCGCAAAATGCTTTTCGATGGTGGGCGCTAGATCCCCTTCCATGATTTGCATGTGGTAGATGTCGTATTGCAGCTTCAGGTTGTCGCTGCCCACTTCATCGAACAGGGCCAGCGCCTGCTCCGTGCGGTTGAGGAAAAACCCCGGAATATCACGGGTGTTAATCGGCTCAGCGATCAGCAGGATGCCCGCCGCTTTAAGCTTTTCAGCGGCAAAGCGCAGGTTTTCAATCACCGTCTCATGTGCTTTTGCGTCGCTAACACCGTCCGGCTTAATACCGACTAAGCAGTTCACTTGGGTGTTGCCCAGCACCTTCGCGTACTCAATGGCTTTATCGACGCCTGCACGGAACTCGTCAACACGGTCGGGATGGCAGGCAATACCGCGCTCACCGGCGCCCCAGTCACCGGCAGGTAGGTTGAACAGCACTTGGCTCAGGCCATTGGCGTCCAGGCGCTGTTTGATGTCCGCTGCCGGGTAATCATAGGGAAAAAGGTATTCGACACCCTTGAAGCCAGCGTCGGCAGCGGCTTTAAAACGATCGAGGAAGTCCACTTCGGTGAACAACATGCTGAGATTTGCAGCAAACTTGGACATGCAGGTCTCCTTACTTGTTATGTAGGACTAGCGAACGGGAGGGGCGACAAACCCTTAATACCCTGGCGTTGAACAGGTCGCAGCCAGGGCATCCTTTAGGTCAAGCTAGCAATAGAGCTCGGTGCATCGGCAACGTTTTCAGCCAGCTCTTCAAACTCATTAACCCCATCAAGATCCGTACCCATTGAGATGTTGGTCACACGCTCAAGGATGATCTCTACAACTACTGGCACGCGGTGTTCACGCATCAGCTCACGGGCTTTCTCAAGCGTGGGGGCAATATCCTCAGGCTTGAACACACGCAGTGCTTTACAGCCCAGCCCTTCAACAACCGACACATGGTCGACGCCGTACTCAGCGAGCGCCGCTTCTTCATCGGTATAGTTGATGTTCTTAAACGACAGCTGAACGCAGTAATCCATGTCGAAACCGCGCTGGGCTTGGCGAATCAAGCCAAGGTAGGAGTTATTCACCAGCACATGGATATAGGGCAGATTAAACTGTGCGCCTACCGCCAGCTCTTCGATCATGAACTGGAAGTCATAATCACCAGAAAGACCCACCACTTCAGCCGTAGGGTCTGCGCGGCAAACCCCTAGCGCGGCGGGTACTGTCCAGCCTAACGGGCCAGCCTGACCACAGTTGATCCAGTGGCGCGGCTTGTAGACGTGCAGGAACTGAGCACCGGCAATTTGCGACAGCCCGATCGTGCTGATGTAGCGTGCGTTTTTGCCGAATACTTTGTTCATCTCTTCGTAAACACGCTGGGGCTTCACCGGCACGTTATCGAAGTGGGTTTTACGCAGCAGCGTACGTTTACGCTCTTGGCACTCTTCAGCCCATGCGCTGCGGTTTTTAAGCTTACCGGCGGCTTTCATTTCGCGAGCGACTTCCAGGAACAGCTCAAGCGCCAGCTTGGCGTCTGACACGATGCCGTAATCAGGCCCAAAGATGCGCCCTATTTGGGTCGGCTCAATATCAACGTGTACAAACTTTCTGTCTTTGGTATACGTTTCAACATTGCCGGTGTGGCGGTTAGCCCAGCGGTTGCCGATCCCCATCACGAAATCAGAGGCGAGCATGGTGGCGTTGCCATAGCGGTGAGAGGTCTGAAGACCCACCATACCCGCCATCAACGGATGGTCATCGGGAATCGTGCCCCAGCCCATCAGCGTCGGAATAACCGGCACGCCAGTCAGCTCAGCAAACTCCACCAGCTGCTCGGAGGCATCCGCATTGATAATGCCGCCACCCGCTACCAACAGCGGTTTTTCGGCTTCGTTGAGCATCGTCAGCGCTTTTTCAATCTGGGCACGCGACGCTGACGGCTTGTAGGCCGGAAGCGATTCGTAGGTGTCTGGATCGAACTCGATTTCGCTCATCTGAACGTCAATCGGCAGATCAATAAGCACCGGGCCCGGGCGGCTGGAGCGCATCAGTTGGAAGGCTTTTTGGAACGCCCGCGGCACTTGGGCAGGCTCCATCACCGTCACGGCCCATTTGGTCACGGGACCGGCAATTGCCTGAATGTCGACGGCCTGGAAATCTTCTTTATGCATCTTGGCACGAGGTGCTTGACCCGTGATGCATAAAATCGGGATGGAGTCGGCGCTGGCGGAATAGAGACCGGTAATCATGTCGGTGCCCGCAGGGCCAGACGTACCGATACATACCCCAATATTGCCTGCGATGGTGCGGGTATACCCTTCAGCCATGTGCGACGCGCCTTCTACGTGCCGAGCCAGCACGTGGTCAACGCCACCTACTTTACGCATAGCGGCATAAAAGGGATTGATCGCGGCGCCCGGAACACCAAAGGCGACATCAACGCCTTCTTTTTTCAGGACGTGAATGGCGGCTTCTGCAGCTGTCATTTTAGCCATTACAACTTCTCCTCAACAATCGAATACTGTTTTTGTAAACATTTTTTGTATTCATTTTAGTATTTATTCTTGTATCCAAAGTATGCGCCCAACGAATCACTGTCAATAATTCATGGAAAATATTTCCATATAATTATCGACTCCGGATTAAACCGGCACTAAATCAAAAATTTAGAGGGATTCGTTAGCAGGGAAATAGAAATAAAGAAGAGGAAGGCGGCCAGCCGAGACCGTCAGGCACGCCGAAAGGACCGGCAGCGTCGCTACCAGTCCGTATACAATTTGCATTGATAAGTGCCGCTACATACGCGGCTTACAAACGCGGTCTACAGAAACCAAGGGCTTATTCGATCTCTACCTTGATGGCCAGCGGATATTCCAGGCAGTTGCTCCCTTCCCCGCCGCGGTCTACCACCAGAAAGCGCCCTTCTCGCTCGAGTACCGATTGAATCGCATGCCAAGTACCGGCGTGGTAGTTAACGCCTTGATGACCATCGGTCACAAACGCGCGCACATCTTGGCTATCAATCGTTTCGCCCTTGGGCGCCACTACCACGATAAAGCGCTCTTCATACAGCGGCATAAAGGCTTGGCTGCCGAGCGGATGGCATTCAAGAAAGTCTAGCGCTAGAGGCACCTCAACCGGCTGGCTGACAAAAATATTGATCAGCGGCCGGGCATCTTCCCCTAGGGTTTCTACCCGCGCTAGGTCGTGATAACGCCGCGTGCGCCCGGCATTGATAGGAAAGTAGTCTGCCGTGCGGGTATCAATTACGTCTCCAAAGGGCGCAAAGGCTTCGGGTGTTAAAGGCTGTGCTCTCAATTCCAGCATGGCTGGCTCCTAAATTTTTTATTAACCGCTTGGCCATTTGATGCCTTAGCGCGGGCCAACACCGCCTAGCTTCATGTGGCGATTAACGTCTTTATAAAGTAAATAGCGGAACGGCCCTGGGCCACCGGCGTAGCACGCCTGTGGGCAGAAGGCACGCAGCCACATAAAGTCGCCCGCCTCAACCTCTACCCAGTTCTGGTTTAGGTGATAAACCGCCTTACCTTCTAAGACATAAAGACCATGCTCCATGACGTGCGTTTCATCAAACGGGATGACTGCGCCCGGCTGGAAAGTCACAATATTGACATGCATGTCATGGCGAATGTCGGCAGGGTCGACAAAGCGCGTAGTGACCCACTTCTCATCGGTGCCCGGCATCGCCGTTGGCTCGATATCGTTCTCATTGGTCACGAAGGGCTCTGGCACGTCGATGCCGTCTACCTGCTCATAGGCTTTGCGCACCCAGTGAAAGCGCACCGGCGCGTCAGACGTGTTATGCGCTTCCCAGCGGGTACCCGGGGGTAAAAAGGCATAACCGCCGGGCTGCATCACATGCTTCTCGCCTTTCAGGGTAAGCGTTAGCTCGCCTTCCACGATGAACAGCACGCCTTCCGCTGCGGGGTCGGGCTCTGGCTTCTCACTGCCACCGCCGGGGGAAACTTCCATAATGTATTGGGAAAACGTTTCGGCAAACCCCGACAGTGGCCGTGACAACACCCACAGCCGCGTGTTTTCCCAAAACGGCAGATTACTGGTGACGATGTCACGCATCACCCCTTTAGGAATCACTGCGTAGGCTTCGGTAAAGACGGCGCGGTCCGACAGCAGCTGCGTTTGTGCCGGATGCCCGCCTTGCGGAGCGTAGTAGTTGCGCTTGGTCATTCTCTTTCCTTTTATCGTTGGATATGGGTAAGGCACCACTCAACCGGCTTAGCCGTGGCCCAGCATGCTTGAAATATTCGCCGCGGCGTCCGCTACCCGTTCCTGGAGCCAGCGGTGGGTGTCTTGAGGAATTTCGTGCACCGGCACCATAATGCTAACAACCCCTTCCATCGCTCCCTCTTGGTTATAGAGTGGATAGACGATCGAAGAGATACCAAAATGAAAATACGAGTCGGCGATAACATAGCCTCGACGGCGATCCTCCTGAACCAACTCCCACAAAGCATCGCGATTGGCTGGCGTGCCAGGCTTGTTATCTAACAGCTCGCCGGAAGGATACAGCGCCTCAAACTCCTCATAGGACAGCTCGGCCAGCAGCATCCGCCCTAAACCCGTGCGGTGCAGCGGTAGCCGCGTGCCGACGCTAACCCGGCGTACGGTTGCGTTGGTTGCCCCTACCCGCGCCACATAAACAGCGTCACGGCCGTCTCGAATGGCAATATGACTGGAACAGCCCGTGGTTTCACACAGCGCTTCTATGACCGGTTGCCCCACTTGCACAACATCCAGCGAGGCCACGTACTCAAAGCCTAAACGCAGCACATTGACGCCCAGTGAATACAGCCCAGTGACCGGGTGATGGCGTAAAAACCCCATGTGCTCTAGCGTTTGCACCGTTCGGTAGGTTGTTGACTGAGGAAAACCGACGCGCTTGACGATTTCGCCAAAACTCATCTCACGATGATGACGGTTTAACTCCATCAAAATCATCAGCCCCCGCTCAAGCGCCGGAATCAGCCGCTGCTGCTCATCCTTGCCCTTCATGACTCACTGGCTCTCTTCAGAACGGGCTTCAAAACGGGCAGGATGGTGCTCGGCCCAATGGCGCGCAATATCCACGCGCCGGGTCACCCAGACACGATCGTGCGCTTCAATGTGGTCAAGAAAACGCTGCAACGCGCGAAAACGCCCGGGGCGGCCAATCAAACGGCAGTGCAGGCCAATAGAGAGCATTTTTGGCGCCTCATCCCCTTCGGCATATAAGACATCAAAGGCGTCACGTAGATACGTAAAGAAGTGGTCTGCGGTATTAAAACCTTGTGGAGAGGCGAAGCGCATATCGTTGGAGTCCAGCGTGTACGGCACCACCAGATGCGTATGGGTCTCGCCTCGGCTATCCTGCTCCCGCGTCCAAAACGGCAGATCATCACCGTAATAGTCGCTGTCATACAGGAAACCGCCTTGATCGAGTACTAAGCGACGCGTATTGGGGCTATCACGGCCGGTATACCAGCCCAGCGGTTTTTCACCGTAAAGGTTCTGGAACACTTCAATGGCACGCTGCATGTGCTCGCGCTCTACCGCTTCTGGCACTTCTTGATAGTTAATCCAGCGGTAGCCATGGCAAGCAATCTCGTGGCCCAGCTCTTTGAACGCATGGGCAACCTCAGGGTGACGCTCCAGCGCCATGGCCACACCAAAAATCGTCAGGGGCAGGCCGCGTCGCTCAAACTCACGCAGAATACGCCACACGCCGCTGCGCGAACCGTACTCATAGATCGACTCCATGCTCAGGTGACGATCTGGGAAGGCAGGAGCGCCTAGTATTTCGGAAAGGAACTGCTCAGAACCCGCATCACCGTGCAGTACTGAGTTCTCGCCCCCCTCTTCATAATTCAGCACAAATTGAACGGCAATTTTCGCCTTGCCGGGCCAGTTAGCATGAGGAGGATTGCGGCCGTAGCCGACCAGATCACGAGGGTAATCAGGCGAATACATGATGTAAGTCCCTTGTTGAAGACAGTATGCCGGTAAGAAACCCGAACACTACCAATATTTTTGTATACAACAACAAGATAAACTGTACTCATATTTAGCGCAAGTGCTTAGCAGAACCTCCTTTACCGCCGGTATTATTCACTGCCGCTGCGCTCATTTTCTTAAGACGTTATGCCAAATATTTGGTGTAGGTCGGGGGCAAACGCCTCTTCCTCTAGAAAAGAGAGCGATGACTCGATTTCATTTAAATGATGCAGCATAAACGCTTTGGCTTTTTCACCCTCGCCCGCGGCTAAATAGTCGATGAGGTCATCATGATCATGAGATTCACAACCCAGGTGCCCCGCACTTCCGTAAACCGCAAGAATTAAAGAGGAGCGTGAACAGAGCTGGCTAACGAAGGCGGCCAAAGTGGCATTACCCGACAGCTGCGCCAGGCGCTCATGAAAGGCGGCTGATAGTTTGATCGCGGTACTCTGCTCACCCGCTCTCAGTGCCTTATGTTCTCGCTTGGCCATGTCGCGCAGCTCAAGCACATCTTGCGGCGTGATATGCAGCGCTGTCTCAGACATCAAACCGCACTCCACCATTTTGCGTGCTGCAAACACATCGCGCGCTTCTGCGGCCGTGGGCCGCGTCACGCTCGCTCCGCGCCGCGGGGTAATCGTCACCAGCTGCTCCATCGCCAAACGCTGCAAAATTTTGCGTATCCCCGTTCGGCTGACATTAAATACTTCCGTTAAAGCATCTTCGCGCAGCCTGGCGCCCGGGTGGAGCTGCTGCTTTATAATCGCATCACTGATCGCCTGGTAGATAACCTCATGGCGCTCAGCACCATCTCCGTTTTTGCCCAATCGTTTAGAATTCGGCTTCTTTATGCCACTGAAACTCACTTCTTGTTCCACGATAGATACACCTTGTATGCCTAATCTGCCCACTATTGTATACGTATTTAGGAATGACTTTCATTGCACCGAGCACAATCGTAAAAGCAGCTCGTAAAAAGCCCACAAAAAAGCCCACAGCCCGCCATACGGCAGGCTGTGGGCGTCGCTACAGCAACACATTACACCAAATGGCTACTCCGACCAGGCTTGAATCACCGCCCGCTCTTCGTCCGTCATGTTGGTCATGTTACCCAGCGGCATATAGCCACTCTGCACCACTTGCTGCGTCTTCTCTTTTTGGAGCAGGATTTGCTCTACGCTATCTAGCACCACCCCAGCAGGCGGCGCTGAGAAACCAGGCTGAGTCGGTGACTGCGCATGACAAGCCACACAGTGCTGATTAATCAGTGCCGTTACTTCGGTAATATCTGGCGAGCCATCGGCTACCTGCGCATTAGAAGAAGCACTTTGAGAGGGCATCGCTACCCAGAACGCCACCAGGATCAGCGCGACACCCACCGCCGGATAAGCGGGCTGTATTTTGCCCTGGTGCATCAGAACAAAGTACTGACGAATCAACGCACCGGCAAAGATGAACAGCGTCATCAGCACCCAAGCATACTCATGAGTGTAAGCAAAGGAGTAGTGATTGCTGATCATCAGCAATACGACAGGCAGGGTGAAGTAGGTGTTATGGACAGAGCGCTGCTTACCACGCTTACCATCTAACGGGTTCGGCGCTTCGCCCGCTTTCATGGCTTTTACCATGCGGCGCTGGCCAGGAATAATCCAGAAGAATACGTTGGCCGACATTGCCGTGGCCATGACCGCACCGGTCAGCAGGAAAGCCGCGCGCCCTGAGAACATCTGGGTGCTCAAGTAGGCGACCACGACCATCATAATCGCCACACCGACACTCAATAGCCCATCACGCTCCATATTTGGGCTGATGCGCTTACACATCTCGTTATAAACCACCCAGCCCCCTAGCAAAAATGCCAGTGCCAGTAGGTTTGCTTCCCAGCCAGCTAAGTTCGCTGCCCACTCCCAGTTACTATTGGGGTTTACCAAGTAGAAACTGGGATTGACCATGTACAGAATAATGAAAAGAGCAAAACCGGAGAGCCAGGTGGTGTACGCTTTCCAGAACGACCAGTGCAAGTCATCCGGCAGCTTGGCCGGCGCCGTGGCGTACTTTTGGTTATGGTAGAAACCACCACCATGTACGGCCCACATCTCACCAAACACGCCTTTCTCGCGATCCTCGGCGGCCTTGGGCTTCCTAAGACCGTTATCCAGCATTACAAAGTAGATAGACTCGCCTATCCAGGCGATCGCCGCGATGACGTGTAGCCAGCGCAGCATAAAGTTTCCAAATTCAACTAGGTAGGCCTGCATGGGGGTTTCCTCGCCTCGTATGATTGTTTTAGGGCGGCTTTATAAGCATTGTTAGGGGATTAACGGGGTGAACTGCGTTTAGCTACCGCGATAAGTCGAGTAAGCAAAGGGCGAAAGCAGCAGCGGTACATGATAGTGCTGCGATGCATCATTCACCCCAAAGCGCAGCGGGATAACATCCAGAAAGCTAGGGGCTTTCAGCTCGATACCTTGGCGCTTTAAATAGTCGCCAGCATAAAACACCAGCTCATACTCACCGATTTCTAACTCGCTACCTTCTAGTATTGGCGAATCACAACGGCCATCATCATTCGTCTCAACGGTCTTAAGAAGCTGGCGAAGCCCTCCTCCTAAACGGTAAACCTCGATTTTGATACCTTCTCCAGGCTGTCCCTGAGCGGTATCTAGTACGTGTGTCGTAAGGCGTCCCATCAGTTTCTCCTGAGGCTGTCTAACGAAGCCGCTGTGGGCGGCAGGGTGTCTAAAGCAGAGTGGCTAAAGCGTAGTAGCTAAAGCGCAGTGGGGATAAAAGAAGCTTAGTATCCCAGAACATACTGACAACATTTTTATATAATTACTCGCAACATTTCAAAGATTTTTTGTATACATTTTATTTTTCCCCACTAAATCGGGACTTTATCGCGCCTCTCCACCTCATCCGGCGGCGCGTAACCATTTCGCAACGGCTAAATCAGTCAGTGGCAATCTGCGTAAAACGCGTTGTTCTGAGCCGTGTAGGCCGACCCAACACTAAAATGAAGGCCCCCTACAAATTAGTGTCGACATTATTTGGCCAGCAAAAAATACACATATATTCTGCAAAAAGTGTTTATCGATGAATAATTTTTTGTGTACAGTACCGGTCAACAATAAGCACAGTAGCTCATCGCTATTGAATACAAAAACAAAGGAGAAGCCGCTATGAATGAAGCCTCATCCTCTTCCGAACAGCAACAGCAACCGCCTCAGCGCAATACCTCACTGTTTGATTTTAATGGAAAGCCACCTTTCCTAAAGGCCCTTCCCCTATCGCTTCAGCACCTGCTGGCGATGATTGCCGGTGTTATCACACCCCCCATCATCGTGGCGGGCGTCGTGGGTGCGAGCATAGACGAACGGCTGCTACTGATTCAGATTGCCGTACTGGCTTCTGGGGTTTGTACCGTTTTTCACCTTTTCGGTGTGTGGAAATTTGGTGCCCGCTTGCCGGCCATTTTCGGTGTCGGGTTTGCTTATGTGCCAACCCTGGTCGCCGTCGGCGCCCAGTATGGGATTGAAGGGATTCTTGGCGCCCAGCTCATTGGCGGCATGACGATGGTCGTGGTGGGTTATTTTATCCAGTACATTCGTCACCTCTTCCCGCCCGTTGTTGCCGGCACCGTGGTATTGGTTATCGGCCTATCACTCTACGATATTGCTATCCGCTATATGGCAGGCAGTGGCAACGTGAACGCCCCCAACTTTGGCGACCTTTCCAACTGGTTCGTAGCAATAGTCACGTTACTTACCGTATTGATCGCTGCTCAGTTCGGTAAAGGCGTGGTGAAGCTTTCTGCCATCATCGTGGGTATCGTGGTGGGCTATTTGCTCTCGCTCTCCCTGGGTATGGTCAGCTTTGAGAATGTCGCCAACGCCTCTTGGGTCGCTGTCCCCAAAGTCATGCCTTTCGAGATGGAGTTTCACACCGCTGCTATCGCCTCGATGGTGGTTATCTGCATTATTAACTCCGTCCAAACCATCGGCGACTTGTCAGCAACGTCTGTCGCTGGCATGAACCGCGAGCTTAAAACCAAAGAGTTAACCGGCGGCTTACTGGGTAATGGTCTAACCACCACCGTCAGCGCTTTCTTTGGCGCGCTACCCACCTCTACGTTTAGCCAAAACGTGGGGATTGTAGCAATGACCAAGGTGATTAGCCGTTACGTTTTGGCACTCACCGGCATTTTCATGATATTGGCCGGCCTTAGCCCGAAGTTCGGGGCCATCATCACGACGATTCCCTTCCCCGTGCTGGGCGGCGCAACGATTACGGTTTTTGGCATGATTACCATGACCGGCATTCAGCTCCTGGTGAAAGATGAAATGTCCGCGCGCAACATGACCATCGTGGGCCTCTCTCTGGCACTAAGCCTGGGTATCTCTGCTGTTCCCGCCGCTATCGAGCAATTCCCGGCCGTCATCAGAGACCTCATTGGCGGCGCCCCTATTGTCGTCGCGGCCATTACGGCGTTTACGCTCAACATCGTATTGCCCAATAAGTCTCTTTCAGACGAGGTCAAGGAGCGGGAGGCCATTGCCAAAGCGGATGCAGAAGCGGCGAAAGCAGAGAGTAGCAAGCTGAGCCAGAAGCTCGCTCCCAACGGTGGCAGTGCCGATTAAGGCCCCCCAAAGGGTAAGCGGTTGTGAAAGCTCACAACCGCTTAATGACTCACTGCCTCCTTTCATGGGCCTGCTTTAACGCTTGTGAAATGGAACGTACGAAATAGAACGTACGAAATAGAACGTATGAAATAGAACTGCTGCACTCGTCGGCCGTTCTATTTTGCGTTTATGGCTTCACTCCTCCGGCTAAACTTAGGAATACCGATGCGTTTACTAGACAATATGACGTTAAGGATGAGTTGGACGCTGGTGCTACTCTCCTTCTTACTAATGCTGCTTGTGCTCAGCGGCACGGGACTTTATGCCGTTAATCACAGCCAACAAAGCCTTGAGCAGCTCACGAATGTCAATGTTAACCAGCAGGCTACCCTTAACCGCACGAACTCTACGCTGCAGAGCGCACGCCTGGGTATGGCACGCCTCTATGAAGAACTAGTTGAGCCACAAACTGTGCTTAGTCCTGAAGAGCGCCAGCAGCGCGCGACGGAACTGCAGAGCTCACTCAATACGGCCCATGAGGTGTTTTCGAGCTATCTTGCGCTTCCCGCGAACCCTTCCCATCAGGCGGTCATTGCCCCGATCGCGGCAAGCTTCGATACGCTGCTGGATGAACACCTTTTTCCGCAAGTCGCCGCGCTACAGCAGGGCGATACGGCGGCGTACCGCGAACAGCGTGATGCTGCCTATCAGGCGTATACCGCATTCTATCAAGATGCCATCGGCTTTTTTCATCGGGTAGAAGAAGAGGGTAACGAACGGTTGGCTAACTTTGACTTCGTCATTAGCCTTTCCACGATAACGATTATTACCGTCTTCATCATCGCGCTGATGGTGACCGTGATTGTTTACTGGGGCGTGGGAGCTAATTTAATACGCCCCATGCACCGCATCACCGATCATTTTCAAAGCATGGCGGAAGGTGATCTTTCACGAGACGTGGAAACGCGCGGTCGTAATGAGATCGGCGTCCTTTTCGCTGCGCTGCGTCACATGCAGCAAAGCTTGCTAGGTACCGTGACGACCGTTCGGGAAAGCAGTAGCGAAGTCTTTACCAGCGCCCAGGAAATCGCCAAAAGTAACCAAGACCTTGCCGCACGCACTGAACGTCAGTCTGCGTCGTTAACCGAAACCGCTTCCAGCATCGAAGAGATGACCTCGACGATGGAGCGCAATAGCGAAAACACCACTCAAGCACGGCAAGTGGCTCGTGATGCCGCCCATAGCGCGGAGCAAGGCGGTAGCGTGGTCAATGAGGTCATCAGCCACATGCACAACATCCGCGAAAGCTCGCAGAAAATCACCGACATCATCAAGCTGATTGACTCGATTGCTTTCCAGACCAATATTCTGGCGCTCAATGCGTCCGTCGAAGCGGCTCGCGCCGGTGAGCATGGTCGCGGTTTTGCCGTCGTCGCCAGCGAAGTACGTCAGCTAGCGACCCGCAGTGCGAGCGCCTCAACAGATATTCGTAAACTGATTGAAACATCGGTAGATATGGTAGAAGCAGGCACGCAACAAGCGGATAAAGCGGGTGAAACCATGGCACAAATCATGGCGTCCGTCACGCAGGTCACCACATTAATGGACGAGATATCGGTCGCCACCGAAGAGCAACGCGCGGGTATTCGAGAAGTGAATATCGCCGCTAACGATATGGAGCAAACCACGCAGCAAAATGCGGCGATGGTCGAACAGGCCAGCACGGCGGCCGTCGATCTGCAGCACGAGGCCGAACGCCTCACCTCTATCGTCGCCCGGTTTAAGCTGAGTGAAAAAACAGCGCTGCTCTCAGCAACGCCGCTAGCCATACCCTCTCACCAATCTCATTAACCAACCTCATCAACGACGTGCTAACAGCACACCGATAGAGCCACGTGAGCGATCACGTGGCTTCGTTAAAACTAAACATCTGGAGCAAGTCAGCATGATCCTGGGTCTTACATTGCTATATGTGGGTGCTGTTTTGTTTATAAATGGTATTTGGCTCCTGGGAAAAATAAGCAACCACGAAGTCTCCATCATCAACGTACTGGTAGGGTTGCTCAGCTTTATTATCGCCACGCACTTAATCTTCAAAGACCCCAGCAACACGATTGAGATTAGTGCAGGGGCTTTTACACTGCTGTTTTCAATTACGTACCTATGGGTAGGTGCCAATCAGTGGCTAAAATCTGATGGAAGAGGGCTAGGCTGGTTCTGCCTCTTTGTCAGCATTACCGCCGCAGTGATTGGCGTGCACTCCATCTCCAGCTACGCGACCAGTTTCAAGCTGTGGAATACCGTGAATTGGTTTGCATGGTCGCTTTTATGGCTCAGCTTCTTTTATCTGCTAGCGCTGGCGAAGCCCATTCAACGCCCTGTCGCGACCTATACCATTTTTTGCGCCATCTTTACCGGCTGGATACCAGGTGTGATGATCTTGCTCGGGGTGATTAGCACGTAAAACGACGCAGTAAACAATGGCGGCAATACTAAAACCTGATACATAGCATAACGACGATACTGTACGTTTTTCTTTAATCACACCAACAGGGCGAACCATTGCTGGCCCGCCCTGTTTTATTTAAGCATATTAGCACTGCATACTTTATTACGGATTCCGCGTCTGTAGCTCAGCCGGTGTGAAGTGCTCGGCATCGCTAACTTGCTGCTGTAACGACGAGTCAGGATAGGCAATTTTATTACCCTCACCAGAACCTCTTTCAGCGAGCGCTATGCTAGAGAAGAGGGCTAACGCAATAGCGGCTGCGATATTGAAAACTTTCATGATGTATAACCTCAAACTTATAAAATGTTAACCGGGATAGACGCTAATAAGGCTACGCAGCGGAATCAGTTGCCGCGGTAAGTGGAATAGCCATAAGGGCTTAACAGCAGCGGAATGTGGTAGTGCTGTTCGGTGTCTTCCACTAGGAAAGGCACAGGAACATCCGGGAAGAACGTGGCTATCTCGCGCTCTTCAAACCAGTCGCCGGTTTCGAAGGTCACGCGGTAGACACCCGCCAGGAAATCTTCATCAGCCGGATAAAGGGCAGAAACACGGCCTGCCTCATCCGTGGTGGCCGTCGCTAAGGATTCCCAGCCAGCATCGGTACGGCGCTCAAGTTCCACTTCAACGCCAGGCGATGGCAAACCACTCTGAATGTTAAGAACATGAACGCTAAGCGGGTTATCGCCTGCCTGTACCATGGCCGCAACGCCGCTGAAGACGATACCGGTAACCAGTGCAGATAAGGTTTTCATAAAAAAATACCTATAAGAGTGATGCCATAAAGGCGAAAATAAGATTGGTTGAATCAACAATCGGTGGCTTAAAACAGCCGATGTTTTATTGCGGTAAGACGCGCTCAATTGCCGTGATGGCACAGCCTTCATCAATGGCAGAACCACCCGCCCCGGCCACGCCGAGCGCGCCAATTAGATCGCCGCCAGACCTCAACGGAACGCCGCCACCTAACAGCAGTAATTCATCTAACGTATTGAGGTTTTCCGACTCAGGGTCTTGGCGGGCACGCTCGGCCAGTTCACGGCTGGGGGTGCCTGTCGACAGTGAGGTAAACGCCTTACGTTGCGCAGCGACGGTGTTATGGGGGCCAATATTGTCATCGCGCTGCAGCGCCACCAGGTTTCCACCACGGTCGACGGCTGCCACAACGGCCGTTCGCCCGTCGGCATGGCACGCCTCAAGGGTGGCGCTCACTAGGCGATTCGCCAGCTCCAGCGAAAGGTTCTGCTGTTGAACCGGGCCAATATCGGCAAGTGCGCTACCGGCGAGTAAAACGGCGCCGAGCATCGGCAAGCGGGCGAGTCGTAATGTCATGGAAACCTCCTTATTGATTGATGGGGCCATACTGACACCTCGACCTCGTCAATCACCTGACGGCAGCATTACAGATTTGTAATGTGAAAGACTGACGGATCCGGCTACTCTGTTCCGATTTAGCGGGGTGACGGCATGCGTATCCTGGTAGTAGAAGATGAACACAAGACCGCCGACTATTTATGCAAAGGGCTGGGGGAGTCGGGGTACAGTGTCGAGGTCGCTCGGGATGGGTTTGATGCCCAGCACCTGATTAACGAAAGCGAATTCGACCTGGTGGTTCTGGATGTCATGCTGCCGGGCCTGGATGGTTGGCAGTTGCTACAGCTGATCCGCCGCCGTAGCCAGGTGCCGGTACTCTTTCTCACCGCCAGAGACGCGGTGGAAGATCGCGTGAAGGGGCTGGAACTCGGTGCCGACGACTACCTGGTTAAGCCGTTCTCTTTTGTGGAGCTGCTGGCACGGGTGCGGACGTTATTACGCCGCAGCCCGCCCCGCGAGCGAGAGCACTTTCGCGTAGCGGATTTGGAAATGGACGTGCTGCGTCGGCGGGTAACGCGTCAAGGCGAGCGCATCCCGCTCACCAACAAAGAGTTTGCGCTTCTAGAACTGTTGCTGGATCGGGAAGGCGAGGTACTGTCGCGCACCTACATTGCCTCCCTGGTGTGGCAGATGAATTTCGACAGCGACACCAACGTTGTAGAAGTCGCCATCCGGCGGCTGCGCGCCAAGGTAGACGACCCCTTCACGCAAAAGCTCATACACACCGAGCGCGGCATTGGCTACGTGCTTGAGGATCGCGCCTAATGCTGCCCCTCAACTCTCTAGCTGCTCGTCTTTCATTGCTGTTTGCCCTGGTCAGCGTGCTGCTGTTGGGCAGCCTTGGCACCTACCTTTATCACTCCTTAACCCGTGAAATAGCCTGGCGTGATGACCAGATGCTGCAAGGGCGGCTGGAGCGTTTAGAAGCGCTACTCCACAACGGCGAAAGCGTAGACATGCTCCACCAACGCTCTCATCTCTATGCCAACATGTTTGGCAACCAAGACAGCCTGCTGTGGATACTCGACGCCACCGGCCAGGTACTTATTGAAGTCAACCCGAGCGATTTGCCCGTACCTAACCTCCCGATGGCCAACACGGTTCGTTTGGTAGAGACGGTGGGGCCGATACCGGCGAGACTGGCATGGCATACCTTTGAGCAGGATGGCCGACCTTTAACGCTGATCGCCGGAAAGCTACTTGATGAGCGCAACCAGATGCTGGGGGCTTACCGATTAATGCTGTGGTTTGCGCTAGTAGCCGGTGCCCTTCTCGCCTTTTTGCTCGGCTGGGGCGTGAGTCGGCATGGGCTTCAACCGTTACGGCGCTTGGTTGAGCAGGCTAATCGCATCACTATCCGCCAGTTAGACCGACGCTTAGATGTCACCGGCGAAGCCCAAGAGATCAGCCACCTCAGCCAGGGGCTAAACCGGATGCTGGATCGTCTAGAGGACGGTTTTTCGCAGCTCTCCCGCTACTCCGCCGACATGGCCCATGAGCTGCGGACGCCATTAACCAACCTGCTGGGACAAACGCAGCATGCCTTGCGGCGGGAGAGAAGCGTGCCTGAGTATCAGCAGGTGCTGGCGTCTAACATCGAAGAGTACGAGCGCTTGGCGAAAATGATCGACAGCATCCTGTTTCTGGCACGCACCGAAACGCCCTCCAAAGATATTGCCTCTGAGGAAGTCGATGTGGGCCTGTTAGTGACACAGCTCTGTGATTACTTTGAAGGCATGGCGGAGGATGACGGCCGTACGCTCGTCAATCAGGCCACGGGAACCGTGGTCGCAAACCGCGACCTTCTACGCACAGCGCTAGCCAACTTGATCGCCAACGCACTGCGCCACGGCCGCTCAAACACACCGATTCACATCCGTACGCAGGAGAGTGGAGAGCGGTTCGAGCTGCGCATTCATAACCACGGCGTGGCTATCTCACCTGATGACTTGCCGCGGGTTTTCGAACGCTTCTACCGCTGCGACCCATCACGAACCGGCTTGGCAGAATCAGGCGGGCTCGGGCTAGCGATCGTCCAATCGATTGCCCATTGGCATGAAGGCGAAATACAGGTCGAGAGCCACGCTGAAGCAGGCACTACCTTTACTCTCTCGTTACCGCGCACGTTGCAGCTGCTCGACCCGCGTGAGGGTTAGCCGCCGCCCTTCATCTGATGAGAAGTGAAACTGGCCCTCTACCGTCACAGCGTCACCTAAATGCGGCGCTATTTGCTCGTGGGGAAATATCTCAACGCGATTGAGGCCTTCGTCCTCAATCCAGTAATGGAGAGGGTCGTTAAAGTGCCGGACGACACCCTGGGTGATGATGTGCTTATCATCGAAGGCCGCAGGGTTATTCGCCAGGATCGTCAGTGGCACCTCCACGGACTCTTGCCCGCGGCACCCGCTAATAAGGGTAACCAACAGCAGCGCGGCGGCTATACGGCCAAGATATTGCTGGAGTGACTTCATTGCATAGCCCTTGTAATTAGCCCCTTGTAATTAGCCCCTGTGATTATCAGGCGTTGCCTGACCGCCTGGGCTGCCATGCATAGTTTCGCATGCGTGGCGTGGCCTCGCCATTCAGAGCATTTCTTATACACTCTTTATATCTATCAACGCCCAATGTAATGTAACGAATTAACTTCTGCCTGCGGGGTGCCTGATGCTGCATTTTCTCCGTTACTGCCGCCCGCTGCTGCGCATAAGTTGCCTGAGCACGCTGCTATGGCTGTTGGCAATGAGTTTTGCCTGGGGGACGCCGCAGGAGCGCTCTGCTGACCGCACCCTGTTGATTCAGTTCGACCCAACGACGCGGTCGCTGCAAGGTGAGCTACACCAACCCCTCGCAACAGAACGCCGCTTTCGCTTGCTGGAAGGCTTAACAGTCACCTCGGCAACGCGTGGCGATGACGAACTGACGGTGGTTCAAGAGGCGGATGGGCGCTGGCATCTACCGCTGGATGCCGATGCAGCAGGCAGCACCACGCCCATCACGCTTCGCTGGGAGGGTACGCTACCACAGGCAAGTAACGGCAGCCGCCACCAAGTAGCTGCCGAAGGCAGTTTGCTACCCACCCGCGCTGGCTGGTACCCACATCTTAGCGATTCAGCTGCGCCCCTATGGCTAACCGTCAGCGTGCCGGATGGGCAACTCGCCGTTGCCACCGGCTCGCTGGTAGACGAGCAGCACGCCGATAGCGCCCCCTATGTGGCGCGCTTCTACCACCCGAACACCCGTGAGGTAGAGATTGCGACCGGCCCCTGGCGGCTGCGCCAGCGTGAGGTTGAAGGCGTACAGCTGCGCACGCTCTTTCCCGAGGCGTTGGATGGCGCCTTTGGCGAGACGTACTTGCAGCACGCTGCCGAACAGTTGGCGCGCTTTCAAGCCAGTCTGGGGCCGCTGCCCTATACAAGCTTCTCCATTGCGGCGTCTCCCGCGCCTGTCGGCCTCGCCTTTCCTGGTTTTACGCTGCTGGGCGAGCGCGTTATCCCCTTGCCCTTTATTCCTCACACCTCGTTGCCACACGAGTTGATGCACGCCTGGTGGGGAGCGGGCGTGCGGGTCGATTATCCAAGCGGCAACTGGGCCGAGGCGCTGACCACTTACCTTGCTGATTACGCGCTTGCTGAGCAGCGCGGTGAGGATGACGATATGCGGCGCCGCTGGCTCGCTGACCTTGCCGCCCTGCCCAGCCGCCAGGAAACCGCCTTAATGGATTTTCGCGGTAGCCCCGACCCCGCTGGCCGCCTGATTGGCTACCAGCACGGCGCGATGCTCTTCCACATGCTGCGCCAGCGCATTGGCGACGAGGCGTTTGACCTTGGTCTCCGTCATTTTGCCGATCAGTGGATGCACCGTACCGCTGACTGGCAGGCGCTCATTGATGCTTTCAGCATGGCCTCCGGCGAACCACAAGACGCTTTTATCATGCCGTGGATCTCCCAGCCGGGCCGCCCCACGCTGCACGTAGAGCCCATAAAAACCCAAGCCTACGAAGATGGTTACCGGATCAGCGGCATGCTGATCCAACGCGGCCAACACGCGCCCTGGCCAATGGAGGTTCCGCTGGTGGTCACCACCGAAGAGGGGCCGGTTAACGTGCGCCAACCGATGCACGACGCACAGCAAACCTTCGAGCTGCACCTGGCATCTCGCCCCCTATCACTTGAGGTAGATCCAGGTGCCGACCTGCTGCGCCACCCTGGCCCAACGCCTGCCATTCTGCGCCAGCTGATGCTTGACCCAACCACGCGGGTGCTGGCACTGGATGACGCTCTCTTCCCGTTGGCACGTCAGGTGTTAGGCAGAGACGCCGAAGCGCTGACCACGCCGGTTAACCTGCAGGATGAAGCCCAGCCACCGCTGTTAGTGATTGGCACCACCGAAGCAGTGAGTGACTGGTATCAGCGTATCGCGCTGCCCGAACCACCACAGCCAATAGCGAGCGCAGAAGATGCCCGCTTTTGGATGGCACCAGGCACACCAATCGGTTTGTTGAGCGGCAACGATGCCGTCGCCATCACCCAGCTCGCCGCGTCACTTCGCCATCACGGCCAGCAAAGTTATGTAGTCCAAAGCCAGGGCGGTGAAACCGTGCAAACAGGACGTTGGCCAACGGAAGACTTCCCGCTCAGCGTGACGTTCACCGCAAACGATTTCCAAGAGTAGTGACGACCATGACCCACACCGTGCCCGCAAGAGCGACCGCCGCGCTTAAAACCCTGTTTATTGGCGATGCACTGGCCATGCCCGTGCATTGGTTCTACAACGTTCAAGATATCGACCGCGCGTTTCCTGAAGGGATCAACACGTTTGAGGCGCCGCCTGCGTTTCACCCTTCATCGATTATGTCGATGCACTCCACCAGCGGCGGCGGCCGCAAGCGGGCGGGCAGCCAACAGCCTGAAGTTGTCGGCGGCGTCATTCTGAAAGGCAAGCAGGCCTACTGGAATCGACCCAATGTGCACTACCACCAGGGCATGCAGCCCGGTGATAACACGCTCAACGCTCACTGCGCGCTGACCCTAATGCGCACCCTGGCAGGGCCAGATCAACATTATGATAGCGATGCTTTCTTGAAGGCTTATATCCAGCTCATGACGGCGGAGACACCCGCCCACCCGGATACCTACGCCGAATCCTACCACCGGGGTTTTTTCGCCAATCTTGAAAAGGGGCTGCCGCCCAAACAGTGTGGCGCCGTGACCCACGACACGCCCTCCATCGGTGGCTTGGTGACCATTGCGCCAATTGCGATTAGCGAACGTCTAAAAGGAACGTCACTTGCAGATACCCGCAAGCTGTGCCGCCAGCACCTGGCCCTGACCCACCCGGACGCTTTTCTGGCGGACGTGTGCGACGCCTATGTCGAACTGATCGACAGCCTGTTGTTTAGAGACGATGACGATGCGGTAGAAGACACTCTGCTTAAGGCCACCCGCGGCCTATCAAAGCGCGACCTGACAAAATTGGTGGAAAGCCAATACAGCGAACGTGAGGTGGTAGGCAGCGTTTTATCCACCGCCTGTTATATCACCGACGCTTGGCCTGCGGTGCTCTACTTGGCCTGCAAACACCACAAAGCGCCATTAAAAGCCTTGCAGATGAATGCGGAAGTTGGCGGTGACAACGTTCACCGGGGAGCGGTGTTAGGAGTGTTGCTGGGGTTGATCAGCGGCGAGGCTGACGAAGACTTATTTGCCCGGCTAACCGAACACGCGTCGATTAACCGGGCCATTGCGGGTCTGGTGGGCTAAAAGCCCACCAGGTGCTTTAGGAGCGCCGCTCCCACAGGGTGACTTCCGAGAGGCTGTGCTGATATTTATGCATGGTCTCGCGGATCACAAAGGGCACCTTCTCAGGCTCGCTGATCATCTGAAAGTGAGGATCCAACAGCGCCTTCAAGCCGTCCAGGGTGGTGACATTCTCCCCGTCTCGCTTGAAGCCACCAATCCACTCCTCCTTCGGCGTGTACTCTTCCAGCCAGGTATAGGGCGAGGCAATCATCAGAATACCGCCAGCGTTGATGCGCTCGTGGATGGTCTGCAAAAACTGTGCAGGTTTATAGAGCCTGTCGATCAGGTTGGCGGCCAGCACTAGGTCATACTGGCTGAACTGCGGTTTGAGGTTGCAGGCATCGCCCTGGTGGAAGCTCACACGGTTCGCCGCGTCTTCCAGCCCCAAACTCGCCAAGGTGCGCTCTTGGTAGCTGACCAACTCGCCCTCTTCTACCCGGGTATAGCGCAGCACTTTCTGCTCAGCCATTTCCACGCCCTGGCGAATAAAGTTGGCCGAGAAGTCCACCCCGTCAACGTGCTCAAACTCACGGGCTAGCTCAAAGCTGGAACGCCCGCTGGCACAGCCCAGATCCAGAGCGCGTTTCTTCTGCCTGCCCGCCACGCTTGCCAGCGCCCGGTTGGCCAATGCCTGCGGGAAGTTGGCAACGCCAAACCACTCATCGCCGTAATGGAATTCCGCGTACTCCGCCATGCGGGCATCGCTTTCGTAATAGGCGCTGGGCATTTTGACTTCGGCATCCGACACCACATAGCGGAAACCCGCGTGCTGAAAGAAGTGACGACGAAACGCATAGCGGGCGCTGAGCCTGGTTTCGTTACCACAGGAGATCCAGGAACCGCCCTTGATCAGGTTATGCTGGTTATCGAACGTCGGCGTGGTGAAGTCATCGTATAGCGGATGCACGTCAAAGCCTGGGAACGGATAGGTCGGGGTTTCCACCCACTGCCAAACGTTGCCCACCACATCAAACCACTGGCCGTGTTGGAAGCGGGTGACCGGGCACGAAGACGCACCATAATCCAGGTGCAAATTCGCGTTAGCAGGCGTGTCGCTCTCAAGCTCGGTGACGCCCGCTTCCTCCGCTAAACGATGCCACTCGTCTTCTGTTGGCATACGCACCGGCTGGCCGGTTTGTTCGCTTTTCCAGTTACAGAACGCTTTGGCCTCGTGGAAGTTGACCTCTACCGGCCAGTCCCAAGGCATTTCGACCTCTTCGGTCATCAAGCGCAAAAACCACTCGTTTTTCCACACCCAAAACGTCGGGTGCGTTGCCTTGGCAAAGTTGCGCCAGCCCAACCCCTCTTCTGACCAGAACGTGTCGGTCAAATAGCCACCGGCCTCAACAAACTCAAGAAACTCACTGTTGCTGACCAGAAACTGGCTGGCCTTAAACTCTTCAACGTCGCTGTGGTGATGGCCGTACTCGTTGTCCCAGCCGTAGAAAGGATCGTCAAAGGATTTACCTAACGTCACGTCCCCTCTCGGCACTGTGATCAGGCTGTTTTCCGGCGGCTCACCGGTTGTGCGGATAGGCGCCCACTCAGGTTGCGGTGTCACAAGCTCAAGCAGCTGCTGACGAATCAACACCGACGAGGTTTCAAGATGAATCCGCTCGTGCTCGATACCCATCACGATGGGCCAGAACGGGCTCTGCCAATCGACGGGCAGCGACAGCGGTAACTCACGGATCAATGAAAGCACCGCTGCGCGAACCTTGCCGCGATACGCCATCACCTCACTGACCGACGGCCACTCATAGTGGTCATCATTCAGGTCATCCCAGCTCATCTCATCGACGCCAACCGCGAAAATAGACTCCATATTCGGGTCGATGCGCGCTGGCAGAAGCTTCGCCAGCACCAGCTTGTTGATAAAAAACGTCGCGGTATGCCCGAGGTAGAAAATCAGCGGATGCCTAAGCGGGATAGACTTGCGAACATACGCCTCCTCACTCACCAGGGTAGTAAACAGCGACTCGTAACGGTCAAATGTCGCGGTAAAACAAGCCTCTATCTCCCTGCGGGTCGTTTCAGAATCGTTACCTGCCAGCATCACGGTACGGGGGAAAAGGGCTGGCGATGTCGACGCCTGAAGCCCAGCGGGGGAATTGGTGGAAGTCATCGTTGTTAGCGCCTTTTATCGTGAAGCGATAAGGGGGTGTCTAGATAAACCTATTGAAGCATTAAAAACCAAAAACTGGTACAAGATCTACCATTAGTTGTACAGCATTTAACGTTTTGAACCTTACCCCCTACCTACGGCTCAGCGGTGGCCCGCGTTTATAGCGCGATAATGAAGGGCAAGAACCAGCAACGTGGTAGTCTCATAGTTATCGACCCGATACGCTCAATGCTAATATAAAGCGATACTAATCATTTAAAGAAAGGTCTATGAATGACAAAAGTTGCCATATTTATTGATATTCAAAATGTGTACTACACCGTGCGTGAAGCGTACGGAAAAAACTTTGATTACAATAAATTCTGGGCTCAAGCCACCGCTAATAGAGATGTTGTGAATGCTTTTTGCTATGCCATTGACAAAGGAGACAAAAAGCAGCGGGAGTTTCAAAATATACTCAGGACAATTGGCTTTAATGTAAAACTGAAGCCATTGATACAACGTTCAGACGGTTCAGCCAAAGGGGACTGGGATGTGGGCATTGCGCTAGATGCCATGGAGCACGCCGACCAAGCCGATGTTATTGTACTGGTGTCAGGAGACGGCGACTTTGATCTTCTCGTCAAAAAAATTCGTACGCACTATCATAAAAAAGTTGAGGTGTATGGCGTTCCTCAGTTTACCGCTGCCACACTAATGAATGAGGCCAGCGAGTTTATCGCCATCGATAAAACACTTTTATTAACGTAAATAAATAAAACACAAAAATATTAGCCATTAGACATGTTTTATCTCCTGCGCAACAAGCGTGCCAACTTTACAATAGGCGTTTGCGTTGAATTGCCAATGATAGCGAACTCGTCTATGTTAAGTAGTTATGTTAGCAATAACATTGAACTGAGAAGGATCTTATAACACCGCCCAGCGCAGGCTTTTCGACCCCCTTCCCGCCCCTTCTTCAAAACATGACTGATTGCGGCTTAGTTCACCTGATGCGCCTTGATGCGGTGCTGTCAGCCTGGGTTAACCAGCAAAGGAGAACACTGAATGTCGATAACATCAGAAAAACAGTTACCCGAAGCCGTCGCGGCGTGGCGCGACCCTGACCTGGACTCGGTGAAAGGCACCGAGACCCCTAAAGACCCCAACAAAGGCTATATTGCCCTGCTTGGCTGGAGCGTGAATGCGATTAAAGCGGCGCAAAAATTTGACCGCCGCTATGTCGTTGTGGCCCCAGAGTGGGCCGAAGATTTCTGTACCGCCAACAATATTCCCTATATTTCTTGGAATTTTGTGCGACTGAACGATCGTTCCATGGAAATCGCCGAGCGGCTGAAAGCCGAAGGCGTTGACGTTGCCATCCCGCTATTTGAAGAAACCGTGGAATGGTCTGGCGCGATCAACTCTGTCCTTATGGACAGCCCCCGCATGTACGGGCAGTCAATTCTTTTCCGCGATAAAGCGTTGATGAAACGCCGTGCCCAGCTCGGCGGCATCCGCGTCGGGATCTTTGAAGAAGCGCACGAAAAAGAAGACATCGTTCGCTTTATGAAACGCGTTAACCAGACGCTGCTCAAGCTCGACGGCGACCCGGACGACCCGATTCACGTCAAAGCCTTCGATAAAGCCGGCTGTCTTGGCCACCGGATGATTCGCACGTTAGAGGAAATCGACAATATTCCGGATGAAGAGTATCCGCTGTTGATGGAAAGCCATCTAAGCGGCTGGGAGTTTGCCGTTGAAGCCTGGATACACGACGGCAAAATCCAGTTCCTGAATATTTCGGAATATGTCACGCTGGGCTATTCGGTATTCGTCCCTGCGACGGCAGAACTCGAAAGCTGGCGCAACGCCATCACCAAACAGATCGAACTGCTGATTAAAACGTTCGATATCCAGTTTGGCTTGATTCACCCCGAGTACTTCGTGACCGCCGATGGTGAGATGTACTTTGGCGAAGTTGCCTACCGCCCGCCGGGCTTCAAAGCGTTTGAGCTGATTGAAAAAGCCTACGGCTTCAACGCCTACCAAGCCTCTATGCTGGTGTTCGACCCGAAAAGCACCAAAGAGGAAGTCGCCGCCTTCTTCCCCAAAGAAGTCGTGGATGCGAAAGGCTACGCGGGTTGCTTCGGTGTGTACCCACGCCGCCGTGTGGTCAGCAAACTGGTAATGCCCCCAGAGTGTGTCGACCACCCCTATTTCGAGTCGCATGAACTGGTGGCGCCCACCGAGGAGACGGTGCCCGACCGCTCAGCCTTCGGCACGCATTGGGGGCTCGTCTTCTTCTTCGGTGATGACCCCATCAAAATGCGGGATCTGCTGAAAGCCCAAGAGGATTTGGACTTTTACGTATAGCCGCTGGTTGAACAAGCACATTGAAACGGCACTTTGAAGCAACACATTGACGAAGGGCGCGGTGACTCACCGCGCCCTGTTTGTTGATGCCGAACGACCACACACGTTGATTCCCCCTTTGGCGTGATGCGCCAATGGCGCCTATGTTTGAAACGTCTAGGTTTTAAAAAAGTTTGAAAAGCCTACGTTGTTTAAAACAAGAGTGACACCAAGGGAAATAGACATGGTCAAACCGACTGCTGCTGTAGCCGTTTCGTTCATCGCGACGGTTTTCTCGTTGCTGCTATCGTTCTCTGCACTCGCCAATGTCGCCCACAGCGAGACAGCCACCGGCATGGTGGCAGCCGCTATTCAAGCCATCTGCGATGGCGATAAAGCGCGGCACCTTTCTTTACATCAACGCAAGATCGAACCCGACCCCTATTACGATGAAAAGTTTGCCGCCTTTCATCGCGCATGTAACGAGCACGGTATCGAAAATATTGACATACAATCCGATCTTGATGATGCACAGATGCAAGAGCAAAAGCGGCGATACCACATTAACGCCAGCATTGTGATGGGAGACGGCGCGGTGTACGCCACCACGTTTCGGGTGGCGTGGGGTTCTGTGCAGGTACCAGAGGGCAGCCGTTCCATTGAAGCATGGCGACTGGGGGGCATTAGCAGAGTGGAAGTTCCCATCCTCATAGAGACCGAATAAACCACCCAGCAACGCAACATCAAGCGGCGTTACACCTTCGCGTTGCCCGCAATGACGAGTGTTAATGCCATGGTATCCACCGCCGATTCCCTTCGGTTGATGATAAAACGCGCCCTAGCATGCCACGCTTGCCGAGCTTAATAGTGAGATATATCAGCTAAACAGCATACACCAAGTGTCTGGCTGGCCCTATTCACTCAAAGCATGGCTTGAACTTCTTTAATCAGCACTTACGTGCTATCTAAACCCATCATTCATGTGCGCTCTAAGTACGGCCTACACCACTCTTCGGCATGCTAGACTGTTCAGGGTTCGACCGGTTTCATTATTGGAGGCCAGCATGCCATCTGCTCATCGTCGTAAGCTGCCCATCGGGATACAAACTTTTTCAGATATCCGCGAAGGCGGCTACTACTACGTCGATAAAACGCGGTTCATTGAGACGCTGGTCAATCAGAACAAGTACTACTTCCTTTCGCGCCCACGGCGGTTTGGCAAAAGCCTGCTGCTAGATACCCTAGCCTGCCTGTTTGAAGGCCGCGAAGCGCTATTTGACGGATTATATATTCACGATAAGTGGGACTGGCAGCGGCGCTACCCTGTGGTGCGCTTAAGTTTTGGCAGTGGTGTGATGCAGAATCGCCAGGAGCTGGATGTCCGTATCCGCGACCAGTTACATACGGAGCGCGAGCGCCTAGGGCTAACGCTCACCTACGATACCGATATCGCCGGTGAGTTTGAGCAGCTTATTCGCCAAGCCCACTCGCACTATGGCCAGCGTGTGGTAGTGCTAATCGATGAGTATGACAAACCCACCCTGGACAATATCCTCGACGGCAATAGGGCGCGTGAACTGCGCGAGGGGCTAAAAAACCTCTATAGCGTGCTTAAAGATGCCGACCCCCACCTGCACTTTGTGCTGCTGACCGGCGTTTCCAAGTTCAGCAAAGTCAGTCTGTTTTCAGGGCTCAATAACCTCAACGACATTACGTTAGACGCCCCTTACGCGGCCATTTGCGGCTATACCAATCACGATGTGGATACGGTATTTGCGCCAGAACTACCGGGGCTTGACCGTGAAGAGATCCGCCGCTGGTACAACGGCTACCGCTGGGGCGGGCAAGACGTTCCTAGTGTCTATAACCCGTTTGACGTATTGCTGCTGTTACAAAAACGCGAATTTGGGCCTTACTGGTTTGAGAGCGCCACGCCCACCTTTTTAATTGACCTGTTAAAGCAACGCGGAGTGTTTACACCACAACTTAATACGCTCCAAGCAAAGGCGCAGTTGCTAGGCCGCTTTGATGTGGATGACATCGCCACTGAGGCGCTGCTGTTCCAGACGGGTTACATTACGATTCAAGACGTGCAAGAGCCCATGACCGGCTACCGGCTTTACTCGCTCGGCTTTCCTAACCGAGAAGTAGAAAGTAGCCTGAACGAATTTCTACTGCCCGTGCTGGGCATTCAGAACAGTGAAGCACAAACCTATCAATTGGCGCTTTTTAACGTGCTTCTGAAACATGATCTGACAGGCCTAGAAACTCACCTTAAAGCGCTTTATGCCGGTTTACCCCACGACTGGTACCGCAACAACCCTATCGCCCAATATGAAGGCCACTACGCGAGCGTCTTTTACAGCCACTTCGCCGCGCTGGGCGTGAACGTGACGGTGGAAGATGCCAGCCACCAGGGCAAAGTGGATATGAGCGTCGATTTTAATGGCCACATCTACCTATTCGAATTCAAAGTGGTAGAGCAGCTACCAGAAGGCAAAGCGCTTGAGCAGATCAAAGCCAAAGGCTATGCCGACAAGCACCGCGCCAGCGGCAAGCCGATTCATTTGGTCGGCGTAGAGTTTTCAAGCGTTAAACGCCAAATCGTAGCGTTTGAAGTAGAGTCGTTATAGCACCAGAGGCAAACGCCTAACACGCAGTGGATTGATTATTGCTACCCAAGCCCCATGACCTGAATATGTCGTTGCGAGGAGTGTAGCGACGAAGCAATCTCATACTAACAGCAGCGCCTTGGTATGCTCGCGTTGCTGTTTAATGGCGTTATCTAATATTGTCAGCAGCTTTTCGTAATCCGCTGCCAGCTCTTCATCCATGCCTGTGGCTTCAAAACGGGTTAACGTTTGTTGTGTTTCTTCGATGAGCGTTTGAAGCTCGTCAATCACGCGCTGGTGGTCGTCAGGCGTCATGTTACCCCTTGGGTTTGTAGTGCCTGCACCCGACGATACAGCTGTTTTGCGTTTTCAATGGCGGTGGCTTCATACGCATCTAACGTAAGCAGCACATCCTGGCGCGGGTCATTCACCACAGCCGCTAGCTCTTGGCTATAACGTTTTAGCAAATGTTCCAAATTCATACGAATCATGGTGAGTTCCAGCTGAAACTCGGCCTGTAGCTTCGTATAACGCTCTATTTGCCTCGGCAGCTGGCTTGTTTCAAGCATGGCGCTAATCGTCTGCTCAACCTGATGTTCCACAGCATCGAGTTTGGGAATTAGCTCGTTCACTACAGAAACAGCTGAGATAGTGGTGGCGTGAGACTTCACGGTACTCCTAGCGGTGCAAGCAGATGTAGGTATTCTCAGCTTACCAGCCATAGCACGCATCTAAAGGGTAATTAACCCAGCTTCTCAGCAGCATTTGGCTTCCTGGCGACCCATTCTAAACAGAATAATATCCGGCTTGCCCTCTACATTTGCATTGGGCCGCACTACCCTGGGCTGTTCCGCCGCTAATCGCAGAGGTTGCACTGGCCGATATTGTCGCACTGATGCATCACGCCTGCTTAAGAATGGCACAACAACGACGAAGCAATCTCATGCTCCCTGATCGTACGCTCACGTTGCAGTTTAATCCGGCAACTTTTTTTAATCCTATGCCAATGCATTGTCGCTCACCATCGGTGGTCATAGTGCTTCTTAGGATTGCAGTGCCTAAACCCATTGATAGAGATGTTGCGCGTTTTCAATAATAGTGACTTCAACAGCATCCTGGCTCAGACAGACAATGGATACCCAAGCTTGAACTTCAGGTGAAAGTTCATCGTGTTAATCATCACACCCTGGTATTGCCGTTTTGATGTACTGCCCTTCAAGCTCGCTTTTCTTGCGATTAACTAAAAATACTTATGGCAAACTCATCAGTCTTGAATGGCTTTTATGCTGTTGTAACAACGTTTAAGTACCAGGGCACCTAAACCACATGGCCACATTGTTTGTAACGGGCGGCGCAGGCTTCATTGGCAGTGCCGTTGTGCGCTACTTGATGGAAAACACCGGCTGGCGCGTGATCAACATTGACAAACTGACCTACGCTGCCAACCTCAGTGCGCTGGGCGGGGCGCTAACTAACGAGCGCCACCACTTGGCGTCAATAGACATCTGCGACCAAGCTGCGCTCAACGAACTGTTTGCTCAATACCAGCCTGATGCGGTTATGCACCTAGCCGCTGAAAGCCATGTAGACCGCTCTATCAGCGGCCCAGCTGATTTTATTGAAACGAATATTGTCGGCACCTACACACTGTTAGAAGCAAGCCGCCATTACTGGCAAACATTAGCGAGCAGCAAGCGGGGGCGGTTTCGCTTTCACCATATCTCGACGGATGAGGTGTATGGTGATTTAGCGCCTAACGACCCAGCGTTTACTGAAACAACGCCTTATGCCCCAAGTTCGCCTTACTCAGCCAGCAAAGCGAGCTCAGACCATCTAGTCAGAGCTTGGCACCGCACCTATGGCCTACCCACCCTGATTACAAATTGCTCAAATAACTACGGGCCATGGCAGCATCAAGAAAAACTGATCCCGCTGATGATTAACCGCGCGCTGGCGGGAGAAAGCTTGCCCATTTATGGCGATGGGCAACAACGACGAGACTGGCTGTATGTTGACGACCATGCCCGCGCTCTGCATCAAGTACTGACCCAAGGGCGCATAGGGAACACTTACAACATTGGCGGCAACAACGAACACAGCAACATTGATGTTGTGCATGAGATATGTAGATTACTTGATGAGATAGCACCCCGCGCTGGTGGCTCCTATTCAGAACAAATCAGCTACGTAACAGACCGCCCTGGGCACGACCAACGCTACGCTATCGATAACAGCAAAATCACGCATGAACTTGGATGGAAACCTTCGGAAAGCTTCAGCAGCGGGTTACACAAAACTGTTGTATGGGCACTTGGTATGGATAAGCACTCGCCATTTAAAGAAGCAACCGCAGATGCCGATAACGATATGACAACGCATCGCGAAGGGCAGTTATGAAAGGTATTATCCTTGCAGGCGGCAGTGGCTCTCGGCTTTATCCCATCACCATGGGTGTCTCCAAGCAGCTGCTGCCCATCTACGACAAACCCATGATCTACTACCCGCTTTCAGTGCTAATGCTGGCGGGCATTCGGGAGATATTGATAATTACCACGCCCGACGATCAAGCAAGCTTTCAGCGATTATTGGGTGATGGCAGTCGCTTTGGTATCCATTTGCAGTATGCGGTACAGCCCAAGCCTGAAGGTTTAGCACAGGCATTCCTAATTGGGGAGCCTTTCATCGGCACCGATAACGTGTGCCTAGTGCTGGGCGATAACATTTTTTATGGCCAAGGTTTTACGCCCAAACTCAAAGAAGCTGTTACCAGGGCAGAAGAAGGCAAGGGTGCCACCGTATTTGGCTACCAAGTCAAAGATCCTGAGCGTTTTGGCGTAGTAGAGTTTGACGCAGATAAACGCGCCCTATCAATCGAAGAAAAGCCTCTAAAACCGCGCTCAAACTATGCCGTTACCGGCCTGTATTTTTACGATAATGACGTAATTAATATCGCAAAAATGGTACAACCCTCTTCACGAGGCGAGCTAGAAATCACCAGCATCAACCAAGTCTATTTGGATCGCGGCGATTTACACGTGGAACTTTTGGGTCGCGGCTTTGCGTGGCTAGATACCGGCACCCACGAAAGCTTGCTAGAAGCCGCCCAGTTTGTAGAAACGATAGAGAAACGCCAGGGCTACAAAATTGCCTGCCTTGAAGAAATTGCCTTCAACCAAGGCTGGTTAAGCCAAGAAACATTGGTCAGGCTAAGCAAGCCGTTAGGAAAAAGCGGTTATGGTGCTTATTTGCAGCAACTAGCCAACGATTTATAGTCAGCCGATGCCGCACTATTTCGCTAAATAAAAAGGCACCCAATGATTCCTGTTACCAAGCCTTACCTGCCTAACCGTGAAAAACTCAACCGCTACATAGATGGCATTTATGAGCGCGCCTGGCTCACCAATAATGGTGAATTAGTACAAGAGCTGACCAAGCGCTTAGAGGCGTATCTCGGGGTAGAAAACCTACTGCTTGTCGCTAACGGCACCCTAGCCTTGCAAATTGCCTACCGGGCATTGGGCATTAGTGGCCGTGATGAACCTACTGAGGCCATCACCACGCCATTTACGTTTGTGGCAACCGCCAGTTCGTTAAAGTGGGAAGGCGTAATTCCCGTATTTGCAGATATTGACCCCAACACCTGGTGCTTGAACCCAGCCAACATCGAACCAGCGATAACCCCGAACACTCGCGCCATCGTGCCCGTACACGTATTTGGCAACGCCTGCGATGTAGAAGCCATCGGTTCCATCGCACAAAAGCACCACCTGAAAGTCATCTATGATGCCTCTCATGCCTTTGGTGTGAACTACAAAGGTGAAAGCCTGCTCAAACACGGCGATGCCGCCACGCTTAGCTTTCACGCCACCAAGCTCTTCCATACAGGCGAAGGTGGCGCGATTGTATTCAAACGTAAGGAAGACCTAGAGCGCGCCAAGAAAATGATCAACTTCGGCATCACCGGGCCGGAAACGATTGAAGAACTAGGCATCAACGCCAAGATGAATGAGTTGCAGGCAGCGATGGGGCTTTGTGTGCTGGATGAAATGGAAGAAAACTTGAAAGCCCGTGCCGCCGTATGGCACCGCTACGAGCAAGCACTGAGCCAGAACCTGCAACTACAAGCTAAACCAAAAGAGCTGGATTACAACTACGCCTATTTTCCGATAGTATTTGAAAGCGAAGAACAGGCCGTGCGGATAATAGAGCTATTAAAAGAGCATGGCGTGCTGACAAGACGGTATTTTTATCCTTCACTTGAGTCGGTGGAAAGTTTTGGAAAAAAACCTATACAGCCTATTTCTAAAGACATTGCCAGCCGCATAGTATGCATGCCTATTTATTCAGGATGCGACGTGAAATATGTTCTATCTAAAACAAAGAGATACCTATAGTGGCATACCTTAACCATAACGAACTAAACGCTCTTGGATTAAAAGAGTTTGGCAACAACGTTTTAATATCTGATAAGGCTTCAATCTACAATCCCTCTAAAATAAAAATAGGAAGCAATGTTAGAATTGATGACTTCTGCATTTTATCAGCGGGGGAAGATGGAATTGAGATTAAAAATTATATTCACATAGCGGCTTACGTCTCACTTATTGGTGCAGGTAAAATAATAGTAGATGACTTTTGTGGAATATCATCTAGAGTTTCTATTTATAGCAGCAATGATGATTATTCAGGAGAGTTTCTAACTAACCCTATGGTGCCCGATCAATTTAAAAACGTTACTTCTAAAGAGGTGAATATCGGCAAGCATGTTATTATTGGCTCTGGGAGTATTGTACTACCGGGAGTAACACTTGAAGAAGGTGTGGCGATTGGGGCGCTTAGCCTTGTGACTACTAAATGTGAGGCATTCGGCATTTACGCGGGTCAACCAGCAAAACGAATCAAAGAAAGAAAGCAATGTTTAAAAAAACTAGAAAAAAAACTACTCGTTGCATATTAAAAAACTGAAATATTTAGGCCTTATTTTTTAAAGGCATAAAAAACGTTGATCTTTTCTATTGGACAGGCGACTACGGTGATTTTCAACCTAGTTGTCCAAATAGCTGCCTCTAAGCAGCCTGTTTATTACGCTCGACTTCCTGAAGCTTGCCAGGGTTGAGCGCTACCGAACCGGGTGCCTCCCAGTTTCGGGTGCTCCCCGACCAACGCTGTGGATGCCGACGTTTAGCTCTTTCATAAACCGCTTTGCGATGTTCAAGGCGTTCTCGATCGACACCTTGATGCCGGTCAGCGGGCGTCACGTAGCGAATACCACTGTGCAGGTGTTGTTCGTTGTAAGCGTGTTCGAACGTCAGCATCCAGTCACGTACCGCGTTTAGCGATGCAAAGCCCTTTGTGGGCCACGCTGGGCAATATTTGACAGTGCGGAACAACGCTTCTGAGTAAGGGTTGTCATTGCTCACCCTCGGTCGGCTGTAAGACATCAACATCCCCAGCTCTGTTAACCTCGCTTTCAGCGTATAAGACGTCATCGGCGCACCGTTATCAGAGTGCAATACCGGAGGATGATGCCAGCAGCCTTCGCGCAATAGGGCACGCTCCAGCAAGTGTTTCGCTAACTCGCCTGATTCCGCCTCGTGGACTTCCCAGGCGATGATTTTGCGACTGTAGATATCCATAATCAGGTAAAGATACCAGTGCTGACCACGCACAACGGAAGAGCAGTAGCTGATGTCCCAGCACCAGACTTGATTGGGCCCAGTGGCCGTAAAGCTCGTCGGCTCTGGTACTGAGCGGCGTGGCTTCATTCGCCCTCGATGGTGCTGCTGTTGGTGCTTTTTCAGCACTCGATAAAATGACGACTCGGAGGCCAAGTAGACCCCTTGATCAGCCAGTGACGGCACGATTTGAGACGGCGGCAAGCTCTGATATTCAGGACGATTACAAGCGTTCAATATGGCTTGTTCCTCCTCGTGAGTCAGTTGATGCGGCTGCATGCCTTGTACTGCTTGCGGGCGCTGATCCTCAATCACAGCGCCACAGTCAGAGCGCCAACGTTTAAGCGTGCGCTCACTCAGGTCGATAATCGCCGCTGCTTGATAACGGGAAGCCCCTCCGGTAACCGCTTCATCAAACAACGCAATGAGCCTTGTACGTTCCTCAAGCGACGTCAGTCGTCCTCGCCGCTGTTCGGGTCTTCGCCGTACAAGGCGTCGAGCTTTTTTGAGAGCACCAGCAATGACGTGGTTTCCGCTAAGGCTCTGTCTTTGCGACGCACTTCCGCTTTGAGCTGCTTGATCGTTTTACGGTCTTCTTTACGCTGTTTTTGTGCCGTTTTTTGATGATGTTCTTGTTGCCCAGCGCCCTGAAGACAAGCGGCTTTCCACTGCTGGATTTGCTCGGGATACAGGCCTTTTTCGCGGCAGTAAGCACCCAGCTCTGTTTCTGACAGGGTGGCAGTTTCGATGACCACAGCGAGCTTGGCGTCAGGCGACCATTCGTTGTCGCTTTGGGTATAACCCGGCACAGGCACTCCTTTTTCTCGACACTGTTTTAACCAACTATACAGCGTCGCGTCAGAGATGCCTTCTTCCGTAGAGACTGACACCACACTGCGATTGTGGGGTGGTAGCAACTTTTTCAGTACAGCGGCTTTACGCTCTTTAGAATAACGTGGCACACGCGCTCCATGCCGCTCCCTCTGGATGTGATTTAGGCGATATCGCCAACCGGACAACTAGGCTGACAGAGGGGGACTACCTCACCGCGGCAATCCTCAGAATATACTTTAACAACTAACATAGCACATGAAGTGCCTAAAGAAATAAACATAAGTACCACGTCAAAAAATAACCAGATGGTATAAATTACAATGAACATCTGGCTTTACACACCTGACGCAGAAAACACTATGTACACATTATATTTATTCAATAAAGCCCAATAAAATTTAAAAATTCTTGCATTTTCTATAACAAAATATCTTGCCAGTTTCTTTTAAATTCATCACTGCTGAAGCACTTCCTTGCTAAACTCACGTTATTTTCTTCAAAATCAATATTAAAAATATCCTTATAACTAAACAGGTCTATATCGTATATTCGAAAACCAAGAGCTTTATAGTGGTTCCAGTTAGGTGAATCTTTTTTCATATATATTTTCTTACCCATGCTTAACAATAAATTAATATTACCAAGCGCCTGTTGTCGGTCATAACCATAAAATGCCAAGTCAATACTATAAAGAAACTCCTCGTACTCTTTCCTATCCATAAAATGAGTAATTGGGAAAAAATTTTCATTAAAAATTTTATAGCCAAAATCAGTTACAGTTTTTGCATAATCATATGGACCATATGATAAAGGTACATAAACATTCACAGGCTGACTTGCTATTTTTTCAATTTTTTTGAAAACATCAAAATGATTATTGGTTTCAAATGCAGAGTTGCCAACTATCACATTAATATTATCTTCTTTTTTATATGGTGTAGCATATAATTCACTAAACAAAGAAACAGGATAAGTTAATGCTTTATGATGACACCCCTTAGCACCATAACGTTTTCTAATATACTCAACATCAGGTTCCACAAAAGAAACAATATTCCCAATATTCTTAATCACTTCTTTTTTAATTTTTGAGTGGCGTTCAGGGAAATAAAAATCCCCCCCCCAAGGAATCCAATAAGACTTTGAGTAAAGTTCAGCTTTTTTATTTAGTATAGAATACGCATTTTCTGACCATAACCCATGGAAAATAACTTTCTCAGCATAAAGCATATAATCTTCTAGACGAGAGAACCCTTCTATTGAATTTATAAATTCGATACCATGCTTATTTGTCAATCCATAAGAAAAAGATTGCTCTCCCGTTATAACATAATGGTTTTTTGCTTTAGGTATGTGTTCTGAGATAAAGTCGATATAGGGTGCGATAAACTTTTCTGTAACCATCACATGAAGATTCACCCCTTCGAGATCTTGTGGATCTAACGGGCCAACATTTTCATTACCGCTTATTTCCACTTTTCTGTCAGGAGGAGTGACGACACCGGTTGCCAGAAGATATTTTAAGGCTTGCTTTTCATCAACCTCATTCAATAGCTCATACGCCATATCCTTCGCTTCAAACACTGTACTCAACACAAAAGCCAGCTTTAGCTTTTGCTCTTCGCTTAGCGCGGCCATGCGTTCTTGGCTAGGAAGGAACAATACATCGGCACTTTCTTGCTCGGTTGCAGGGCGTTCGTGGGTTTTTAAAGTGCTTGGGATATGGCTGTGGTGTTGAATATCGTTAAACCGATAAAACCGAAACCCGTTGCGGGTGGCCCAGTGCTGTAGTTCTGCCAGGTTTGGCTGTTTTTCGTGGGTGGGCTGGAAGGCTACGCGGGCTTGAATTAACAGCGTGTCTTTTAATGCTTTTTCACCGTTAGCCAAGATAGCGGAGGCATCACTAAGGTCATCAAGAATCAGCCAATCTAAGCTTGGTAGGCCTTCAATGCTATCCAGCGCAATGGTGTTGATGGGCAGTTGGGTTAGCACCTTAGCGCCTTGGCGGCGGTGTTCTGGCAGCGCACTTTCAGGCAGAAGGGTAAGCGTGCTTGTGAGTGTTGCCTCTAGGCAGGCGTTCAACTCCGCGGGTTGACCATCCCCTAGCAGCGCATGTTGAAAAAGCTGGATATGTTCATGGCCTTCATAAGCGCTGGCATTGGCGACTTCACTCGCGGGGTCAAAGGCTAACACCGTAAACGCGTTAGTCGTGATCAGCTTATCTGCCGCGCCTGTTTGAATCAGCTTGGCGCGATTATCCAACACCACCACTTTGCTGCTTAGTTGCCAGTCAAAATCCAGCGTTGGCTTAGGCGCAGCCGGCGCTATTACTTTTTGCTGCACTGCTTGGGGCGGTGCTACATAAGCCTCAGATGAGAACTTGGGCTTGGCGGCGGTGCCTGCTAAGCGGTGTTTGTGTTGCTTGCGCTGTGGTACAAGAAAATCCTTATTTCCTGCCTTTTGAGCGACCAGCGGCGCTAGAGCTTGCGTTAAACGCTTGGTGCTTACGCTGAGATGATGCTTTTCACGCCCTACTCGTGCTGCTCGTTCTGCATAGGTTTGGTAGTGCGCTTCATCATCGTAAAAGGCGGTAACGGCTTCTACCAGGGGGGTAAGTTCTTCATTGCTGAGCAGGTGTTGGTAGGGCTGTTCATAGCAGGCTTCGGGGAAATCAAGCTTGATGCCCGCATCGTCAATCATTTCCGGCATACCGCCACGGTTGGTGATAATGGCGGGAATGCCATTGAGCATGGCTTCTGCCAGCACGCGGCCTGAACTTTCCCACCAGAGGCTGGGGGCTAGCAGCACCCGAGTTCGGCTGTATGGCTCGCGCATATCGCTGGTATTGGGCGTAACAAACACATTGGGCAAACTGCTCCGCTCTTCTCCCAATTGGCGTGTAACCGTATTTAGCACCTGTTGCCAGTCAGCGCGGGCTTCTACCACCTCAATTTCAATGTCCGGCCGGGTGTGTTCTAGCTGTAGCGCCAGCTGAACAACAATGCTTGCACCTTTTTCAAACGAGGGGTTTACAAACAGCAGTCGCTTAGGTTGGTGGTGTTCGGCTACAAACTGCTGTGAATCGATAAACTTACCCAACGGTGTGGCTACAAAACCCACCGTTTCACGGTACATGCGCGCGGTTGCTTGGCTATCGCACAGCACTAGATCAACATCCCGGCACCAGCGGGGCGATTTATAGTTGCCGTTGGCCAGATAAAAGGCGGTAGGGATGTCGCGCGCCCGTGCTTCATCGGCAATTAGCAGCTCTAGCGGCTGCCCACCGTAAAACCAAACAATGTCTGGTTTAAAGCTATCTAGCAGGTAAATGTATTGGCGGTGCCAGTTATCTTCTACCGTTGCGCTAATGTTCGCCCGATAGGTACTTTTACTTACAATCAGCTGGTGAGTAAGCGACCCATCTTCAACTTCAACCATGTGGCCATCGGCTTGCAATGTCAGTGCCATTGATTGAAATAGCTGAGCGCCTTGAGGATGGTCAAACACCGTCGCACCCAGTATTTCAACCTCATAACCTGCTTTTACTAACTGCTTGAGCATTTGCCGCACTGTCATGCTGGCGCCGCTAGAGGTATCTAATAAGCAAAAGGCATTAGCCCAGAGTATGCGAGGCTTACGTTTTTGCGCCGCCGAAGCAGGTGTTTTTTTAGCCATTCCAAACCTATCCCATGTGTTTTCAGGCTGATGCCTTTCAGCTTGATGCTACGCGAAAGGTATTAGGCTGAAAATGAAAAAAACCGGCCCTAAAGGAGGCCGGTTCATTGTATTACTTAGGGATAAAGCGTGAACTCTATCCAGTCTAAGCCTTAGATTAACCCAACAGAGAAAGAACGTTCTGCGGCAGCTGGTTAGCCTGTGCCAATACAGACGTACCGGCCTGTTGCAGAATCTGCGCGCGAGTCATATTGGCTACTTCCGTTGCGTAGTCAGCATCTTCGATGCGTGAGCGTGCAGCAGAAAGGTTAGTTTCATTAGTCTGCAGGTTAGTAATGGCAGACTCAAAACGGTTCTGTACCGCACCCAGCTCGGAACGCAGGCTATCAACCATGGCGAGCGCATCGTCCAGAGTAGACAGCGGATTTTCGGTTGCATCACCAGCAGTCGTCTCATCGGTAGTCAGCTGCCCACCGCTTACATATACGGTCGCACCCACTTCCTGCTCGTACTTAGTACCTGCCATGGTGTTAGAACCATCTGTATCGGCTAGCGTATAGGTACCTGCTACTGTTACTTCGCCAGTTTCATCATTAACATTGTATTCAGTACGGAAGCCTGCAACAGTCGTCAATGCATCGTTGCCATCAACATATGTATCGTCTGAAGTGGTTCCGCCAGCGGTGATATTGACTGCACGCTCAGCAAAACCGTCACCCAGAGTTACGGTTGAATCAGCAGTTGCTTGTGTCAAAGCCGCTTCAACTTGAGCGGTACTAGCAGTATCACTGAAAGTGATAGTTCCATCACCTTGGCCGACGTATTCGGTACCGTCGATGTTAAGCGTATTACCATCAGAAGCCGTTGTTGCCACAAGGTTTTCAATAGTAGCAGCTTGAGCGCCAGCACCACTGTTGTTAGTTAGCTCACCAGTCGCAGTGATATAAGCAGCTTCACCATTGAGGGTAACTGCTCCAGTGGAGGTAATTTCAAAAGTCGCAGTATCGCCACCAGCAACTTCATAGGTACCCGTTTTGGTGCCGTTAGCAGGAGTAAAGTTTTGGGACTGTGCAAAATCAGCGGCTTCAGTACCGCCACCAGAAGCAGTAACATTATTATTGAACGAAAAATTACCAGAATCCGCGTTAAAAGTATAAGTAGCGGTCGTTGTAGCGCCACTTACTGCGACTGTATTACCATCTTGCATGTTGCTAAGCAGGTCTTCGAACTTAGCAGCATCATGATTGGTTACAACACCCCATTCACCACCACCACTAGCAAGCGCTTCTGTACCACCATTTGCTTGGATATTGGTAACTGTTGCAGTGGCATTATCCGACTCACCACTACCGTTAACATTGAATCCGTTCAAGCCAAGGGTACTTGCAGTAATTTGTTGTAAATTTACTGAAATTGTTTGGCCATCATCAGCGCCTACTTGAATGCTCAGACCATTATCGCTAGAGAGTACCTTAGTGCCGTTGAAATCAGTTTCAGCAGAAATACGGTCAATTTCCGCCATGCGCTGGTTGATTTCGTCTTGGATAGAATCCAAGTCGGAAGCGCTGTTGGTACCATTCTGAGCTTGGACAGTCAGTTCCCGCACGCGCTGCAAGTTATCGTTTACTTGGTTCAAACCACCTTCAGCGGTTTGCGCGATGGAAATACCATCATTAGCGTTACGCTGCGCTTGGCCCAAACCAGTAATTTGAGACGTGAATCGGTTGGCGATGGCTTGACCCGCCGCATCATCTTTAGCGCTGTTGATGCGCAGGCCAGAGCTCAGACGCTCCATAGAGGTCTGCAGCGCGTTTTGTGATTTGGACAGGTTGGACTGGCCAATCATGGAGGTAATGTTGGTATTGATCACTGACATGGTGTGATTCTCCTTGCGTTAACACTGGCCTTGAAGGCCCGCTTTTCGGCCACTGTGTGCGCCGTTGTTATAGATAACGGCCTGATGCGGAGAACCTTTAGGGGCAATCGTAAAAAAAGTTGTAAAACTTGGTAACAGGGGTTGTAGGTTTTTCATTATAGGGTGTGAGGCCGCTTCAAAACCCGAGATTGCTTCACTGCGTTCAATGAAAGGGACTCCTCCCCTCTCGAAGCTTCAGAGAGCTACATTGATAGTTAAACCACATCAATGCGGAGGGGAAGAGTCATGAACAAGCATAAGACGATTGGTATTGATCTGGCAAAACGTGTTTTTCAAGTGTGTGTGGTCGACACTCGCCACCCGCGTGTTCAGGTCAATAAAGAGCTTAAACGGCATCAGGTCTTGGATTTTATGCGTCGCCAACCGGCCTGTCGGGTGTTCATGGAAGCGTGCGGCGGATCCCACTATTGGGCACGACAACTGCAGGCTCTTGGTCATACCGTTGCCCTTATTTCGCCCCAGTTTGTGACGCCTTTTCGCAAAGGGCATAAGACCGATGCGAATGACGCGCTCGCCATCGTAGAGGCTGGATTGCGCCCAGACATGCGCTTCGTACCACTCAAAAGCGTCGAGCAGCAGGATATTCAGAGCCTGCACCGCATCCGGGAAAGGTACATTCATCAGCGCACCCAAGTGATCAATCAAGTGCATGGCCTGTTGCAGGAGTACGGGATTATCAGCGGTCGTGGTCAGAAAGCATTAAAACAACGTGTTTGGCGCGTGTTAGAAGATGCCGACAACGAACTCTCGACGCTGATGCGTGACTTAATTGCGGAGCAAATGGCGGAGCTGGAGCGGCTCAACGAGCGTATCCAGTCATTGGATAAGCGGGTGGAGCAGATGAGTCGCGCTATGATGCCTTGTCACCAACTGCTGGCGATTGAGGGCGTGGGACCCGTGGTTGCTACACAGCTTTATAGCGCACTTGGTAACGGCGAAGCCTTCAAGAAAGGGCGCCAAGCGTCAGCCTATTTGGGGCTAACGCCGAAGCAACACAGCAGTGGTGGTACTGCGAGTATCAGGGGCATTGGCCGAACAGGGCAGGTCTCACTGAAAGCGGCTCTGATACGCGGCGCACACTCGGTCATCAACCGTGTAGGTGACAAACAGGATGGTAAAAGCCGTTGGCTGCGCGCCCTGGTCGCTCGCGTTGGCAAAAACAAAGCGGCGGTCGCGTTAGCGAACAAGACCGTGCGAACCGCCTGGGCGGTTCTGCACAGTGGTCAATCCTATTGTAAAGAGCTTAATGAAAGATCCGCTCTGATGGCGAGTTAAATACTAGTGCCATCAGAGCTTAAGAGCCGACAGGCGGCTACCTTGTTGCCGAGCAACGATAGATGAAAAACAGGTCAGACCGACCCTCTCAAAACCTGCTCATTGCGATGGCTGAAAAAGCCTAGCGTTCGTTGAGGAGAGAAGGTGCGCGACGTTCATCAGGGTCAGGGGATAGCCTCCCCATCGAGAGACCGACTATACGCACGCATCGGCTTATGTTTTTCAGACATCGGCGCTTGCAACCGGGGAGGAGTCCCTATACGCAATGACAGACAAGGCAGCGTCCAACCCCGAGGTTGCTTCACTGCGTTCATCGACAGATGAGGCAGCGTTTTACGTCCATTTCCATTCCACCGAATAGGACAAAATGCCTATGGCGTTTTTGCGCATAAAATACATAATGGAATAACATTATATCTAAATAATATATGTTAGCGTTCACTGAAGGAGCACCCATGCAAACGCCACCCGTATTGACACAGCACGTGACGCGCAGAACGTTATTAAAAACCGGCGCGGGATTGGGCGCCGCTAGCCTGCTACCGCTTAGCGGGTTGTCGGCGAATACGCTGCGAACGCAGGCACGCATCGTGATTCTGGGTGGCGGTGCAGCGGGGTTGGCGATGGCAAACCGGCTCGCCCAGCGGCTTCAGGGCGGCACCATTACGCTGGTGGAGCCGCGCGAGACGCACCACTACCAGCCGGGCTGGACGCTGGTGGCGTCCGGCGTGTGGAACGCGGCGAAAACCATGCGCCCTAACGCGCAGTTTATGCCCCGTGGCGTTGAGTGGGTGCGTGACCACACGGCCAGCATTGATGCTGATAACAAGCGCATCACGCTGGCGGGGGGTGAAACCCGTGAGTACGACTTCTTAATTGTGGCGACCGGCATTCAGCTGAATTACCACTTAATTGACGGCATGTCGCCAGAGCTGGTTGGCCAGCATGGCATTGGCAGCGTGTACGCCAGCATTGAGGGCGCCACACGCACTCACCAGGCCATTCAAACCTGGTTAAACAGCGGCCAAGGCAAAGGTATTTTTACCGCCGCCCCCACCCCGGTGAAGTGCGCCGGTGCGCCGCTAAAGATGACCTTCACCACATTAAGCCGGTTAGAGGCCACCGGACAGCGCGAGGCCTTTGAAGTGGACTACATGGCGCCGGGGGCGGGCCTGTTTTCGCAGCCGTGGGTCGATGCGTTTGTGAAGCAGCGCTTTGATGATCAAGGCTTTAATCGGCGGCACCACTATCGGCTTTCCGCCATTGATCCGCACGCCAAACAGGCTGAGTTCACCTTTGTAGGGCCTGAAAGCGAATTTACCTCTCACCATCAGCTGCGCGAAGCGGAGTTCAGGCGGGATGACCAGCCCACCGTGATTGCCGACTACGACTTTATCCACGTCGTCCCGCCGATGAGCGCTCACGAGTTTGTCAAACAGAGCGCGCTGATCGCCCAAGACGGCCCGTTTAGGGGCGAGTGGCTGGATGTCGATATCCACACGCTGCAGCACAACCGTTACCCCGAGGTGTTTGGCATTGGCGATGTGATTGGTGCGCCCATCAATAAAACCGCTGCCAGCGTGAAAGCCCAAGCGCCGGTGGTGGAAGAGAACCTGCTGGCCGTGATGCAGGGCAAAACGCCCCCTGCCCGGCATACGGGCTACACCTCGTGCCCCATGATTACCGGTATTGGCAAGGCCATGCTGGTGGAGTTTGGCTACGCCGATAATTTCGCGTTTATGCCGTCGTTCCCGTTTATTGATCCAACCGAAGAGTCCTGGGCGGCGTGGGTGATGAAAGACCGCATGCTGCAGCCCGCTTACTACGCGGTACTTGAAGGCCAGGCTTAAGGAGAACTGCAATGTCCATTGGCGGAATGCTAACCATCTTGATGTACGCCTTAGCGCCCTTTATGTGGCAGCTGATAGGCGGTGTTTTTATTATCATCAGCGTGCACCTGTTCGCTTATCTACGTGGCTATCAGGTCACTCGTCACCATAGCCGCTTCGCTACGCTGTGCGCGTTATTGATTGGGGTAACGGCGCTACTCTGGGTGCCTTGGCTGACACATTCGACGCTTGGCTATGTGGCCACCGTCTTTGATTGGATAGCGCTCGTGGGCGCGGCCATTGCCACGTTTGTCATCGCCCTTATCATCCTGCAGCCCTTGAGCTTTTTGATTAGCCTTCAACGGGAGGCGTAAGCTGATGCGAGCAAGCGCATTGGCTTACGTTGGCATCAAACGATGCGACAATACGCCATCGCCAAACCGCTACTTTCGTATGTCGTTACCAGCTCGCCTCTTGTATTATTGGATATGTAATAAGCATATTTCAAAATGAAATATAAGAGAAATGCGGTCTGTCTAGCAAGCGTGAATCGACCGTCTGTCTCTTATATTGCGTCATGCTCTTGGAGGTTATGATGGAGCTCGATCCGCTGGTGTTATCCCGCCTGCAGTTTGCGTTTGTGGTGTCTTTCCACGCTATTTTCCCCGTGTTCACGATTGGCCTGGCGTCGTATATCGCAGTGTTACATGGCCTGTTCTATAAAACGGCCAACCACGCCTGGGACCGGCTAGCCCAGTTCTGGACCAAGGTATTTGCCGTGGTGTTCGGCATGGGCGTGGTGTCCGGCATTGTGATGTCGTTCCAGTTTGGAACGAACTGGAGCAACTTTTCGTACGCCACCTCGAATTTCCTTGGCCCGGTGCTCAGCTACGAGGTCGTCACGGCGTTCTTCCTTGAAGCGGCTTTCTTGGGCGTGCTGTTATTTGGCCGCAATAAGGTGCCCCAGGGGATTCACCTGTTTGCCGCTATCATGGTGGCGATTGGCACGTTCATCTCGTCGTTTTGGATTCTTTCCGCTAACAGCTGGATGCAAACACCGGCGGGTTATGAGCTGATTGATGGGCGCTTCCATATTACCTCCTGGCTTGAAGCCATTTTCAACCCGTCGTTCTGGTACCGCTTCGCGCATATGGGCATGGCGTCGTTCCTTACCGGTGGGTTTGTAGTGGCGGGCGTTAGCGCGTGGTTTTTGTTACGCAACCGCGACGTGGAAGCCAACAAAAAAGCGCTCTCCATGTGTTTATGGCTGCTGCTATTTCTGGCACCCGCGCAGGCGGTAATTGGTGATTTTCACGGTTTGAATACGCTGGAGCACCAGCCGACGAAAGTCGCCGCTATGGAAGGTAACTGGGAAACCCGCGCGAATGTACCGCTGCTGCTCTTTGCGCTGCCGGATCAGGAAAACCAGACCAACCGTTTCGAGCTGGGCATCCCAAGCATGGCCAGCATCATTCTTAAACATAGCGCTGATGGGGTGATCCCCGGTATTTCCGAGGTGGCGCCCGACGAGCAACCACCCGTTGCCATCGTATTCTGGTCGTTCCGTGTGATGGTGGGCCTTGGCTTTTTGATGATCGGCGTCGCGCTGGTGGGGCTATTCATGCGTCGCAAAGGGCGGGTGTTTACCAGCCCGCTGTTTCTCAACGCCTTAGTCGCCATGATTATCACGCCCTTTCTTGCCGTGCTCTCGGGCTGGATTGTGACAGAAGCAGGCCGCGCCCCGTGGCTGGTATATGGCGTGATGACCCACGCGCAGGGTTTAACGCCGTCGCTCACCGGCGGTATGGCGCTGTTCACGCTAATTGGCTATATCGCGGTGTATAGCGTCGTTTTTGTGGTGGGGGTGTACTACCTCACCCGCGTGGTGCGTAACGGCATGCTGGATAACCCCGTCGAGATTGACGGTGAAGTTGAGCGTCCCAAGCGCCCGCTTTCGGCGGCACATACGCCACTGGATGACGACTTTAGCGACAACAGCGCAGGAGCGAACGCATCATGAGTATCGACTTAGCCTTGATTTGGGCCGTCATTATCGGCTTTGGCGTCATCATGTACGTGATTATGGATGGCTTCGATTTGGGCTTGGGGATTCTGTATCCCTTGGCGCCTGACGAGGAGTCGCGGGATGTGATGATGAACTCGGTCGCGCCCGTCTGGGATGGCAATGAAACCTGGCTGGTACTCGGCGGTGCAGGGCTTTTAGGCGCCTTTCCGCTGGTCTATTCGGTGTTCTTGCCGGCCCTGTATATCGGCGTCTTTTTGATGCTGGCCGGGCTAATTTTCCGCGGTATCTCGTTTGAATTTCGCTTTAAATCGCACAAAAACCGCCGCTGGTGGAACCGTGCGTTCTTCTTAGGCTCTGCCGTTGCCGCCTTTGCCCAGGGCGCCGTGGTGGGTGCCTATATCCAAGGCTTTGCCGTTGAGGACTTTCGCTATGTGGGCGGCGCGCTCGACTGGTTAACGCCGTTCACCGTGCTGACCGGGTTAGGGTTAATGGCCGGTTATGCGCTACTTGGCGCCACGTGGCTGATTATGAAATCAGAGGGGCACGTGCAGCAGTGGGCCTACGCGATCACGCCGAAACTGCTGCTCGCGGTATTGGCCGTGTTCGCGATTGTGAGCATCTGGACACCGCTGGTTAGCCCTGAAGTGTATAGCCGCTGGATGGATCAGCTCCGGCTTATTTGGGTCTTCCCGCTGCTCGCCTTACTCTGCTCAGGCATGGTGTACCGTTCGGTGAAGCGCCAAGATGAGGGTCTGCCTTTTGTCATGGCGCTGGGGATCTTCCTATTTACCTACCTGGGGCTGATTGCCAGCAAGTGGCCGGTGATTGTGCCGCCTAACTACACGATTTGGGATGCCTCGTCCGCACCGGAGTCGCAGCTGTTCTTACTGATCGGCTTCCTGTTTGTGATTCCCATTGTGTTGGCCTACACCGCGTGGACCTACTGGGTGTTTCGCGGCAAGGTTAAAGTGGGCGAAGGCTATCACTAACCTGCACAGCGCAGGCCATATCAGCGGCCATACGACTTGCGTGCGGGCTTTGGCTCGCACGTAAAATGCGTGCTTAGCACGGAACATTGACGACAACGCAGCTAGGAGGCAGCGATGCATAAAGATTGGCAAAAAACCACCCAAGACCTTTCGGCACTGATGCAGGATATTGGCAAAAACATCCCCGATGTTGCCAAGGGGTTTACCCAGATGGCGAAAGGGGCGAATAAAGAGGGCGCCCTTTCACACAAACACAAAGAGCTGATGGCGCTGGCGATTGGTATTAGCGTGCGCTGCGACGGGTGCATTGCGTTCCACGCTAAAGCGGCGGCGGAGCTAGGCGCGACCCGCGAGGAAGTGATGGAGATGCTGGGCGTGTGTATGTACATGGGAGGTGGGCCTGCGTTTACCTACGCCGCCCAAGCGCTTGAGGCATTCGATAGCTTCGCCAAGCAAGACTAAGTGTAGGTGGGCTCTACACTCTATGCGCAACGTGCTCGCCCTCTTTCTATATACGAAAGAGGGCGAGCGGTATGAAAAAGGGCGAATCCCGTTTTTATCAGTCGCCCGGGCCACACTCCATACAGCGCTCGGTAATGCTGGGCCCTTGTTTAAGGTTGGCCTGCAAGTCGCGCAGCCCCGACCTTACACCCTCTTCCACCACGGGATGATAAAAGGGCATGGCCAGCATTTGGCTAACAGTTAGCTTTTGCTCTAAGGCCCAGGCCAGCAGGTGGGCAATGTGTTCTGCGCGTGGCCCCAGCATTTCAGCCCCTAAAAAGAGCCCGCTGCCGTGCTCTGCGTAAAGCGCTAAATAGCCATGGTTTTCACCCATTACGCGCGCCCTGCCTTGGTCGTCAAACGACACGCCGCCTTCGGCAATACAGTCACACCCGCCGTAGCGCGCCTCCAGCGCTGCACGGCTCTCCCCGACAATGGCCATTTGCGGCTCGGTAAACACCACCGCGAGGGGCACATTGCGTTGGCCCACTTGCACATCGTCTAAGCGGGCGGCGTTGCGTCCAGCAATTTTTCCTTCGGTAATCGCTTCATGGAGTAGCGGAACGGACTGGTTGGCATCGCCCGCGATGAAGATATGGCTCGGCGTGTTGTCCTGGGCTGAACACTGCGTGGTGAAACGGTTAAACCGAGGAACGCCATGCTTATCGAGCGCCACGCCGGCGTTCTCGATAGCCAGCCGGTCGACGTTCGGCTGACGCCCGGTTGCCGCTAGCACGTAGTCAAATAGCTCCGTGATTTTTTGCCCGCTTTCCCGCTCGTAGAAGGTAATGGCGACGCCATCGCCCTGCTGCTCAACCTGCTCAATGGTGGCATCCGGGTCTAGGTAGAGTTCGCGGTTAAACGTCTCATCAGCGAGATGACGTAGTTTTTCAGACTGAAAAGGGCCAACCGCGCCGCCAACCCCAAAGGTGCGTGTGCGCACGCCTAATCGACTCAGCGCCTGCCCTAGCTCCATACCAATCACCCCAGGCCCCACCACCGCCACAGAGGCTGGCAGCGTCTCCCAATCAAACACATCATCATTGATGATTAAGCGGTCGCCTGCCCCCTCCAGCAAGCCCGGCCACGTGGGCCGCGAGCCGGTGGCTATAATAATGGCGTTGGCTGTCAGCTGGGTATGGTCGCCAATGGCCAGCGTGTGGGGGTCGATAAACCGCGCGTGCCCCTGCAGGCGATGGGACTCGGGAATCGACTTCATCGAGGAGAGCACGTTATCAACAAAGCGGTCGCGCTCCCCTTTCACCCGCGCCATTACCGCATGCCCGTCAACCGCCACTTCGTTAATGGTGACACCAAACATAGCGGCGTTGCGCGCGCTATGGGAGGCATTCGCGGCGGCAATGAGTAACTTAGAGGGCATGCAGCCCACCCGGGCACAGGTGGTGCCATACGGCCCTTCTTCAATTAACACCACGTCGTCCGTGTGCTTGCGTGCGGCGTGCCATGCGCTAAGCCCTGCGCTGCCCGCGCCAATAATGGCGATGTTGGTGTGCTGCTGTTGCATAACGTGCTTCCTCTTCCTTGTGTTCAATCACTCTGCTCAGCGTGCGTGCTGGCACTCGGCTGCCATTGGCACTTGATCGGGATGCACCAACGCCTGCCACGCTTCAAAGGTGGTGAAAAACATCTTGCCGGTGAGTTCGTGGTAAAGCTCAGTGTCTTTTAGGCGGTCCATCACCGGCCCTTTAACTTCAGCCAAGTGCAGCATCACGCCCGCATCCTTTAGCCTTGCGTTAATCGCCTCTAAGCTCTCTAGGGCCGATGCATCGATAATATTGACCGCTTGGCAGGTCAGCACCATGTGCTTTAGCGACGGAGAGCGGGCGGCCAGGGCCATGACGGTGTCTTCCAGGTAGCGGGCGTTGGCGAAGTAGAGGCTTTCATCAATGCGCAGCATGGCGACCTGCTCATCGGTCTCGACCTGATGACGCTTCACATTACGAAAGTGCTCGGTGCCCGGCACCCGGCCTACTACCGCGCTGTGGGGCTGGCTGGTGCGGTAGAGGTGCAGCCCTAGCGAGAGCACAACGCCGCTGACAATGCCCATTTCCACGCTATGCAGCAGTGTCAGCAGCAGCGTTGCGATCATCGCCAATCCATCGCTACGAGAGTACTGCCAGGTGCGCTTGACCGCCGGCAGATCAATCAGCGTGCTCACCGCGACGATAATCGTTGCGGCCAGCGTGGCGGTGGGAAGAAACGCCAGCAAATCGGTGAGTAACATCGTGGCGAGCACAATCCCCAACGCCGTGAAGGCGCCTGCCAACGGCGTGGCGGCGCCAGCTTCAAAGTTCACCACTGAACGCGAAAAGCCACCCGACACCGGCGAGCCGCTGCTGATGCCCGCCCCGAGGTTTGCCATGCCTAGGGCAATCAGCTCTTGATTTGGGTCAATACGCTGGCGACGTTTGGCCGCCAGCGTTTGCGCCACGGACACCGACTCCACAAAGCCCACCAAGCTGATCAGCAGTGCCGCTGGGAGCAACCCCAGCCATAGCGATTGGTCAAGGCTAGGCAGGGCAATCGCCGGTAGCCCGCTGGGCACGAAGCCCACCACGTCAACGCCAGCCTGCGCGAGGTTAAGCCCCCACGCCAGCAGCGTGGTGATAATGACGGCAGAGATGGGCGCGGCTTTTACCACGATACTTGATGTGCTGGCCGACACGCCCAGCGCCATCAGCCAGCCCGCCAGCCGTTGGCGGCAGAGCCATAAATACCCCCAAACGCCCGCGCCAATCGCCAACGTGGTGAGGTTCACCTGCTGCCACTGGGACAGCAGCGCGCTGAGCAGCTCAATCACGTTATGGCCAGACGCCTCAACGCCGACAATGTGCTTGAGCTGGCTAATGGCAATTAAAATGCCCGAGGCGGTAATAAAGCCAGAAATCACCGGGTGGCTTAAAAAGTTGACTAAAAAGCCCAGCCGAAGCACGCCCATGGCGATCAAAATCAGCCCTGAAAGGGCTGCTAGCACCAGCGCGGCCCCGATGTACTCAGGGCTGCCAGGCGTGGCAAACGTGCTTAGCGCAGAGGCCGTCATCAGTGCCGCCACCGCGACCGGCCCCACCGCTAAGCTGGCACTGGTGCCAAACACGGCATAAAGCACCAGCGGCAGCATGCTGGCATATAGCCCCATTTCCGGGGGCAGCCCGGCCAACAGCGCATAGGCCAGCGCTTGCGGCACCAGCATAAGCGTCACGATGACGGCGGCCAACGCATCCCGAGAGAACTGCGCTCGTTGGTAGCGACGCACCCAGCCGACGATAGGGATCCAGCGTTCAAGGCTCATCATGCGCACTCACTTTATTTTTGGCTAATAACGTTTTCTAACCCCTGCCGGTGCTCTTCTAAATCAAACCCCGCGGCTTTCGCCGCAGAAAACAGCTCGGCTAGATCGCACTGCTCCGTATGGCGCTTGGCGTAAGCCCACAGGTGCGTGGCGCGTTTGCCTGAACGACAAAACGCTAGGATGGGGCGCGGCAGCCCTTGCATCGCCTCGGCAAACGCCGCAACGTCTGCAGGGCCATACTCACCGGGCGCTACCGGGATATGCACCCACTGAAGCCCTAGTGCGTCGGCTTTATGGCGGTAAACAGCTTCGTTGGGAAAGGCGTCACTCTCCCCCGCTTTACAGTTACAGATAACCGCTTTAAAGCCTTTGGCTTTAACGTCCTCTAAATCCTCGACACTGAGTGATGAGGTGATTTCAATGCCCATTTCTAACGGTTGCGTTTGCATGGTCTTTTCCTCATTTAGGGGGCGAATATCAAAGCGTTACTATTAGAACGCTAGTCCCAGGCAGCGCCCTCTAGCGCATCCAGCGGGATTTTTAGATAACGCTTGCCGTTCGCTTCGGGCTCCGGCAAGCGGCCCCCCCGGGCATTCACCTGTAGAGAGTGCAGGATCAGCTTCGGCATGGGTAGCTCGCTATCGCGCTTACGGCGTAAGGCGATGTACGCCGCTTCACTAACGCCTGCTAAGTGGGGGTTGCCATCGCGCTGTTCAGCAACCGTGCTTTCCCACTGCGGCTCTCGCCCATCGGGCATATAGTCGTGCCCGGTAAACACGCGGGTGGCATCTGGAAGCGCCAGAATTTGCTGGATAGAGTTCCACAGCACGTGGGCATCGCCACCGGGGAAATCGGCCCGCGCAGTGCCAAAATCGGGCTGAAAGAGCGTGTCGTGGACAAACGCCGCGTCGCCAATCACATAGGTTATAGACGCCAGCGTATGACCTGGAGAGTGCATTACGCGGGCTTTTAGCTCGCCAATGGTGAAGGTATCGCCTTCAGCAAACAGCGTGTCCCACTGGCGTCCATCGGTGGGCATCTCGGGCCAGTGGTAAATCTCTTTCCACAGCGCCTGTACTTTGGTGACGTGCTCGCCAATCGCAGTGGGCGCGCCGGTTTTTTCTTTCAAATACTGCGCCGCTGAAAAGTGGTCGGCATGGGGATGAGTGTCGAGAATCCACTCGACCGACAGGCCTTCTTTAGCGATATAGGCAAGCAGCTCATCGGCATGATGCGTGGCTGTGGCCCCAGATTTCTCATCAAAATCTAAGACAGGATCAATAATCGCGCACTGCTTCGTCGCAGGGTCGCTGACCACGTACTGGACACTAAAGGTACGTGGATCAAAAAAGCCGGCCACATCAGGCGTGCCCGCTGCCGTATGCTCAGAGTGTGCGAAGGTGTTCATATAAAACGCTCCTGGCCGTTAGCTGAAAAACAGACTGAAAAAATAGCGCGATGACTGACCGCAGCCAGCCATCACGTCGCTGTTCGCAGGTGTTAAATCACCTTTTTGCAGAAGTACCAGTCGGTGTACTCATACCCTTCTGATTGGCGTGCCTCTGCGTCTTGCGAGGTGTGGGGAGGCGGCACGATCACCGGCTGACCCGGCAGCCAGGCCTCGGGGGTTGCCACCCCATGCTCATCGCTGGTTTGTAACGACCTCACCAAGCGAAGAACTTCCTCAACAGAGCGGCCGTTGCTCATGGGGTAGTACAGCATCGCCCGCAGCACGCCTTCAGGGTCAATCACAAAGGTCGCGCGGACAGCGGCCGTATCACTCGCCCCTGGCTGAATCATGCCGTAGGCGTTGGCTACCTTCATGCTCAAATCCGCAATGATGGGGAAGGTAATCTCAACCCCAAAGTTCTCCTTGATGCTGCGGGTCCAGGCAATGTGAGAGTGGATACTGTCGATCGACAGGCCCAGCAGCTCGGTATTCACCGCCTTGAACTGATCAGCGTAGTTCGCAAAGGCCGAAAATTCTGTGGTGCATACCGGGGTAAAGTCGGAGGGGTGGGCAAAAAGTACCAACCACTTGCCACGATAGTCGCTCAGCGACTTTTCGCCGTGGGTGGTTTTCGCGGTGAAATCGGGTGCCGGACGGTTAATCTGGGGCATAACGGGCTGCATCGTATCGTTAGACATGCTGAACTCCTGTGGTTGAACCGATCACGGGAATAACGATAGCTCATTTTGTTATATATGGCGAATAGACAGCCTCTATTGTTGCCATAGCATCTGGTGCCAGAGCGGCGTTGGCGCTTTGACGTGTGACACCGATCAATCCCCGAAAACAAATGGAGTGATAAGTTAAATTCAGTAGACTGGGATAGTCAGAAAAAGCGTAAGCTGCGTTTTAAACTGTGAAAAAAAGGCGTTTCGTGATTCCCTGGCGTCAGGCTAAGCGTCATAACCACCTGGCAACATTGCATGTAACGCGAACAAAAACTGATGAGAAGACAGCATGGACGACACATGTTCAGGAGTTGAAAACGCTTATAACGCTGAGCTGCTAGCCACGGCAGTGCACGGCATCATCGTGTCTGATCAGCGCGGTCTCATTTTGCAGGCCAATCAGGCGGCGGAAATGATGTTCCGTTACGCGCCGGGCACCCTGGTGGGCAACCCCATCACCGTTTTAATACCCAACCCTGAACGCTGCCGACATCTAGAACATGTAGCGTCCTACTTCGACAATGACTCGCGCTACATGGTGGGTGCCACCAGGGAAGTTGAGGGCATTGACCGCGCCGGCCAAAAAGTGCCCATGCTGATATCGGTGAGCACCTTCAATGAAAATAACGAGCTTCGTTTTGCTGCTTTCTTTCAAGATTTCAGCCAACACAAACACAAAGAGCAGACGCTTAAAAGCACCAACGAAGTGCTTGAACAGCGGGTGCGTGAACGTACCGCGCAGTTAGAAAAGGAAGTCGAAAGCCACCAGCAAACGATCGATCGGCTCAAGCTGGTCAACAGAGTCATTGAGCGCGTCACCCACGCCGTTGCCATCACGGATGCCGATAATCGCATTCTTTATGTCAATCCCGCCTATGAGCAAATGACGGGCTTCAAGCTTAAGAACGTCATCGGCAAAAAGCCGTCAATCTCCAAGTCGGGTCGGCATGGCCCCGAGTTCTACCGCGCCATGTGGGAGGCCTTGAACAAGGAACTGCACTGGGAAGGTGAAATATGGGACCGCCATGAAGATGGCGCCGCCTTTCCAAAGTTGATGAGTATCGACCGCCTGGTGGATGCCGACGGCAAGACCACCAACTTCGTGGCGGTGTTTCATGATCTCTCTGAGCAAAAAGCGTCTGAAAAAGAGATTGAGAGGCTTCAATATTACGACGCGCTCACCGCTCTGCCCAACCGCTCTCTGTTTCGCCATCGTTTACAGCACGAGTTTGAAGTATCACGACGTCAACAATCCTGTGTCGGCGTCATGCTCATCAATATCAACCGCTTCAAGCAGGTTAATGATACGTTTGGCTATCCCGCCGGTGACCAACTGCTGGTGGAAATAGCGGAACGCTTAGCCATTGCGGTGCGCCGAACCGACTTAGTCGCCCGCCAAAAGAGCCGTCGTGAACGCCACCCGGATATTGTTTCCCGCGTGGGGGGTGACGACTTTGCCGTTATCCTAAACAATCTCAAAAGGCCGGAGCATGCCACGCTCGTGGCAACGCGTATTATGGAGGCGATGGATGAGCCTTTCATCGTGCAACGTCATAACGAAGCAGCGGAGGAGGTGGTGCTACAGGCCAGTATCGGCATCAGCATTTACCCTGATAACGCGCATAACATTGATGAGCTGATACGTGTGGCAGAGACCGCTTTGCTCGCGGCTAAAGCGTATGGAGGCGGCGAGTTCCGCTTCTTCTCCGACACCATGAACCAGAACAGTGCCGAACGCACGCGCCTAGAAAGCGACTTGCGTCGCGCGGTGGCGGAGGGCGCTTTTACCCTGCACTATCAGCCCAAGCTGGATCTCACCACCAACCGCTTCACCAGCATGGAAGCGCTGATTCGCTGGCCCCGCGACGGGGGCATGGTGCCCCCTGGCGAATTCATTCCGCTTGTTGAAGAAACGAACCTAATTGTGCCGTTAGGTGCCTGGGTATTACGCCGCGCATGCCGGGATACCATGGCACTGAGCGAACATATTGGCTGGGTACCGGGTATCGCGATTAACCTTTCCGCCCGTCAATTCAGCCAGCCAGGGTTGATTGATGCCGTGCGTGTCGCGATTGAAGAGAGTGGCATCCCACCCGAGAAAGTGGAGCTGGAAATTACCGAAGGCATGGTGATGGATGATGTTGAGGCAGCCATCCACACCATGCGCGCGCTGCGTGATCTCGGTGTACAACTTGCCATCGACGACTTTGGGACGGGCTACTCGTCGCTTAGCTATCTCAAACGCTTTCCGGTTAATACGCTCAAGCTTGATCGCGCCTTCATTCGCGACTTGCCCATGGGAGCAGAGGATGCCGCCATCACGGAGGCGGTGATAGCGCTTGCCAAGGCACTAAAACTGCATGTGGTAGCAGAGGGTGTGGAAACCAGAGATCAGCTGGCGTTTCTCGTCACGCGGCACTGCGCTTATGTTCAAGGCTTTCTGTTGGCCCGACCCGAGCCGCTAGAAAACATGCCCGCAGTTTTTTGCAGCGAATTTATCTGACGTAACGCATCGCTTGGCTTATACAGGGCGTGGCAAGCGGTGCGTTCTAACACTCTTAGGCCCTCTTTTCCCGAAAAATCATAAAAAGTGCTCGCATTAAATCAGGAAATTTTTTTATGCAAAAAATGGAAAACATGCCGTTACTTGAAGTGGCAATGGCGCAGCCCTTAAGGATATTGTTACCACCACGCTAGGTCGCGCTTGTTGCAAGAGTCAACGTGCAACCGTGAGATGCTCGATTGTCTGCGTGTATCTCTGCCGCCCGTTGACGATGCTCAAAGAGCGGCACTTTTTGTTTAATCCAAGTAGCGCACTGCTTTTAACTGAGCTTTCCCTTGCCCCCAGGTAAACAGTGTCATGCCTTCTTCTTCTGTAGACTCTACAACAATACCGTCCGCGCCACAGGCGCAAGCTTCTCCACGGGCGTTGTTGATCGCTGCAGAAGCACTTTTATCGTGCCCAAGCGTCGTGCCAGTCTTCGACGAGATCATGCAAGCGACTTCATAAGGTTGCTCAATATCGTCTTCACTTACGTATTCATCAAGTGCGCAGTTGGCTGCTTTAGCATGCCCCATTGAGACGGGTTGAACTCCGACTGATCCGCATCCTGCTAATGCAAAAACAATGAAACCTACTATCAACGCACGAAATGCAAATAAATGGCGCAGCATGAAGTTAACTCTCCTAACGACATAAAAGCATCGCCCGCAGGCGATGCTTGCTTCGATTAGATTTTACCGAGGTACTGCATTTCATCCAGCATGTGCGTGGGCACGTCTTCAATCAGCACCAACGTAATTTCAGAGTCGCCATCTGACGTGGTGGCAACACTTTCTCCCAGTGACGCGTTAAGGGTATCAGGCGTAAGGTTGTACATTGCACCAGTAAGGGGATCGACAATTAGCCAACCAATAAAACCACCAAAAATTAAGTTGCCACCGATATACCAGCCATTGGGGCTGGAGTTAATCATCATCGTACGGCTTTCATAACCCTCTTTGGCAATCTCAACGGTGTAAGTTTTACCGCCGAAATAGCTGCCATCAGCTTTACGCAGTTGCACTGTCGTTGGTGTATTGCCCGCATGCACTTGTACACTGCGCTCATCCGTAATCAACACATCTGCGTTGCTCGGACTGCTGTTGATCGTGATGCTTTGCTCCTTGTCGCCCACAATCGTGGCGCACCCAGTCATCAACGATACAGTAGCAATAGCAGCCGTCATCTTAAGCATTTTCATTACACAGTTCCCTTTTAATCCATATTCTTAATAGCAGCTTCTGCCACTTTTTTGTTGCGCGGGCACTACGACCACGCATTTGGCGTCATGCCAAATTTTTTAGCTCTTCCAAGCCTCTCAAAACCATCTTAATTATTCTTTTACTAGTGAATCACACGGTGTCCGTAGAGAAGATGACTGGTTATCGCCTTTATCAAGGCTGTCATAATTCTGAAAATATCAATCGTACTATTTAAAAACACACCATTTAGCACTTCGCTGCCCTGACTAATGAGCCGAGTGATGCTCCATCACTAATACTAGTGCGACATTAAATGTCGCAACTTATGCTCTGTAAGCAGTCAGTTTGACTCTGCATGACAGGATACTGAATTCATTACATGATGGACGGCTCTTACATCGGAAGAATATAGCGTCAGTGCCGCTATCATCCGCAAGGTAACCGGTAGTTCTCAGGGTTGACAATGAAGATACCGATATTTTGTATTGCACTAAGTTAATTATAACAGTCAAAAATATAGTTAATAATAGTGAGGGTAACACTAAAAAATAAGAATAAAAAGCTAGGCCTATAAATAATTTACTACACCGTTAGTCATAGATTAGCTCAATACCTTGGAGGATAAGCACCATCACTTTGATGCTATTAAAGCCTCAAAACTACTCCGCCCATCTCGCCAGTTGACCCACATCTTTAATAGTGACGTGACGCTGTTGTAGATCGATTATATTGGCTTGGCGTAGCGCTTTGAGCTGTCTACTGACGGTTTCAGGTGCAAGGTTCAGATAGCTTGCAAGTTCTGCTTGCATTAACGGTAGAGTGAAATGGGTGTGGTCGTAATGCTGCTGGTGTTTTTGTTTGGCAACCGTTAATAAAAAGGTGCTGATTTTTGAGCACGCCGTGGCGTTTTGCATCAATGAGGGGCGCAGTTTGCGCTGCCGAAGATGGTGCGATGTTTTTTGAAGCAGTTTTTTCTGGACGCTTTGCTGCTTAAGACTGAAGACAGTAAGAAGCCCATAGGGGATTTTGCACACAAACGAACGACTCCCTGCGATAAGGGCGTCGTCTTGATAGGTAGTGCCTAGCCATTCCAGGCCGACAACATCACCGGGCCAATAAATATCTACAACAGTCGGTTTATGACTTGGCCCGCTTGTTTGAATCTGTTTTACCGCGCCGCCTCTAACCATATACAAGGCCTCAAACGGCGCGCCTTGAGGCGTGATAACGTGGTTATCTGGGTAAGGCATAGGGCGCTCTACAAGCTGATCAAACGTTTCTAACGCTTGCCGAGATAGCGCCCCGGGTAAGCAGGTGCGGCGCAAACTACAAACATGGCAGCTAACGTAAGCACTCCCCTCACGAGACATAGAGCCACCACATCGCAGTGCATAAGGTAGTGTTCACTCTTGCTGTGTACGTATATCGCATGCCGCCTGCATTTAAGAAATTATTGTTAACATCCATGCGCTACCGTTTACGCGGTGACGCTGTTTAACTAGCCAGCTCAGAGCGTATCCTCTAGAAGTTATACGCTATCCGCAACTCAATTAGGTTTAAATGGACTCGCCTGTCCTTGCCATTGCCATTGTCGTTACAGGCACAGATAACGGTGAACGGGATCTGCACCCAGTTTTTCACTCCTGATAGACGATATTCTATTTGCTCTTACTGGTAAGGCACGATGACTGGCTCCCAGCCTTCCAGAGAATAGCGCTCTAGGCCCCCTTCTCCCATCCGGGTGAGCCACAGCCAGCGGTGGTTGATTAAATCCGCGACCACCGGCTGGCGCTCAATAATCGCCTCAATGCGCGCTTTGGGCGCGTCGATCACCACCGTTAAGCGCAGCGGTTCATGATGGAGCTTCTCGCCATCGCGCAGCGACTGCTCCGGCAGACCAATACGCAGCTGAGGCGAACTCCCCTCAATAACGCCCACATGGCCCCCCACCACCGAATGCAGCAGCTTATTGCCAGCACCGTACAGCCCTGGCACCACGGTAGACGCGTAGTACTGTAGGTTGATCCAGCTGGCCACCAGCATCGGTGCCATCATTAACCCCTCCAACACGCTGCCATCCGAGTCTTGCTCGGGGTGGTAGTCGTGCAAAAACGTGCGTCCATCCAGCACCTTCCCTTGGGTGCGCGCCCGTGGCGCTAAAATAAGCGCCGCGTTATTCACCAGCCCCCACTCAGGCCGGGGTTGCGACCAGTCGGCACCGCGCATGGCCAGGGTTTTCAGGCGTTCAATGTGGTCGGTGTCATCCACACCCAATGCTGGCGCTCGCTCTAGACGAGTGGCTTCGCCCGCTACGCGTACCCCGCTGTCAAACTCGGCGAGCGCGTCTTCTAGCACTTCGGGCATTGATTCCTCACGGTACACATGCACGCGATCGGTGAGCGTGCAGTGTGTGGCTGCCAGCACATGAAAGGGACTGGGCAAGGCGATGCCCGCCTGTCGAACAGCCTGCTGAACCTCCGGGTCGTTCAGCAGCGCCGCGGCCACCCGCGCATTCATGCCGCCACCCTGCCCGCCACAGGCGCCGCAGGTTAGCCCGGCGTGGTGGGGGTTATTTTCGCTTTGCGAATCGTGGCCCACCAGCACCAATAGCGACACGGCTGGGTTTCCCAGTAGGGTTAGCAAGTTTTTCGCCAGCGCGATCTTTTCGTGGCGCGTAATGGGTTCGCCGTCGTAGGTGTGAAAAAGCCCAGCGGGGGCCTCGCACTGGGGCACGGTTGCCTGCTTACGCAGGCTGTCTTTAATCAGTTTCCAGCCCCAGGCAATGCCGGTCGTCTCCACTAGAGTGAAGGTTGAAAGCGGCGCGTACTTTGCGTGGCGCACGCTTTGGCGCTGGCTCTCTTTTTGGTAGCGCTGAATCCCCCGCTGCTGGGGCTGCAATGAGCCCACCCGATACGTCGGTTTTAACAGCCCCGGTACCCGTGGCTGGGCGCGTTCAGGGCCAGTCGCGGCATCCGCCACCGGCATAGCGAAGAATCCCGCCACCCCTAGCGTGGCCACGGTAGGCGCGGCCTGCTCTAAATGGCGACGAAACCGCTCAGAACGCACATCAATACAGAACGCAGCCTGCACTTTTGGAGTGGAGACAGGCTCGGCACTCGGCGTGGCAAGGGTGTTGGCTAGTGCACGTTGGTAGCCCAGCTCATAGGCGTGCTGCCAGCACCACAGCGCTTCATTGGTTGCAGTGGCAGCTTCCTGCGAAGACCACTGGGCAACCCAGTCACGTCTCTGGTTCACATCCAACTGATGAACCGCTAACCACTCCCACGCCAGCACCATGGCAGCCAGCTGAGTAATACCGGCGACCGGCTTTTGGTGGACGGTGTGCCAGCCAATCCCCTGGCACCAAGAGGCCCAGCCGTTCACCCGTAGCAGCAGCGTATGGGCCAGCATTTCAAATGCTTCCGGGGTGAGCGCCCAATCTGCTGCAATCTCTTCAATAGCCGCCTGGGGCTCGTCAGGAAGCGCTTGTAACGCCTGACGCTGCGCCTTAGGCCAGCGCAAATCATGCTGTGCTGCACACTTCCAAAAATGATACAGCGAATCACCCGCTTGGCTTGCCCAGCGCTGCTGATGGTGATCGAAGTAGCTCGCACAGCTCTCCGCCAGCGGCTCAAACCCATCATGCCCTGCCAAAGTATCCCAAGCGCTACGTAGTGGCGTTACCGGCTTGGGCGGTGTTGCTAAATAGCTCACTAGGCTCTGCTGGGTATAGGCGTAGCCGCCCTGGCTAAGCGCCTGCTGCAGGTCTTGCGGGATAATCCGGCCTGATTCCCAGGCGTTGCGATAAAACTCAGCGGGCATGGTCATCGGCTGCCCTGCCCGGCGGCTGAGCGCTTGGCTCACTTGCTCAATGGGCTGATGCCTTTGACCCCACCAGGGGTTGACCGCAATCCACTGGTCTAGCGGCCACACCGGGGCAATGGCGTCGGTCGCGCGGCTCAAAGCATCGCGGTACTGCTCTAGTGATGTGTCCACGGCAACGGGCTGACTCATGACCACTCTCCTTTTAAACCCGGGGCAAGCGATGAAGGACGCGACCAAGCACGAATGGGGGCTACCGCATCTACTAAACGCTGGAACGGCAGAGACAGATAAAGCCCTTGGCTAAAGTGAACCCGCCAGCGGGCTACCCAAGCGGCCTGGGGAAATAGCGTGACGGCCCCAGCGGCCAGCACCAGATTGGCCAGTATGAGTGCGCCCAGCAGGCCTGCCGTGAGTGTTAAGGGTGTGTACGCACTGGGCAGTGCCGGTGCCAGCACGCTATGCAGCAAGGCATACAGCGGCACTAGCGCCAGCGCCATGCCTACCAGCGCTAAACGCTTAGGTTTGGCGGTGCCCACCGGCATGCCCAGCAGCGTGCTGCCCACCGCCAAGCTGAGCAGAGCGCCCAACAGCGGGTTATGACTAACCAGAGAGGGCCACATCATCAGTACCACCGCCGCGACGGTGGCCGCAGGCAGCGCGAGGGAAAGCCGCTGACGCAGCGGTGCAAGCGGCAAGCGCTCACAGCGGGCGGCGCGCACGGTACGGCCAGACGCCAAGAAGGAGTGCGCTTTATACAGCGAGTGCGCCAGCAGGTGGGCCAGCGCCAGGGTGTACGCCCCTACGCCAATTTCAAACAGCATAAAACCCATTTGCGCGCAGGTAGACCAGGCCAGGGCATGCTTGACGGACGTTTGAGTCAACATGGTCATCACCGCAACCAGCGCGGTAAAACCACCTACAGCAATCAGCAGGTAGTGGCCCAGCGTTAGACCATCAAACACCGGGAACAAGCGCAGCCACACAAAGCCCCCCAGGTTAATCACCCCCGCATGCAGCAGCGCGGAGACCGGCGTGGGGGCTTCCATCACTTTAATCAACCAGCCATGCATCGGCACCTGGGCACATTTACACAGCGCCGCGATGGCCAGCGCCACCGAGGCGGCTTCCACCTGCCAGCCGCCAGAAGTTGCCGCAGCGGCGGCAAACAGCTCAGGTAACTGAAAGGTACCGAAGTGGGCGTACAGAAGCGCTACCGCCACGATTAGCGCCGCATCGCCTATGCGGCTGACCACAAATTTTTGCCAAGCCGCCCGCTGGGCTTCAACACGCTCAGGGTAGAGCGTTAGCAAGTGGTGCAGCGCCACGCTCACGCCCACCCAGGCAATCAGCATTACGACCAAGTGGTGGGTAAAGACCAGCAGCATCACGCTTGCCAGCACCACTAAACACCAGGGTAAAAACCGACGCTCGCCACGGTCGCCCTTTAGGTAGCCTTCTGCAAAGCGCAGCAGCACCGTGCCTAACAAGCTGATGAGTAGCGCCATCCACACAGCCAAGCCATCTGGATACAAGCCCAGCGGCTGAGCGGCTTCGGGCAGGCCGGTGGGTACACCCAGCGCATCCAGTACCAGCAGCCCACCCACTGCTAAGCTTGCAACCAATGCGCTTGCCGTTAACCAGCGGCCTATTTTCCAAGCGCGCTGGAGCGATGCGGGCGTGCTCGCCCGTGCGCTGACGCCCGCCACCACTAACAGCGAAACCGGGACCAATAACCACAGCGCTAGCAGTGATAGCACCGTTATGTCGACGAAATTTGGCATAGCCCTTCCCCTTTGTCGTGTGAAAACGACTATGCCGCGCTCATTACTATATAAAAAATAGTTTATTTTTGATAAATCGTTCTTTAAAACAGAACGTATAGCCAATACGCTGCCTGAGGTTCCGCCGCTATGAAGCTCAACTACCACCACCTTTACTATTTTTGGCAAGTGGCGAAATCGGGCCACCTGACCCGCACGGCGAAAGCGCTGCACGTGTCACAGTCGTCGCTTTCCCAGCAAATCCGCCAGCTAGAGGAGCGTTTGGGCCAAGCGCTGTTCATCCGCGAAGGTCGGCAGCTGCACCTTTCCGAAGCGGGCAGGCTGGCGTTTGATTACGCCGAGACCATCTTCACCCAAGGCGAAGAGCTGAGCGCGCTGTTTGCTGAGGGCGGCCACGCCCACCGCGAGGTGGTGCGCGTAGGGGCGGTGGCCACGCTATCGCGCAACTTTCAGGAGGGGTTTGTGCGGCCGCTGTTGGGCCGAGACGACCTGGATTTGATACTGCAAAGCGGTGGCATGGATGATCTGCTAAGGCGGCTTTCTGCCCACAAGCTAGACGTGGTGCTCTCGAATCAGCCCGTGCGCGGTGATAGTGAACACCCCTGGCGCTCCCAGCGGTTAGCGCGCCAGCCGGTGAGCTTGATTGCAGCGCCCCACCTCTCGCCGCCCCCCGCTTTCCCCAAAGGCTTAAGCGGCCACGCCTTAATTCTGCCCGGGGTTGAAAACGCCACGCGCCACGCCTTTGACCAGCTGTGCAGCCACTACCGGCTAACGCCCAAAATTGCCGCCGAAGTAGACGACATGGCGATGATGCGCCTACTGGCGCGGGACACTCAGCACATTGCCGTTATGCCACCCGTGGTGGTGCGCGACGAGCTGCACAACGGCACGCTAAAAGATTACGGCGCGCTGCCCGGCGTATGGGAGGAGTTCTACGCCATTACCATTCAGCGCCGGTTTGAATCCCCCAGCCTAAAAGCGCTGCTCACGCGCTCCGGCGAATCGCTGCTGGATTAACACTTGGGCACAAGCGCCCTACTTCGCTAACACCTCCGCCACGCCGCGCTCGGCGGCTTCAATGGCACCTGCCAAATAACCGGCATACTGCTCGCTCCACTCGCTGCCAATGCCGGTTAAGCAAGGCTGCCAAGGCCCATCGGCAGCGCGAGCAGGCGGTGCCATGCCATGATGCTCGCTGGGCTGTTGGTCGGCGTGGGTAGCGGTGAACGATTCCTGTGCCCAGTCTTTAATCACATCCCGCGTTGGGTTAGCCGCCTCAGGACCAAACAGCCTGGCGAGCTGCGCGCGACAGTGCTGGCGCAGCGTCTCATCGTCAATCTGCGCTCGCGCACCAGCAGGTAAGCTAAAAAAGCCAAACAGCGCTCCGTAGCCACCCGGGTGAGACGCATCATGAATTTCACCCAGCGGGCCGATCAAGCTACGCGCCTCTCCCGAAAGCTGCTCTTCTCGCCAAAAAGGCGTGGCATACAGCGCCACGTATTTACCGTGGGGAGCCATCCAGGTCGCGGTATTGGCCCACTGGTGGGTAAGGCATTCTGGCAGCGGCGGTGAACACGTTATCGCCTGTGCCGCCAACCGGGGCGGCACCGCCAGCAACACGTGCTGTGCGGTAAAACGCTGCCCACTAGCGCACGCCAGAACCACGCTGGCATTGGCGTTGAGCGTCATAGTTTGAACCGCCTGCCCCGTGTAAAGTCGCGAAGATTCAACACGATCGCGCAACGCATCAATCAACGCCTGCATGCCGCCTTCCAGCCGCATCGAAGGCGGCTGATTCACAAACCCCTGCATACGCACAGGCGGCATCTGGTGAGAGCGCTCCACCACCATATCGCCGGTTTCATGCTGGGCAAACGACGCAAGCCCTAGCGATTCCACCAGCGCCCCCAGCGCGTGCTGAAACCCCGGCCAAAACCACGAAGGCCCCAGATCAAACGCCTCAGAAGCACAGGCCTCATCAGGCAACAGCGACGCAATACGCCCACCCACTCGCTCCCGCGCTTCCAGCACCACGTAATCGGTTACGCCCCGCTGTTCCAGCAAATAAGCGGCATACAGCCCCGCCAGTCCAGCGCCCACGATGGCGATGCGTGTTGTGTGCATGGCAAATCTCACCAGTTAATAAAACTCAAAATCCTGTGGGGATATAACAGGTTGCCTGGTATGCGGGCGTAGCATGTTAATGAACAACACCCAAAATAGCATGGCTAAGCGTTTTTAGTGGCGCTGCTAAAACAGCGCGGGGTATTTACGCCGCCATTTAGTATGCTTCAAGCGAAGTAGCAAATGTTAGGACGCTTCGATATGGATGATGTCGCCGCCGAGGCACTGCTATTCCAGATGAGTTACATTACGATGCAAGACGTACAAGCGCCCATGATCGGCTACCGGTTTTACTCGCTCGGTTTTCCTAATTGGGAAGTAGAAAGCAGCCTGAACGAGTTTCTACTCCCCGTGCTGGGCATTCGGGACAGTGAAGCCCAGACCTATCAACTGTCGATGTTTAACGTACTGCTTGAACACGACCTTGCTGGCCTGAAAAACCACCTTAAAACGCTTTATGCCGGTTTCCCCCCACGACGGGTACCGCAACGATCTCAAAAACATGCCCATCGCCCAATACGCAGGCCATAATGTCTCACAGGTCTATGCGAGCGTCTTTTACAGCCACTTCTCCGCGCTGGGTGTGAACGTGCCGGTGGAAGACGCCAGCCACCACGGCAAAGTGGATATGGGCGTCGACTTTAACGGCCATGTTTATTTGTTTGAGTCCAAAGTGGTAGAACAGCTGCCCTAGAGTAAAGCGCTAGAGCAATTCAAAGCCAAAGGCTATGCCGACAAGCACCGTGCCAGCGGCAAGCCATAAACTTGGTAGGCATAGAGTTCTCAAGCGTTCAGCGCCAAATTGTGGCATTTGAGGTGGAGGCGCTGTAGCGCACAGCTGCTCATCACAAGTCTCTGTTTAAGCTTGACAAAAACCGGCCCCAAAGGGCCGGTCGGTTAACAAAGACTCTTAAAGCCGTGTGTGTCTTGGCAGGGGCTGACCCTCACGCCAGCTCGCTGCTAAACGCTGTCCTTCCTGCACCTGAGCAGGCGTCATATGAGACAACAATTGGCGACGATTACCTGCAGCTAATTCATTTCCCCTTGCTGCCGCCAAATTATACAACGCGTAGGCCAACACACTATTCTGGGGAACCCCCTTACCTTCCCTATACGAAACCCCCAGATTATTAAGGGCATCGGTATTGCCCTGCTCAGCCGCCAACCGATAGAAGCGCGCTGCCTGAGCGTAATCTTGAAGCACACCGTCACCATTGGTGTACATAAGCCCTAAGTTATATTGGGCGCCATCGCTGCCCTGTGTAGCTGCACGCTTAAACCACTCTGCCGCTGTAGCTTTATCTTGATCGACCCCACGCCCATAATAATGCGCCAACCCTACCTCAAACAGACTTGTCATATTCCCTTGGTCCGCTGATCGGCGGAGCCAGGTATAGGCGAGAGCTTCACTCTTTGGTACGCCATCACCACTCAGATACATCAGGCCGAGGTTTTTTTGTGCAATATCATTACCTTGATTAGCAGCCAGCGTGTACCACTCTGCGGCTAGCACATAGTTCTGCGGTACCCCTTGGCCTCTTGCATACATAGCCCCTAAGTTAAGCTGGGCACTGGGGTCTCCCTGCTCTGCCGCACGACGGTACCACTCTAACGCCAGCGTATCGTTTTGCTGTACACCACGGCCATTGGCATAGAACAAACCGAGGTTGTACTGTGCGATGCGATTACCTTGCTCCGCTGCACGTTGCGTCCATTCAGCGGCTAGACTGTCATTACGGGCGAGCCCAGGCCAATCTTCACTGTAAAGAGATCCTAGATCGGTTTGAGCCAAAAGGTTGCCTTGCTCCGCGGCACGCCGATACCATTCAGCCGCCTGGCGGTAGTCTTGCGCCACGCCTTGCCCAAATTGGAACATGATCCCTAAGTGATATTGCGCTTCAGCATTTCCTGCTTCCGCCACTGGTGTTAGCAGGCTGTGGGCTTCGATATAGTTTTCCTGGAACAGAGCCGCCAGCCCCATATCCAAGTTGCCCTCCATGCCGGTTTGGCTACTCTCTGCTTCTTGCGTTTTTGCTCCAACGCCAACACCAGGAATCTCTGGCAGACTGCTTAAACAGCCAGAAAGCACAAAAGGTGCCAAAGTAAGTAAAAGTATGCGTACCCATTTCCTGCTTTTTATGTTCATGCTCTGTTTCTCTTTTCTTTTAAAGCTGATTCATTTCATGCTGCTGCTGACGACGCTCAGCGTTTGAGCTTTTTTCACGAAAGCTGCTCAAAAACCCTTTTTCGAGATAGCTTAATGTCATCTGAAAGCTCAGGTGCGGCGAATCAAGATGAATTTCGGTATTCCCCGCTTCAAAGTTCGCCATTTTATTGCCCACGAAGGGGCGCTGACTGGAGAATAGGCGGTAACGCTCTGATAGCCCGTTAAAAAGGGCATCAAAGCGCTGTTTATTGAGCGTGGCTAATACCGCGACCAGCTGTTCGTCTTGATCAAAAACCAGCGTCATCTCCTGAAGTCCTTCGAAGGAGAACTGCGCGACCGGAGCCGTAAACATTCTTCCCCCACTATACTCATTGGTACCCGCAGGCCGGAGAGAGAGCTGTGCCTCCGCCTCCTGAATGCTTAATTCACCGATTGGCATGCCAAAAGGGGCAGGATTGGCTAACACAGGCGGGCACACGGCTATCAAGAGTAGCGATAGCCAATACATCCATTTCATCGTTTTTCTCCATGCTTAAACACGGCCTTTCGGCGCACGTCATGATTATTTCTTAAATTAGAGTTACCACCACGCCTCAGATGAACCCAGTAGCGGGATCGCTCGTCTGATCCGAGGTCGCTAGCACCAACACGCTATAGCGTTGCGCCACATGCGAGATGGCCATTAATTCTTAACGACCTAAATTTTCATAACTTTAGAAATTAATTAAGCAGCGTCTAGTTGCATGGCATGATACAGCTGTGAGGGTGTCTATTGTTGGCATTAACTCAACCCGCCCCTATTGGTGATGCTCCCACGCAGTCACATTTAATCATCCCGCGCATTCTGCACGCCCTTTGAGCTATTTCCTGTAGGCTATTAAAATTAAAGTAGTATTACGATTCGGTCAGCTATCCACTATCTGAATTTCCAAGGCTTGATCACGCTGTCTGTTGTTATTCAAAACCAACTAAGCGTTTGAGTAACATAGGCTGTCAGCCCTTCATCGGAGAACTCCATGCCATCCCCCCTTGTGACGACCCAATGGCTGCAAGACAACCTAGACAACGAACGGTTAGTGCTGATCGATGCGAGCATGGCGACGGTGATTGGTAAAGAGCCTATCGTCTATGATCGCCCGATGTGGATACCAGGTAGCCACCGGATCGATCTCGAAGATGTGCTTTGCGACACCGAATCTTCTCAGACCCACACCTTTCCAACAGAGGAACAAGTCACTAAGGAAGCTCAACGGTTAGGCATTACGACCGAAAGCTTGGTCGTGCTCTACGATAACCAAGGTATCTATTCGGCGCCGCGGGCCTGGTGGATTTTCCGGTCAATGGGCGTTAAGCACGTTTTTGTTCTGGATGGAGGGCTACCACAGTGGCGAGCCGAAAAGCGGGACGTTGTTTCTACCATCGCGGAAACTCCAGCCACGCCCAGCCACTTCGTCGCCAACCTTAATCAGCGCCGGGTGCGAAACTCAGCCTACGTGCTGCAACACCTAGACGACAGCCAAGTCACCATTGTTGATGCCCGATCACGTTCACGTTTTCTGGCACAGGTGCCTGAACCCCGCCCTGGGGTGCGCAGTGGTCATATCCCCCATTCTCATAACCTGCCGTTTACCGAGGTGCTAGAGGGACATTGCTTTAAACCAGTTAGCGAACTGAAGACAATCTTTAGAACGTTTGCTACGCCCCTTCACTCCAGCAGTGAACCCCAACTGGTGTTTTCCTGTGGCTCAGGCATCACCGCCTGCATTATTCTGCTAGCCGCTGAACTGGCGGGCTACCATCAGCTATCGCTTTACGACGGCTCTTGGGCAGACTGGGGGAGCGATGAGTCACTCCCAGTGGCTTAGGCACATGACTGAGCTTTTCACAAACTGAGTTGGCACGAACTGCTCGGCTTTTAGCACATCAGCGCTTTCAATTAATTCTGGTGTCAGCGGTTTGGATGCACTTAACCCCTGATGAGCTAAACGTCATTCAGAAAATGTCAGCCGCAGCGATGTAAGCCGCCCCGGCTTTACCGGAGACTCCATATCTTGTGAGGGTGGATTTATGAACTCAACAAAACGATATTACCCAGAAGTCCGGGTGCGAGGTAAGCCGGTACCTATAGCCCCAGGTACGCCGCCGTTTATTAGCTTGTCCACCTTTTTTGGAGGAGTTCCAGGGAGTCGCTGATACGCAGTTTGCACCTTACGCGTTGAGTAACCAGATACACAGCCTCGAACCAAACCACAATAAGACGTGATACGATAATCTTCTATAAAAGCTATATTTTCTGTCGTTTTTGCGACCACTTTACACTTCAAAGGGAATCAACGTTCACCATGTCGTCAGCTACAGACTGCGTTGCTACGCTTATTGATGACTTCCAGAAGCGTCGGCCAATTCGCGCCGGCTCACTGATCATTACTGTCTATGGCGACTCTATCGTTCCCCGGGGCGGTACTGTGTGGTTGGGCAGTCTGTCAAAACTCGTGGACCCCATCGGTATCAACGAGCGGTTGGTACGCACCTCTGTTTACCGGCTAACTCATGAAACCTGGCTGCGCGGCGAGAAGGTGGGGCGTCGCAGCTATTACCGATTAAGTGGCCCTGGGCGGCGTCGTTTTGAACAAGCTTTCAAGCGCGTCTATCACGGCGCCCAGCCTCCCTGGTCGGGCCAGTGGACATTGGCGCTGCTGACACAGCTGCCTGCAGATCGACGCCAACAGATCCGTGATGAACTTGAGTGGCTCGGCTTTGGTAGTTTTGCTCAGGGCGTGCTGGCACATCCCACGATGTCATGCGCAGAGACCATGGCGGCCTTGCAGGAGCTTGATGCGGCAGACGACACAATAGTGATGCAGACACAGACCATGGAGCCCATGACCAGTAAGCCGCTGCGCCTGCAGGTCAGAGATAGCTGGAACCTCGATGAACTCGCCGAGCTGTATCAGCGGTTCCTGGTTAAGTTTCGCCCACTGTGGAATGCACTCAACGCAGAGAACCATTTAGGACAGGAAGAGTGCTTTATTGCCCGCACTTTGCTGATTCATGAGTATCGTAAGGTTCAGTTGCGTGATCCCCTGCTACCTGATGAACTGCTCCCCACGGCGTGGGAAGGTCGCTACGCCCATCAGCTCTGCCGCAACCTCTATCGGTTACTATACGAACGCGCAGAGCGCTGGCTAGACAGGCACCTAGAAACTGCCGAAGGCCCATTACCAGCCCCCGGCCCTAGCTTCTACCAGCGCTTTGGCGGGTTGGAGTGAGCGCTAGCTAAAGCGCTCTATCAGTCGTCACACCGTATAGCGTTAATAAGTGTGACGACTGATCCAAGACTTGCTGTCTATATAAGCTCTATTTCTGATATAGGCTCTACTTCTTATCTAAAGTCTGCTGCTTGGGCTGGGTGTCACCGGCTAGCAGCGCAGGACGATCAGCATCGATTTCTGCCAGCGGCTCACAGGGCTCCAAGCTGTCTCGGCAACGGGTCACTAAGCGCTGATACTCCTGGGTACCCTGCTGCTTCCAAGCAAACTCTTCGTCGCCCAGGGGGCGCTTCACCTTTGCGGGCGCTCCCATCACTAAAGACTGCGGCTCACACTCAAACCCCGCTTTGACGAACGCGGCCGCCGCAACGATAGAACGCTCCGCTATATGCGCACCGTCCATCACCACGGCGTTCATACCCACCATGGCATCACGCCCAATCACGCAGCCATGTAAAACTGCACCGTGGCCGATATGACCATCTTTCTCCACCTTCGTGACGCATCCCGGAAAACCATGCATCACGCAAGTGTCCTGAAGGTTCGCGCCTTCTTCAAGCACTAGGCGTCCGAAGTCACCGCGCATCACCGCGCCAGGGCCAACATAACAGCCAGGGCCCACAATCACATCGCCGATTAACACTGCGGTTGGGTGGACATACGCGGTCGGATGCACCACCGGCGTCACCCCTTCAAGTCGATAGTAAGGCATCACGTGCTCCGTTAGTTAGAGGGGCTATGGCGGCGGTTTTGAACCACAACGAAGCGGCTGGAAACAAACGCCTGATTACATAAAGAAGCATTCGCGGCCGGATTCCCCCCCGTGGCGTGAAAGTCACTGAACGCCGCAGACTGGTTGACGAATATCCCCCCATCTAGGTTCAGTGAAAGCGGTGTCGTCGACTCAATAGCCAACTGCTCAAACTGATCGGCCACGGCCTCATCAGTGGTATAGGCACCGAAGGTTATCGCGCCTTTTTCACGAATCACCTCACGCGCCAGCTCAATGCTATGCGCAGTGCTGTCGGTCGCGACGATAAAGCTTATCGGGCCAAAGCGCTCCTCACTATAGGCAGCCTTTTGCGCTGCATCCACCTTGAGGATAAGCGGCGTGTGAATACGGGCGTCAGGGTATTGGGCGTGTTTTCGTGGCTCGCTATCCAGGACTATTTCGCCCAAACCACGGCACTCATCAATCCGAGCTTGTGTGTCCAGCGACTGGAGAGTACCCAGCACCGTGCAGGCACGGTCGCTGTCACCCAAGAACACTTGGACGGCTTTGGCAAGCGCTGCCGCCACGTCGTCAAAGCTTAAATGGCCATCTGATGTTTCAATGCCGCTCTTAGGCACATAAATCGCCTGGGGGGTCGTACACATCTGTCCAGAATAAAGGCTCAGCGAGAAGGCAAGGTTCGCGGTGACCGCCTTAAGATTATCCAGGCTGTCGATAATCACCGTGTTGATACCGGCTTTCTCGGCAAACACCTGGGCCTGGGTGGCATGCTCTATCAACCAGTCACCGAAGGCATTAGAACCAGTGAAGTCGATCAACTTGACCGCAGGATCAAGCGCCAACGTTTTGGTTAACGGCGCATCCGCTGTGTCGGGCACCAAACTCACCAGACAGGGGTCAAAGCCTGCTTCTTCTAACACTTCCTGTGCAACGCGGGTGGTCATCGCTACTGGCAGAATAGCGCCGGGGTGCGGTTTAAGCATCACCGGGTTACCGGTTGCCAAGCTGGCAAACAGCCCAGGGTAAGTATTCCAAGTGGGGAACGTTGAACAGGCCACCACCAGCGAGATGCCGCGCGGCACAATGTGGAAACGCTTATCCATGACAATAGGGTCATGTTTGCCCTGAGGCTTAACCCACTGCGCAGCAGTAGGAATCTGCGCCATTGATTGCCAAGCATGGGCCACGGCTTCAAGACCACGATCTTGGGCATGCGGCCCGCCCGCCTGAAACGCCATCAACGGCCCTTGGCCGCTAGTGTGCATGACCGCCTGGGCGATCTCCGGGCTCATGGCATTAAGGCGCGACAGGATTTCTAAACATACCCCCGTACGTGCTTCAGCCCCAGCCTCTCGCCAATCACGCATTGCCACTTGCATGGCCGCTATAAGTTCGTCGGGGTTTGGCTGGTCATAAGTAATGCCAAGTTCAAAGCCATAAGGTGATACTTCCCCGCCTACTCGCTGAGTGCTACCCACCGCTTTCAGCATAAAAGGCTGATTGCGCAGTGCCTCGAAGTTGGCAGGGGCCTCTTTAACAGCGTCTTCGGAGTATTTGCGCATGCTTTCTGGATAAGGCGTCCAGAAAGTACGGCTGGCAATTGCTTTGACGGCCTGCTCTAGGGTCTGGCGATGAGAATCGAACATCTGCTGCGCTAATTGCGTCATGGGGCGCTCCTGCACTCACTTATTTTTTTGATACGTTATATACAAGAAGACTATCTTTCCCGTAACAAAACATCAAACGCTTTCCCTAACACCGCTTGCTCAACAATTAGCCCACCACGATCAAAAAACTCGATATATAAGGGATAAAGGTCACTTTTAAGGCCAATTCTCCACCTTTCATACCATGGTCTAATAACTATCATTCACTCGTTATAAATACATGTAAACCATTGTTAACAGAGAATAAATACTCAAAAACACCAATAAGCGACACACTAATAACAATTAATCAATATTGATGTGTATCAAAATAAATCTATACTCGGTAAATATTCATCCTGTGCGCCACAGGCCGAACTGAGGTAAAAATGCTCACTACTCTAAAAACAACCCCGCCTCTGGAAGGCGTTTTATGCATCACGCTGAATCGTCCGGACGCATTGAATGCACTTAATACCCAGCTACTTGGCGAGCTCGCCAACACGCTGCGCAGCGCTGATAGTGATGAGAAAGTGCGCGCCGTGGTGATTACCGGCAGTACGAAAGCGTTTGCCGCCGGTGCGGATATTAATGAAATGGCAGAGCGCGACCTAGTCGGCATGCTGGAAGATCCTCGCCAGCACCACTGGGCCACCATTACGCGTTTTCGCAAACCGATCATTGCTGCTGTTAATGGCTACGCCTTGGGCGGTGGCTGCGAGCTGGCCATGCACGCCGACATTATTATTGCTGGTGAAAACGCCCTGTTCGGCCAACCGGAAATTAACCTGGGCATCATGCCCGGCGCTGGCGGCACCCAACGTTTGCTTAGAGCGGTGGGTAAGTCACTGGCCACCCAAATGGTGCTAACTGGCGAGCCAATTTCTGCTCGCCGCGCCCTTGAAGCTGGCCTGATTAGCGAGATTACCCAGCCCGAATTAACACTTGAGCGTGCCATGGTCATTGCAACGCGCATTGCCGCCAAGGCACCGCTGGCCGTGCGCTTGGCACGTGAATCGTTACACAAGGCAATGGATACCGATCTAGCTACCGGCCTGCGCTTTGAACGCCATGCGTTCACCTTGCTGGCGGGCACTGCAGACCGCGAAGAGGGCATTCGCGCCTTCCAAGAAAAACGACCTGCCATTTTTCAAGGGCACTGACACAAGGATATTACCCATGAGCCAAGCGCCCCTGCTTTACACCGTGGAAGACGGCGTTGCCTGTATCACGCTGAACCGCCCCGACAGCCTGAACAGCTTCAATACCGAAATGCATGCTGAAATGCGCAAAGCGCTTAAGGCCGTGCGCCAGGACTCAAGTGTTCGCGCGTTGTTACTGACCGGCAACGGTCGAGGCTTCTGTGCCGGCCAGGATCTTTCCGATCGTAGCGTCGCGCCCGGCGAGCAAGCCCCCGACCTCGGCGAGTCGCTTGAAAAACGCTACAACCCTATGTTGCGCGCTCTTAAAGACATGCCTTTCCCGACCATTTGTGCGGTGAACGGTGTGGCCGCAGGTGCCGGTGCCAACATCGCTCTGGCCTGCGACATCGTATTGGCTGCTCGTTCAGCAAGCTTTATCCAGGCTTTCTGCAAGATCGGCTTGATCCCAGACTCTGGTGGCACCTGGACGCTGCTTAACTTAGTGGGCATGGCGCGGGCCAAGGGCTTGGCAATGCTTGGCGACAAGCTGCCCGCCGAGACGGCCGAACAGTGGGGCATGATCTGGCGCTGCGTCGACGATGAAGCGCTTCAAGAAGAAGCCATGAACATGGCTCGCCACTTGGCCAATCAACCGACGCGCGGCTTGGCACTGATCAAACGTGCCCTGCACGCCAGCAGCGATAACAGCTTCAACGAACAGCTCGACCTGGAACGCGACCTGCAGCGCCTTGCCGGGCGTACAGAAGATTACCGCGAAGGCGTTAGCGCTTTTATCGAGAAACGTCGCCCCACCTTCAAGGGAGAGTGATATGTCAGCCCTTCCAACGTCTGCCGTTATTGGTGTGATTGGCGCAGGTGCCATGGGTGCCGGCATTGCTCAGGTTGCCGCCCAGGCTGGCCACACGGTTATTCTGCATGACAATCAACCGGGTGCTGCCAGAGCGGGCATTGATAACATTCGTCGTCAGCTGGAAAAGCGCGTTGCCAAGGGCAAGATGATCCAAGGGGATGTGGATAACATTATTGCTCGCCTGCAACCTGCCGATGCTATCGATGCCTTGGCCGACAGTCATTTGGTTATCGAAGCTATTGTCGAAAACCTTGAGGTCAAACGTCAGGTGTTCGCCCAGTTAGAAGCATTGTGTTCGCCGGACACCCTGCTCGCCAGCAACACTTCGTCACTATCGATCACTTCTATTGCTGCGAATCTTGAGCGTCCTGAGCGCATGGCGGGGCTGCACTTCTTTAACCCTGCACCGGTCATGAAACTGGTGGAAGTGGTGTCTGGCCTAGCCACCACCACCGACGTTGCCGACACCCTTTACACCACTGCCAGCGCCTGGGGCAAAGTCGCAGTGCACGCCAGCTCCACCCCTGGATTCATCGTTAACCGCGTGGCACGGCCATTCTATGCCGAAGGGCTGCGTCTGCTGCAGGAAGGTGCCAGCGATGCCGCTACCATCGATGCACTGCTGCGTCAGGCGGGTGGGTTTCGCATGGGGCCTTTCGAGCTGATGGACCTAATCGGTCATGACGTTAACTACGCCGTGACCCGCTCGGTGTTCGATGCCTACTACGGCGATACCCGTTTCGAGCCTTCCTTAGTACAGCAAGCGCTGGTGGAAGCCGGACGCCTGGGGCGTAAGTCCGGCCAAGGCTTTTTTGACTACGCGGGTGAAAACGCTGCGAAGCCACAACCTAAGTTTGCGGCACCAGCAAACGCGGAACTACCCGCACTTGTCGTACAGGGCGACCCTGGCGTGATCGCGCCGCTGTTAGAGCGCGCCCAGGAAGCTGGACTCGACGTCGTTCGTCGTGAATCACTGCTACCAGACGGCACGACTCGCTTGTATCTGGGTGATTTTGCGCTGGCCCTTAGCGACGGGCGATGCGCCGCCGAGCGCGCGGCCAATGAAGGGATTGATGCCCTGGTCCTGTTCGACCTGTGCCTGGACTACCGCAACGCCAGCGCCATCGCACTTGCTGCCAGTCACACGGTATCGCCCGAAGCGCGACAACTGGCCACCGCTTTCTTCCAGCACATGGAAATGGACGTGGCCTGGCTAACCGACACGCCGGGGTTGGTGGTATTGCGCACCGTAACCATGCTCGCCAATGAAGCTGCCGATGCCGTACTGCAAGGTGTTTGCAGCGCCCAGGATGGCGACCTGGCCATGCAGGCCGGCGTCAACTATCCCCGCGGCCCCTTGGCCTGGGCGGACTCGCTGGGCCTGCCCTTCGTTCACCGCACCCTTACGCACCTACAGCAGAGCTACGGCGAAGAGCGCTATCGCAGCTCGTTTCTGCTGCGTCGCAACGCCCTGAGCGAGGAAAGCTTTCATGAGTGATTCCCAACTATCCCCACAGCAACTGGCGGAAGCCTGTGCCGAGGCGATGTTTTCCCGCGACCATGCCAGCCAGGGGTTGGGCATGCGCATTACCCGTGTGGCCCCCGGCTTTGCCGAACTGACCATGACCGTACGCCAGGATATGGTGCAGGGTCATGGCAATTGCCATGGTGGGTTTCTGTTTGCCCTGGCTGATTCCGCCTTTGCGTTTGCCTGCAATAGCTACGATGAGGCCACAGTGGCCTCAGGCTGCAGTATCGACTACCTCGGCCCAGGCCAGCTAGGCGACGAGATCACGGCCACCGCCGAAGAGCGCAGCCGCCGTGGGCGCACAGGCATTTATGACATCACGTTGCGCAATCAGCACGGCGATACCGTTGCCTTGTTCCGCGGGCGTTCCTACAAAATTCGCGGCAGCGTACGCCGCTTGGAAGACACTGACGCAGAAAATACTGCTGCTGGAGATAACCCATGAAAGACGCGCTGATTATTGATGCCATTCGCACCCCAATAGGTCGCTACGGCGGCGCGCTTTCGAGCATGCGTGCCGATGATCTAGGGGCCATTCCCATGCGTACCCTGATGGAACGCAATCCAGGCGTCGACTGGTCGCTGATTGACGACATCTTTTACGGCTGCGCCAACCAGGCGGGCGAAGACAACCGCAACGTGGCGCGTATGTCTGCACTGCTTGCTGGGCTCCCAGTCGAGGTGCCCGGCACGACGATTAACCGTCTTTGTGGCTCTGGCATGGATGCGATCGGCAACGCCGCCCGCACCATCAAGACCGGCGAAGCAGGACTAATGATCGCCGGTGGGGTGGAATCAATGTCTCGCGCGCCTTTTGTGATGGGTAAGGCCGAACAAGCCTTCTCACGCCAAGCCGATATTTTCGACACCACCATCGGCTGGCGCTTTATCAATCGCGCCATGAAAGCTCAGTTTGGCGTGGACTCAATGCCCGAAACCGCTGAAAACGTGGCTGAACAATTTGGCATTTCCCGGGAAGACCAGGACGCCTTCGCCCTGCGCAGCCAGCAGCGTACCGCCGTCGCTATCGAGGCTGGCCGCCTTGCTGAAGAGATCATTCCTGTCGAAATACCCCGCCGCAAACAAGACCCGCTGGTGGTGGATACCGATGAGCACCCGCGTGCCAATACGACCGCAGAGCAGCTCGCCAAGCTTCCCACGCCCTTCCGCGAAGGCGGCAGTGTCACCGCGGGAAATGCTTCTGGGGTTAACGATGGTGCCTGTGCGCTACTGATGGCATCTGCCGAGCAGGCTGAACGTTTCGGACTCAAGGCTCGCGCTCGTGTGGTAGGCATGGCCACCGCCGGGGTGGAGCCGCGCATTATGGGGTTTGGCCCCTCTCCCGCTACCCGTAAAGTACTCGCCCAGACTGGGCTTACCCTTGACCAAATGGACGTTATCGAACTTAACGAAGCCTTCGCCGCTCAGGCCTTGGCAGTCATGCGCGACCTGGGCCTTAGCGATGATGCCGAACATGTTAATCCCAATGGGGGCGCCATTGCACTCGGACACCCGCTGGGTATGAGCGGCGCTCGGTTGGTCACCACGGCACTGCATGAGCTCGAACGTCGGCAAGGACGCTTTGCACTATGCACCATGTGTATCGGTGTCGGGCAGGGCATTGCTCTGATCATCGAGCGCTTATAAGTCCATTATTCAAACCACTAATCAAATCATTAACCTGACCATGGCTTGCTCATAAAACGTTAGCCCAATAATAATTTGCTTGACCGGAGACTCCTGATGAATCAGCCCGCTACGCGTATCGACACTGCGACGCTCGACCCCTTGGAAACCGCCAGCGTCGACGAGCTGCGCGCCACTCAGGTCAAGCGCCTGAAGTGGAGCCTAAAGCACGCTTACGACAATGTGCCATTCTATCGCCAGTCTTTTGACAAGGCTGGCGTACATCCCGACGATATCAAAACGCTGGCGGATCTCGCTAAGCTGCCCTTCACCACCAAGGCTGATTTGCGCGACAACTATCCGTTCGGCATGCTGGCCACGCCAATGAGCGAAATCGTTCGTATCCATGCTTCTAGCGGCACCACGGGGCAACCAACGGTGGTGGGCTACACCCAGAAGGATATTGATGTGTGGTCCGATGTGGTGGCGCGCTCGATCCGCGCCGCTGGCGGCAGCCGCAACGACAAGGTACATGTGGCGTATGGCTACGGCTTGTTCACCGGTGGCCTAGGCGCGCACTACGGTGCCGAGCGCCTGGGCTGCGCGGTCATCCCCATGTCGGGTGGCCAGACGGAGAAACAGGCTCAGCTGATCCGTGATTTCCAGCCAGACATCATCATGGTCACGCCGTCTTATATGCTCAACATCGCAGATGAGATGGAGCGCCAAGGCATTGACCCGCGCACGCTGCCTCTGCGCACGGGCATTTTCGGTGCCGAACCCTGGACCGACAGCATGCGCACGGCCCTAGAGCAGCGCTTGGGCATCGACGCCCTCGATATCTATGGTCTCTCTGAGGTAATGGGCCCTGGCGTGGGCATGGAGTGTCTGGAAACCAAAGATGGCCCGACCATCTGGGAAGACCATTTCTACCCCGAGATCATCGACCCAGTCAGTGGGGAGGTGCTACCCGACGGCGAATACGGTGAGCTGGTGTTCACCACGCTGACCAAAGAAGGCCTGCCGGTGATTCGTTACCGCACCCGTGACTTGACCCGCTTACTGCCGGGCACCGCGCGCCCCATGCGCCGCATCGACAAGATCACTGGCCGCAGCGATGACATGCTGATCATTCGCGGCGTGAATGTGTTCCCCACCCAGATCGAAGAGCAGTTGCTCAAGCTGGCAGCGCTTTCGCCCCACTACGAGATTGAAGTCAGCCGCCAAGGCAATATGGATATGGTGCTGGTGCGTGTCGAGGCAAGCCATCATGACATCGCCCGAGACCCCGTCGCTTGTGAGCAAGCCGCGAACCAGCTTCAGCATGCCATCAAGACATACATTGGCATCAGCACCCAGGTTGAAGTGTGTCAGGTAGAGAGCGTGATGCGTTCGCTGGGCAAAGCCCGCCGCGTTAAAGATCTTCGCTGATTCCGCCAAAAGCGTTCAATAGCAGCTTACCTTAAATCTGAAAGCCGACGCCCTTGCAGGCCTTACTGCAAGGGCTTTTTATGCATAAATAGTCAATTTAGAACAGAAAAAATCACATATTCAGAATCACTTATTTTTAGCCATTTTTCCTTTATAGACCAAGCATCTTGGCCTCACCCGTTATCAAAAAGTCTTAAAGTGACACACAAAAATACTTGTTGATAAATTATTTCGTGTCACTATACTTTAAACAAGTAAGCCAAACCCCCTGATAGCCCGACGCCGCGGAGGTCTCTATGTACGCGCAGCTCGTTGAAACCGGTACTAGCAAACTTAAGACACTTGACGAGATGGGCCCTGAGGAACGCCAGTTCCAAGAGCGCATCAATGATGAGATTAAGATAGAGCCCAAAAACTGGATGCCAGATGCCTATCGCAAGACACTGATCCGTCAAATCTCTCAACATGCTCACTCCGAGATCGTCGGTATGCTTCCAGAAGGTAACTGGCTGACGCGCGCACCGACGCTTAAGCGTAAGCTACAGTTGATGGCTAAAATCCAAGATGAGGCAGGCCACGGTCTGTATCTTTATAGCGCCATGGAAACCCTGGGTGCGGACCGCGACGAAGAGATCGACAAGCTCCACGACGGTCGCGCCAAGTACTCCAGCATCTTTAACTACCCAACGCTCAACTGGGCAGACATGGGCACTGTCGGCTGGTTAGTTGATGGCGCAGCCATCGTTAATCAGGTACCGCTACAGCGCACCTCGTATGGCCCTTACGCGCGCGCGATGATTCGCGTGTGTAAAGAAGAGAGCTTCCACCAGCGTCAGGGTTATCAGATTTTGCTGACCATGATGCAGGAAGGCACTGATGACCAGAAAGCCATGGTCCAAGACTCGATTAATCGCTTCTGGTGGCCTGCACTGATGATGTTCGGCCCATCCGATGAGCACTCCCCTAACAGTGCCCAGTCGATGGCCTGGAAGATCAAACGCCACAGCAATGATGAGCTGCGCCAGCGCTTCCTCGACCAGACCGTACCGCAGCTTGAGTTGCTTGGCTGCACCGCACCCGACCCGGATCTCAAATATAACGAAGAGACTGGCCACTACGAGTTCGGTGAAATCGACTGGCAGGAGTTCTTTGATGTGGTTAAGGGCAATGGCCCTTGCAACCGCGAGCGTATCGAAGCACGCCGCAGCGCTATTGATAACGGTGCATGGGTACGTGAAGCCGCCGTGGCTCATGCCGCCAAGCGTCAGCACAGAGCCGCTTGATACCCACCGCTGTTTTTAAGCCTGGTTTTTAAAACCTGCCATTTAAAACAATAGAGAGCTCCGAGTTACGGGGCTCCTCTGACCACTTGAGGTTTCTCTCATGGCTGACTGGCCCCTATTCGAAGTTTTTATACGCAGCAAACATGGCCTTAATCACAAGCACGTTGGCAGCGTACATGCCGCCGACCGTAGCATGGCGATCGAAAATGCCCGAGAGCTTTACACCCGCCGTAATGAAGGGGTAAGCATCTGGGTGGTTCCGGCCAGCGAAATCACAGCGTCTTCCCCCGATGAGAAAGAGCCGCTATTTGACCCGTCTAACGACAAGGTCTATCGCCACGCATCCTTCTACAAACTGCCGAAAGAAGTCGGCCACATGTAAGGAGGGAGGCTGTCATGCAGAACGTTGCTCAAAGAAACACGGCTAAGAAAAATACGGCTCAAAAAACACAAACACCATTGACCGATTACCTACTGCGCCTTGGCGACACGGCTTTAGTGCTGGGTCAGCGCCACGCCCAGCTATGCGGTAAGGCCCCGGCGCTAGAAGAAGAAATGGCGTTAATGAATGTGGGGCTTGATCTGTTCGGTCAGGCACGCAACTGGCTGGGCTATGCAGCTGAACAAATGGTTGCCGAAGGCGATGACAGTCAGGCCAACATTGATGCCGACCAGCTAGCTTTTCGCCGCGATGCCCAGGACTTTCGCAACCTTTTGATAGTTGAACAGCCCAACGGCGACTTCGCCGATACCATGGGACGACAGTTCCTGTTCGATGCATGGCACGTTCATCTACTGGATGGTTTGGCCGAAGCCAGTGACCCGCGCATTGCTGAAGTGGCTGCTAAGTCACTTAAAGAAGCCACCTATCACCTGCGTCGTTCCTCTGAATGGGTGATTCGCCTCGGCGATGGTACTGAAGAGAGCCACGCACGCATGCAGCGCGCCCTAGACAATCTATGGCAGTTCACCGGCGAGCTAGTGCAGTTCGACGAGATTGATCAGGCCATGTTGGAAGCTGGCATCGCGCCCGACCCGGAAACCCTGGTTAGCCGTTGGAAAGCAACCGTAGAGGAGGTGCTAAAAGAAGCCACGTTGGTGCGCCCCTCCTACGATGCGTGGATGTATACCGGCGGTAAAGTCGGTCATCACACTGAGCACTTAGGCTTTTTATTGGCGGAAATGCAGTATCTGCCGAGGACGTATCCTGATGCTACCGTCTGGTAACTCTCCATCGCCGTCTACCGGTAGATTGTCTACCGATGACTGGCCTTCCAGAGACTTGATCGGCAGCGACCGTAGCGGGCTGCCGCCAGCCGGTGAAAGCGGTGATGTTGATGCTGTGCTGGCCGTTTTACAAGAAGTGCCGGATCCTGAAGTTCCGGTCGTCAGCGTGGTTGAACTGGGCATTGTGCGCGATATCGATTGGCAGGATGGGCAGCTGGTGGTCAGCGTGACACCCACCTACTCTGGCTGCCCCGCCACTGAAGTGATCGAGCAGCATATTGTTGAAGCGCTGGTGGCCTCGGGCTACTCAAATCCGCTCATCCAACGCCGACTTTCACCCGCCTGGACCACCGACTGGCTGACCGACGCCGGTCGCGAAAAACTCCGCGCTTACGGCATCGCTCCGCCGGTGGGAAGTGCCAGCAAGCGCAGTTTGACCGGCCAGTCTGACCCGGTAGTGCCCTGCCCATTGTGTGGCAGCGAAGCGACCGAACGCGTCAGCGAATTCGGTTCTACGGCTTGCAAGGCGCTCTACCGCTGTCGCGATTGCCTGGAGCCTTTCGATTATTTCAAGTGCCTGTAACTTCAACGACAAATACAGCGCATTACGATTGACGAGACCATTTGCCATGAGCCGATTTCACGCCTTGACCGTCAAGGATGTACGCAAGGAAACCCATGATGCCGTTTCCATTGCCTTCGACATTCCCGACGACCTGCAGGACGCCTTTCGCTTCACCCAAGGGCAGTACCTAACGCTACGCCACGATATCGACGGTGAAGATGTCCGCCGCTCTTACTCCATTTGCACCGGCGTTCACGAGCATGAGCTGAGAGTTGCCGTTAAATTGGTGCCCGGTGGCAGTTTCTCAACCTTTGCCAACCAGCAGCTAAAGCCTGGCGACCGCCTGGATGTTATGCCGCCTCAAGGCAAGTTCTTTGTCCCTCTCGACCCCAGCCGTGAAGGACACTACCTGGCGGTGACCGCTGGCAGCGGCGTCACGCCCATTATGTCGATTGTCTCTACCACGCTGGAAAGCGAGCCGAAAAGCCGCTTTACCGTGGTTTATGGCAACCGCTCCACCACGGGAACGCTGTTTCGTGATCGCTTGCAAGACCTTAAGGATCGCTACCTAGAGCGCCTCAATATTATTTACGTGTTCAGTCGCGAGCAGCAGGAAATTGATCTTTACAACGGTCGCATCACTGCCGACAAGTGCAATGCATTGTTTGACCGCTGGGTAGAGGTACCCAAACTCGACGCGGCTTTCCTGTGTGGCCCACAAGAAATGACCGAGACCGTCCGCGACGTTCTGATTAACCATGGGCTGCCCAAGAACAACGTTCATTTTGAACTGTTCACTGCAAGCCTGCCGACTGCAGGTGCCAAACGCCGCCAAGCAGCGCAAGCGAATCAGACGGAAGCCGACTCATCTCTTATCCAGGTGATCATCGACGGCCGCACGATCGAATATAAGCTGCCCCGCAATACCCAGAACATTCTTGACGCGGGCAACGAGCACGGCGCCGACCTGCCGTTCTCGTGCAAGGCGGGCGTGTGCTCTACCTGTAAGTCTAGAGTCATCGAAGGTGAGGTGGAAATGGACGCCAATTACGCCTTGGAAGACTACGAAATAGATGCCGGTTACGTGCTGTCCTGCCAGTGCTATCCGATCAGTGACAAGGTGGTGCTCGACTTTGACGAGGTGTAACCCCGTCACCATCGACTTCCAAAGCCGACGATCAAGTCGGCTTTGTTGATCCTGATACCAATGCCTGATTCCAACAACATTTTCGGGAGAACGCTCAATGCCAGTTTTACAGAGTTACATTGCCGGCCAGTGGTTTGGCAGCACCGAGTCTAAAGCGCTGATCAGTGCCATCAACGGCACCACCGTTGCACATACTCACCAAGAAGCGATCGATTTCCGCGAAGCGGTGGCGTACGCCCGCCACACCGGCGTAAAAAATATCTTAGCGCTCGATTTCCAACAGCGCGCTGCCATTCTTAAGGCGCTGGCCGCCTATATCCAAGAGCGTAAGCGTGAGCTGTATGCTATCTCTCATCACACCGGCTGCACCAAGGCCGACTCTTGGATCGACATTGACGGCGGTTTCGGCACGCTGTTTACCTACGCCTCTACGGGCCGCAAAGAACTGCCTTCTGGTAACGTGGCCCATGAAGGCCCTGTGACGCAATTAGGTAAAGAGAACCATTTTAATGGCACCCACATTCTGGTGCCCCGTCGCGGCGTCTCGGTGCATATTAATGCCTTCAACTTTCCTATCTGGGGCATGCTAGAGAAATTCGCCCCCGCCTTTTTGGCGGGCATGCCATGTATCTTCAAGCCAGCCACCGCGACGAGCTACCTAACCGAAGCTGCGGTGCGCGTGATCAACGATTCTGGCCTGCTGCCAGAAGGCGCACTGCAGCTGGTGGTCGGCGGAGCCGGTGACTTATTGGATCACCTTGAAGAGCAGGACTTTGTCACCTTTACCGGCTCAGCAAACACCGCCTTAATGCTAAAAAGCCACCCCAACATTATGGCCAAGAGCATTCCGTTCAACGCCGAGGCCGACTCGCTCAACAGCGCGATCATGGCACCCGATATCAGCCCAGAAGATGAAGAGTTCGCGATTTTTGCCAAAGAAGTGGTCAAGGAAATGACCGCTAAAGCAGGCCAAAAATGTACGGCGATCCGTCGGGTACTGGTTCCCGCTGAGCATCTGGATACATTGGCAGGCATGATTAAAGAACGCCTCTCAAGCATCGTAGTGGGCGACCCTCATGAAGAAGGCGTGCGCATGGGTGCACTCTCCTCCGGCGACCAGCTGCGTGATGTGAACGAGGCTATCGAACAGCTGTTGGAAACCAGTGAGTGCGTTTTCGGCAGAGACGGCAACTTCAAGGCTGTCGGCAAGGGTGTGGAAAACGGCGCGTTTATTTCTCCTCACCTGCTCATCAACCGCAATCCGTTGAACGACGGCGGCGCACACGACATTGAAGCCTTTGGCCCGGTCGCGACGCTAATGCCTTACAACGGTATCGACGAAGCACTGGCAATTGCCGCCAAGGGCAAGGGCAGCCTGGTGACTACGCTAACCACCAAAACTCCCGCCATCGCTGCCGAAATGATTCCTGTGTTAGCCGCCCAGCACGGCCGCCTACAGATCCTCGATGCCCAGGCAGCCAAAGAATCGACTGGCCACGGCTCTCCGCTACCGATGCTCAAGCATGGAGGCCCAGGCCGCGCAGGTGGTGGCGAAGAGCTTGGTGGCATTCGTGCGGTACACCACTATCTACAGCGCACTGCTATCCAGGGGTCTCCAACCATGGTTGCAGCAGTCACCGGAGAGTATGTGCGTGGCGCGAAGGTGCTCGAAACTGACGTTCACCCGTTCCGTCGCCATTTCGATGACCTGCAGGTGGGCGAGTCACTGCTAACCCATCGCCGCACCGTCACTGAAGCCGACATCGTCAATTTTGGCTGCCTTTCCGGCGACCACTTCTACATGCACTTTGACGACATTGCCGCTAAAGAGACGCAGTTTGGCCAACGCATTGCCCACGGTTACTTTGTGCTGTCAGCAGCTGCGGGTCTGTTCGTTTACCCAGGCGAAGGCCCGGTACTAGCAAACTACGGCCTGGATACGCTGCGCTTTATTACGCCAGTGCTGGTTGGCGATACTATCCGCGCCCGCCTCACTTGTAAGCGCAAGATTGATCAGGGCCGAGCGTCTCCTGACGGGCACCCGCAAGGCGTGGTGATGTGGGATGTGGCGGTGACCAATCAACATGATGAGCTGGTTGCTAGCTACGACATCTTAACCCTGGTCGCAAAGCGCCAATAACGCCTCAGCCTCTATAGCCAGTCACGAAAGCAAGGCAAAAAAAATGACAGGGCCTACACCCTGTCATTTTTTGTGTCGTACGAAAAGTTAATAAAACCGCTTTAATAAAGCAGTCGTGGTAGGAACAGCACGATGGCGGGGAAGGTAAGCACCAACAACGCACGTATGGTACCCGCGACCCAGAAAGGAGTGACGCCACGGAAGATCGTGCCTGTGGATACGTCCGGCAATACGGCTCGCAGTACAAACACGTTCATACCAACAGGGGGCGTTATCAGGCTGATCTCGATGACGATAACCACCAGTATGCCGAACCACACCAAGTCATAACCCAGCCCCGCCACTACCGGGAAAAATACCGGCACTGTTAGCAGCAGCATCGACATACTTTCAAACACACAGCCCAGTACGACATAGATCGCGATAATCACCAGAATGACCACAAAAGGCGCCACATTCAGACCATTAACCAGTGCCAGCAAGTCATCAGGCAGCCCTGCACGGTTGATAAAGTTGGCGAAAATCAGCGCCGTTAGCACCACTGCAAACAGCATCGCTGTCGTGCGCACGGTGTCCATCAATACATTCATCAACACTTGAGGGGTCAGCGCCCGGCGCATTAGCGCGATTAAGAAAGCGCCCATCGCCCCTATACCGGCGGCTTCTGTGGGTGTAAATACGCCCAGGTAAATACCGCCAATCACGAGTACAAACAGCGCTAGCGTACTGCCTACGCTTTTTAGCGCCTTGATCCGCTCTGCCCATGGCACTCTTTCAGCCGCTGGGCCAGCGCTCGGGTCGCGCCAAAGTACCCATTTGATAGCGCCAATGTAGAGAAAAATGCCAAGAATACCGGGGATAAAGCCAGCCGCGAACAGCTCACGAATACTTGTTTCGGTTAGGATGCCGTAAATCACCAGCATGACGCTTGGCGGTATCAAGATACCCAGCGTACCGCCCGCCGCAATGGAAGCGGCAGCCAGCGAATCTTTATAGCCATATTTGCGCATTTGCGGCATAGCAACCCGGCCCATGGTGGCGCACGTTGCTAAGCTCGATCCGCAGATTGCACTAAACCCGCCACAAGCAACGATCGTCGCCATCGCCTGGCCGCCCTTACGATGCCCTAGAAAGCCATTCGATGCTCGAAACAAGGCATCGGATAATCCTGCATGAGACACAAAGTTGCCCATTAAAATGAACAACGGAATAACAGATAAGCCATAGTCCATGGCGGTATCTACCACCCGGCGTGCCGCCATTGCCTCAGCCGCATTCCAGTTACCGGTGAGTAGATAGAACCCGGCAAAGCCAACGATACCCATTGCAAACGCCAGAGGCACCCGCAAAAACACTAATATCAATAGAACAGCGAAACCGTACAGCGCTTCAGTCATGGGGCTCTCCTTTGCTCAATGGGCCACCTTTTTCAATTACCTTCAGCCCTTCGAGCAAATAGAAAACGGCTCGCATGAGGGTCAGCAATGCTGAGAGCGCCAGCATGATGGCGATCAAACCGATCAGATAGCCATGGGGTATACGAAGAAACTCAGTCACATCTCCCCAAGAAAACGCGCGTTCTGCCAGCGACCATACCCGCTGTGCCATCACCCAGAGAGCAGCAGTCACGATCAGGTTGACGATCACTTCACGTATCCAGACAAGCCTTGCTGGAAAAACAGCATCAAGCAGGTCAACACTGACATGCTCCTGACGCCAACAAACGACCGGTAGCGATAGGAACACCAACGCCGCTAGCATCAGCTGGGTTAATTCAACAGCACCAAGAATCGGGGAATTAAAAAAGTAGCGGCCGCCTACGTCAGCAGTGGTCAGCAGCATCATGCCAAAGAGGGTAGCGCCTGCCACCCCCTCTAACATCATCTGCAGAACCCGACTAACGCGCGTCGCACGTGCCATTTGGGTTTGCATGGTCGCTCTCCGTCCAGCGCTAGTGGGAACTTAGTTTGCGTCTGGTACTAATTCAGCAGGTACTAAGCTGCTGACGCTCTCTTCTTCCGCTGCTGCGATAAGCTGCTCGCGATAAAATTCGATAGCGGCCATCGCGTCCACGTTGCGGTTTTCTGAAGCAGACTCAGCCCACTCAGCAATCATGCTGTCGCTCATACTTTTTAGGGTATTAAGGTCTTCGTCACCGAGTTCAGTAAAGGTATGACCAAGCTCTTCGGCAAAGTCGACACCGCGCACATCAGAGACATCCATCATGTAGCCGAACAGGCGTGACAAACGCTCACCAGAGACAGATTCGACGGCTTCACGGTCCTCAGACGACATCTCATCCCAGATCATCGGATTAACGACGATAGTGAAACTACCGCGATAGAAACCACCATCCACTTTGAGGGTGTAGGGGAAAATCTCCGCGACACGGAAACTGCGCAGCCCTTCAGGCACCAGCATGGCACCGTCGATAACACCTTGTGAGCCTGCTTCGTAAACGCCTGTAGGCGGTAGTGCAACGCCGGTCAGCTCCAGGGCATTGGAGAGATCGCCCATTACGCCGCCGCCCACACGAATTCGCTTGCCTTTCATGTCTTCTAAGGTGTCGTACTGCTCGCTGCTGAAGATCCAGCCTGGACCATGAACACCCGCAGCCACTACATCAACGCCGCGGTGTTCGCCAGCGGCTGCCAAATATTCTTGGTGAGTGCGCCAGTAAGCGCTGGAGGCATTTTCTGATGAAAACTCTTGAAAGGTGGGGAATTCTGGAAGTTTGGTTAGCTGAAAGCGGCCTGTGTTATAGCCGTGGAAAACCCAAGTTGCATCAGCAATACCATCAGCGACCATTTCCATTTGGGAAACGGGAGGCCCCATATCATGTATCACGTCTACCGTTACGCGTCCTTCCGTGGCTTCTTCAATCCACGCTTTCCACGTTGGCCATACGATGGTGTTGATGCCGTGATTAGGGCCAGCCCAGGTACTCACGGTGATGGTTGTTTGTGCTAAGGCAGAGGTGCTTAGCGTTGCGGCGGCGATAGCACCAATCATCAGGTTTGTTGTTTTGTTCATTTGTCTTTCCTCTGGTCGTCGCGAACTGGGAGCGCAAAACGTGATACCTTATTTTTATAATAAAAAAAATACTCGAATCACGTTACTTATCACAATGCCTGCAGAAACGTGGATCGCGCAACGACCCATCGACTAATAGATGATGATACTTAAGTATAGTGATAAATTATTATTTTAAATTACAAATACTTACCTAAAATCAATTCGCCTTTTAGCAATTCATCATTGTGGCTATCGATCACTTTTCTAACTCACCTTTTTTGTTACACAATTTATTTCCAAAAGCCCATAAGCGACACGCCACAATCGAAAACAGCGTGATAACTGGCATAGAAAACCAAGAGAGCTGTGCATATGTGCTTTAGCCGATCCTCTCTAACTGCCGTTCAAGCTTACGCATTGTATTAAGTAGGTCACGGTATTCACCAACGCTCAGGGTCGACACTAGTTCGGCTTCCCACGCCTGGGCTTCGGGCACTAGCTTATTGAGTAACGCTTGTCCGGCTGTCGTTAGTTGTAAGTCATGTAACCGCTGATCCTGCTGTGAGGGCGTACGGTTGATTAGCCCACGCTCTTCTAGCGACTGAATAGCCCGAGACACGCGCGCCTTATCCATATTGGTATAGGCACAGACCTTCTTTGCCGTTAGATCATCGCAGTGGCTGAGCCACGCAAGCACGCGCCATTGCGCGATATTGAGCTGATAAGACTCAGCATAAAGTGCCTCAAGCGCTTGGCTGATCCGATCTGCTAAGCGATTCAGTTGATAGGGTAGAAACTGATTAAGGTCTAACTCTGCCCTGGCCGAAGATTGAGAGGATGACTCGCTGCCCGCTTTATCCATCGTCATGGTGTTTCTCCTAGAGCCGTCATTTATCGGTGGGGAGTAACAAAAATACAGCACGATAGCTGGGAATATGAGCACCAGCAACGCACCTATTACACACTAAGCCCACCTTTCGAAAGATCCCCTGGCGACATAATGACGGAAATAGTGGCGAAATAACGGCAAACACATCTAAAAACGCCACTGACATTATTTATCGTTAAATTAGCAAGCCTCTATAAAACTAATACTAAATGAAACACTGCCGCCATATGATCTCTCTTGCAACTAATTTAAAGATTTTGTTTATTAGACCTAGGTCTTATTTTGCAATAAATTGCTGTTTATTTGAGATTTATTGCGAATAACTTGCAGCACACAACCTAACGATCTTACAGCATGCTGGACATTTAGTTTCATAAGAAACTATCCTCCTGACATACAACGATCTGAATCACCCTGATAGCACCGGAGATACCATGAGCAAGAAATTCGCATCCCATGCCGATACCGAAGAGAAACAGATCAGTTTCACCAAGCTGGCAGAAGGGCTCTACGCTTACACGGCTGAAGGCGACCCCAACACCGGCATCGTGATTGGCGATGACAGCGTAATGGTTATCGACACCCAGGCAACGCCCATCATGGCTCAGGATGTCATCCGCCGTATCCGCGAGGTGACTGACCTGCCGATTAAACATGTGGTCATGAGCCACTACCACGCGGTGCGTGTTCTTGGCGCTTCGGCGTACGATGCTGAGAATATCTACGCCAGCCAGAACACCTACGATCTGATTGTAGAGCGTGGCCAGCAAGACTATGAATCAGAAGTTGGTCGCTTCCCGCGCCTGTTTAAAGGCGTCGATTCGGTCCCTGGTTTGACTTGGCCAACCATCGTCTTCCAGGAAAAACTAACCGTCTTCATGGGTGAGCGCGAGGTACAGATCATCCACTTGGGCCGTGGTCACACCAAGGGCGACACCATCGTCTGGTTACCGAAAGAAAAAATCATGTTTGCCGGTGACCTCGTTGAGTATGGTGCCACTCCTTATACCGGTGACGCTTACCACGAGTACTGGCCGGCCACGCTTGACCGCCTGCAAGCCATGCAGCCTCAAAAGCTGGTGCCCGGTCGCGGCGATGCGCTGCAAACTGCCGAACAGTGCCAGGAAGCCATTCAAGGCACCCGCGACTTCTTGAACGATATGTACGGCAGCGTCAAAGCCGGCAAGGCAGCGGGCAAATCGCTCTCCGAGTGCTACGCAGAAACGTACGCATTACTGAAGCCGAAGTATGGCCACTGGGTCATCTTCGATCACTGCGTGCCTTTCGATATTACTCGCTGCTATGACGAAGCCGGCGGCGAATACCCAGACCCCCGCATTTGGACGGCAGAACGCGATACCGCGATGTGGCATTCGCTGCAGGATGCTGTCGAAAATCAGTAAGTGCCTTAATGAGTGACACCCACTGATCACGCCCAGCGTCGGGTGCCTTGCACCTGACGCTGCAGGGGAGCAATAGATGCCAACTACCTATAAAAATCCTGTCTATCCTTACCGACGCCCGCCTGAACTCGATGCACAAGAAATGCGCCATTGCCCGGTGGTAATTGTCGGTGCCGGGCCCAGCGGCCTTGCCGCCGCTATTGATTTAGCTAAGCAGGGCATTCACTCCATTGTCCTTGACGACAACAACACCGTTAGCGTGGGCTCCCGGGCGCTGTGCTTTGCCAAGCGTTCACTGGAAATTGTAGACCGCCTGGGCTGCGTCGAGCCGATGCTTGAAAAAGGCGTCACTTGGCAGCACGGTCGCGTCTTCTTCCAAGACCGCGAAGTCTACGACTTCAACCTGCTACCCGAGGACGGCCATCGTATTCCGGCCTTTATTAATTTACAGCAGTATTACTTTGAAGAGTTTTTGGTCAATCGAACTCACGACTTTGCTGAACAAATTGACCTGCGCTGGAAACACGACGTTATCAAGGTTGATGCTCAGCCAGAACGTACCGCCATTAAAGTCGCCACTCAAGATGGTGATTATCAGCTGACCTGTGACTATCTTCTTGTTTCGGATGGCGCTAACAGCCGAATCCGCGACATGTTGGGCCTTGAGTGCAAAGGCCAGGTATTCCAAGACCGCTTCTTGATTGCCGATGTGGTGATGAAGGCAGACTTCCCTACAGAGCGCTGGTTTTGGTTTGACCCACCCTTCCACCCCAATCAATCGGTGTTGCTGCACAAAGAACCCGATAATGTGTGGCGTATCGACTTCCAGCTGGGCTGGGACGCTGACCCGGAAGAAGAGAAAAAAGAAGAGAACATTCGCCCACGGGTACAAGCCATGCTTGGACCAGACGTGGAGTTCGAGCTTGAGTGGGCCAGCGTCTACACCTTCCGCTGCCGAAAGATGGATAACTTTATTCACAACAGCGTGATATTTATGGGCGACGCGGCTCATCAGGTTTCCCCCTTCGGTGCCCGGGGTGCCAACGGCGCTCTGCAAGGCGTGGATAACCTGGCTTGGAAGCTTGCTCGAGTGCTCAAACAGCAAGCGCCAGCATCGCTTTTGACCACCTATAACACTGAGCGCCAGCACGGCGCGGCAGAAAACCTTCTTAACTCTACCCGCGCCACCGACTTTATTACCCCAAAGAGCCACATCAGCCACGTGTTCCGCGATGTGACGCTGGAACTAGCCGAGAAACACCCCTTTGCACGCAGCCTGGTCAACAGCGGCCGCCTCTCTATGCCGTGTCGCTATGACCACTCACCGCTCAATACGCCCGATGTGGACGGTGGCCCAAGCGAGCTGCGCCCTGGCAGTCCCATTAAAGACGCTCCTATTCAAATAGGCGAAGAGAGCGCTTGGCTGCTCAACCAGTTTGGCAATGGGTTTACACTGCTACTCGATGGCCGCGTTGATGAACAATACGCTGCTACTTTGTTGAACGACCTGGATACTCTGCTAGAGCGTCGCCCCGATATCAGCCTAGTGATCGTTGGCTCCACGCCGCAGGTGCTTAGCACGCTACCACGCACCACCGTGGTGGACGATGTTGAAGAACTCGTCACCCAGCGATACGGCCTGAAAGCAGGGGCTGGATACCTTATCCGTCCTGACCAGCACGTTACTGCTCGCTGGCACGCCGTCACTGCCCACCAGGTTGAAGACGCATTAGACCGCGCGCTGGGCGTTTATCTTGCGGGTACCGCTGACACTACCTTTCAGGAGCGTTGCCATGCCAAGGCTTGAATTAAATCCCAACTTTACTGACCCGGATGCTTTTTACGCGGCACTCACCGCTCTACACCGCGACCGCAGCGAAGCCGACAGCGAACGCATCAATGCGCGCTTGATTTTGCTACTGGCTAACCACATCGGCGACCAGGCGGTGCTGGAAGAAGCGATGTCCTATGCGGTGGGTGATGGCGATCAATAGCCGCGCCTTAGGTTTATAAAAAGGCAGGTTTATTAAAATAACGTTCAAATAAAGCAGGAATTAACAATGACTGAACAATTAAAGTATCAAAACGGCTTTCATAACCACTTTTCAACCGAAGCGCTGCCAGGGGCACTACCGATTGGGCAAAACTCACCGCAAAAGTGCGCTTACGGTTTATATGCAGAACAGCTTACTGGCTCCGCATTTACAGCACCGCGTCATCAGAACTTCCGTAGCTGGCTTTACCGCATTCGCCCTTCGGTGGTTCAAAGTGCTTACCAGCCACTAGAAAATAACAACGTACACACCGCCCCATTAGAGCGCCCAGCAGCCGACCCTAACCAAATGCGTTGGGACCCCGTTGCAATACCGGATGCACCGACTGACTTTATTGATGGTTTATTCACCATTGCGGTCAACGGAGATGCAGGCACCCAAGCTGGCGTGGGCGTACATGTTTATACGTTCAATGAAGACATGACCGAGCGTTTTTTCTACAACGCAGATGGCGAACTGCTCTTCGTTCCGCAGTTGGGTGCTATTCGTCTGCGCACCGAGTTTGGTGAACTTGAGATTGATAACGGTGAAATTGCTGTTATTCCCCGCGGCGTGAAATTCCAAGTGCGTAAAGCGCAGGGTGTCGACGCAGCACGCGGGTATATTTGCGAGAACTACGGCAGCCCGTTAGAGCTACCCGGTCTCGGCCCCATTGGGGCGAATGGTTTGGCAAACCCGCGTGACTTCCAAAGCCCAGTCGCGGCTTATGAATATCTAGAGGGTGACTACCGCTTAGTCGCAAAGTTCTCTGGTCGTTTCTGGGAAACTAAACTCAACCATTCGCCGTTAGATGTGGTGGCGTGGCACGGCAACTGCGCACCGTACAAATATAATCTCGCTAATTTTAACACCATCAATACGGTGAGCTTCGACCATCCGGACCCGTCAATTTTTACCGTATTGACGTCACCTTCCGATACGCCGGGAACGGCGAATCTGGATTTTGTTATCTTCCCACC